>CAWDPB010000138.1:0-13738 GCA_963804075.1 uncultured Acidobacteriaceae bacterium | reverse complement strand
CACTTCCTGGTGCGGCTTGGGAGCGATCGCCTCACGCGGCACCATCAGCTTGGGGGTCTGGAACACAGGGTCCGGCGGCAATAATTTGGCGTGAACTGGCAGAGGCTTTGGCTTCGACATGTGCCTGCGCGAGGGCAAGGGGACGAGTTCCGTCACGCGAAAGTTGGGCAGCATTTCCAGCGTATCGGGCGCGACGATTCCGATGAGTGCCAGGAAAATGACGAATGCCGTAACCATCCCGTAGCTGGCCGCGAAAGTGCGCCAGTTTGAAGGCTTCTCGGGTAGTAGGCCGAGCTGAAACTCACGATCGGACGTAGGCATCCATACACTCCAAGGGGCCCATGCAGGCGGAGAATGCTTAGGGCTGGAGTCTCTAACTTAAGTGAGTTTCAGAGGGGGGTAAATGTGCCGCTTGCGCTTGTCCTTTAGTAACGCGTTTTCCACTTGATTCATTACCTTTTCTCGGAGTTTTCCAGCCTGCGCCTGCGCGAAAAGTAAAGAAAGACCGGTACTCCCGCCAGAATGGCCAGGCATCCTTCGCCCGAATAGCGGAGATTGTCGGTGAAGGTGTAATAAAGAAGGACTGCCGAGGCGGCCACGAAGAGCGCGGGTACCATTGGATAGCCGAGCACACGGTACGGCCGTGGGGCCTGCGGGTCGCGGCGGCGGAAGACAAACAGTGTGCTGCCGGCAATCATGTAAAAAAGCCATTCGGCGAAGATGGCGAGGGAGAAGAACTGCCGGAAGCTACCTCCGCCGAGCAGCAGCAAGATCGACAATCCGCATTGCACAGCTAGCGCCACCGACGGCGTGTGGAAACGGGGATGCACCTCGGCAAGGGATCGAAAGAAATATCTGTCGCGTGACATGGCATAGGGCACGCGCGCTCCGCTCATGATGGTGCCGTTCAGAGTGACCAGCATGGAGACCGCTATGCCGACTGACACGAGAATGGCCCCACCGTGCCCGAGAACCAGCGCGACGGCATCGGCAGCCGGACGTGCCGAGGCCGCCACCGCCGAAGCTGGCATGGCATACTGCACGGCCGCATTCATCAGAATGTAAAGAGCTCCCACGGTCGCGACTCCCCAAATAAGTGAAAGCGGGATGTTGCGCTGCGGATTGCGGATTTCCCCGGCCACCATGGTCAGGTCGTTCCAGCCGTCATAGGCCCACAGAGCCGCTACCAGCGCGGCGAAGAATCCGCCCAAGCCGCCTTTCGCGCCCGCAAAACCGGTCGCGAAATTCGCCCAGGTTCCTCCCTGATAGCTGAAGCCGACGGCGATGATCGCGAGAATGATTGCGACTTTCAGCAGCGTGAACAAGAACTGGAATTCTCCAGCTTTGCGGATGCCGAGAGCATTCAGCCACGTAATCAGGATGGCTGCGCCGATGGCTACGATCTGCCCATAGGTGACCGAAAACGGGCTAGAGATGGCAGCGAACGAGATGCAAGGCCGCGAGAAAAATGAGAACACGGGGAACGTGGCGAGCGTGCGCACCAGTCCGGTGGTGACCGTGGCGATGGAGGCGGGCTTGGCGATCAGAAACCAGGTCCATCCATACAGAAAGCCGGCCAACGGCCCGTAGGCGTCGCGGATATAGACATACTCGCCTCCGGCCTGCGGCTTCATCGCGCCCAACTCGGCGTAGGTTAACGCGCCGAAAAACGAAAGCATGCCGCCTACGAGCCAGGCGAGATAAACGATGCGGGCCGAGCCCACCGCCTGCATCATTTCCTGCGGAACCAGAAAGATTCCGCTGCCAATGATGGTCCCGACGACAATCGCGCCCGCGTGCGAGAGTTTTAGATCGCGAGCGAGATCGGGGCGGGGACTTGGCGGTTGCGAAGTCATAAATCGTTGGCAGTGTGAGAGAAAGATTTTAACCGCTGAGGCCGCAGAGAAATCCGCAGAGGACGCTGAGGACTTCTGTGAGGAGTTGTCTCGCTATGTACTTTCTGCGTTCTCTGCTTTCCCCTCAGCGCTCTCTGCGGTTCAAGGCTTTTCATAGTCCTCCTCCCGATAATTGTTTACTAGTCGGCGAATCCCGTTTTTGAGGAGCACGACATGGAAGTTGATGAGCAATCCAACGGGAAGGTTCACAAGCCGGAGGTGAGACAAGAGTTGAGCCTCATCCACGGGATGCAACGCCTCTTTGCACTTAAGTTCCACCGCGACTAGGCCGTCAACGACAAGGTCGGCGCGGAAGCCGCAATCGAGCTTTACCGCTTCGTACACCAGCGGTACAGCCTTCTGCCGCTCCACCCGCATTCCGGTCATTTTGAGTTCGTACTCCATGCACGCCTCGTATGCCGACTCCAGCAGGCCTGGCCCGAGTTTTCGATGGACTTTCATTGCCGTGCCGATGATTTCGGAAGTAATACGATTCTGATTCATGGCTTCGCCCTCCACATGGTGCTGGTGGCATATCCCACCGCGAACGTAACACACATTCCGATGGCGACCCACCAGGTGAAGGCCACGGTAGTCCAATGCCACAAATACAATTCGACCCCTAAGCCCGCGATCATTCCTGCGATTGCACCGCTTTGAGTTGCGCGCTTCGTCAGAACGCCGAGCAGAAACACTCCGAGCAGAGCGCCATAGGTGATCGAGGCGATTTGTAATCCGACCTCGACAACTCTGCCCGCGCGGTGGAGCGCAAGCACCGCCAGTCCGAACAGCACCAGTGCCCATGCGACTGTTGTCAGCCTTGCCAATCGCATCCGACGACGCTCGTTCATCTCCGGCCGCCAGCGGAAATAGAAATCCATCATCGTGCTCGACGAAAGCGAATTGAGCGCTGCGCTCAGGTTTGACATTGCCGCCGCGAGAATGGCCGCGATCAGCAGTCCCGAAATCCCGTGTGGCATGTGGGTCACAATGAAGGTGGGATAAATGCGGTCGGCGCGGCCGAACGCCGACGAAGGGATCCGATAATAGGCGAAGAGCAGGACGCCAACGAAAAGAAATAGAGCGAACTGAAAAAAAATTGCCACGCCGCTTGCGAGCAGAGCCGTGACTGACTGGCGTTGATTGCGCGCTGCCAGCAGCCTTTGCACGATCAACTGATCGGTGCCATGGCTTGCCGTAATAAAAAATGCGCCGCCAATGATGCCCGCCCAAAGCGTGTATGGCTTCGAGAAATCCAGAAACGGCCAGTGCGCTGAAACGGCTGGATCGAACACGCGAAACTTGTCGAAGCTCGTCGCGATGGCGTGCGCCGACGCCCATCCTCCCGGCAGCAGATGAAGAATGGTCGCCAGCCCTATGAGTGTTCCGCTGATATAAATGAAGGTCTGCACGACATCGGTCCAGATCACCGCGGCTAATCCGCCTTCGAATGTGTAGATCAAAGTGAGCAGCGTGATGATGGCAATCGACGCGATTTCGCCCGTCCCCAGCGCAATCGAAACCACAATTGAGACTGCGTATACGCGCACGCCCTCGGCGGCGGCGCGCGTCACAAGAAAAATGGCCGCGGTCAGCGTGCGAAGCTGCGGCCCGAAGCGGCGCTCGATCAACTGGTAGGCGGTATAGAGTTCGCCCCGGAAATATTGCGGCAGCAGCACCAAGCTGATAATGATGCGCCCCGCCATATATCCCATGACCAATTGCAGGAAGGTGAAATTCGAATCGTAGGCGAGGCCGGGAATGCTGATGATGGTTAGCGTGCTGGTTTCGGCCGCGACAATCGAGAGCGCAATCGCCCACCAGGGAATATCACGGCCCGCAAGAAAGTAGTCGCGCATGGTGCGCTGCCGCTTGCGGAAGCGCAAGCCGAACAGAGTGATCCCGGCCAGATATGCCGCGACGATCAGCAGGTCGATCCGATTCAGTCCCAATGCGCGTCCTTTCGGTAGAAGCTCCGTTTACCGTTTCTCTCGTGGAAGCAAACGTCCGCTGCATTGTACAGGTATGTTCGGGCCCTACCTGCCGGGGAACCTGTGTTACTCTTATCACCTTCAATGACCACCACCAGCGCGGCTTCGCAGGAGCTATCGTGGACATACACCCGCCCCATGGACCAGTCAATTCAGTAAAGGATTTTTTTCTTCATTTGCTCACAGTAATCCTGGGGATACTGATCGCACTTTCTCTTGAGGGATTGATCGAGTGGCGGCATCACCGGTTGCTGGCCGACGAGGCCCGGACCAATCTCGCCGCCGAAATTCGCGAAAACCGCCGGTTGCTTGAAGGCGGGCTGACGGCAGCGCCCGACGCGGAGCGGCGGCTCAAAGCAACCATAGAAACGATTGAGGCGTACCGGAAGAACCGCCGCAATGACCGCACCTCCAAGCTCGATTGGTCGTTTGGTCTGTTCCCGTTGAGCGCGACCGCCTGGAGCACGGCTGCCAGCACCGGAGCGCTCAGTTACATGGATTACTCCGAGGTCCATGGTTATACGCAAGCCTATGTGCTTCAGGAGGAATTCTTGACGATGCAGCAGAGCACCTTAGCGACGTGGCTCGACTTGCAGAAGTGGCTGGCGAGGCGCAATGCGGAGGGCAGCCTCTCGGACCTGAACAACGATGAGCTGTCCCAGGTTGAAGCGGAGGCAAGTGCGGCGCTGATGCACACGGAAACAGAAGAGGTATTTGCCAAAGATCTGGTGCAGCAGTATGCAAAATTGGCGGGAGAGAAATAGTTCTGTTTTCGGGGTTGCTTTTGGGATTTAGTTTTTCGCTGCTGAAATCGTCACTCTGGCCTTTGACGGTTCCTGAAAGAACACTGCGGGTTCGAACGAGCGCGATGGCCTACTATCTCGGAATCGATGGCGGAGGGACGAAAACCCGCTGTGCATTAGGTGACGAAACAACCGTGCTCGCTACTGCTGCGTCGGGCGGCAGCAATATCGTGCGCGTGGGAGAAACGCGGGCGCGAGAGTCCTTGCACACCGCGATTCGCCAGGTGTGCGCCACGGCCCAAATTACGTTCTCGCAGATTCGCTCCCTCTGCATAGGCGCATCCGGAGCGGGACGGCCTGAAATCGCGGCGCGCGTTCGCGCAATCGTCGACGAGCTTAATCCGGAGTTCCCGGCTTCGCGCATCGAAGTTACCACCGATACAATCATCGCGCTGCAAGCCGCGTTCGGATCGGGCCCAGGCGTGATCGCGATTGCCGGTACTGGCTCGATCGTTCTTGGACGCGACGCTGCGGGGCACACCGCGCGCGCGGGCGGCTGGGGATTCGCCGTTTCCGACGAGGGCTCCGGCCACTGGATCGGCAGGCAGGCGGTTTCCGCTGTATTGCGCGCTCGCGATCGAAACGAAGAGACAGCGCTTACCGCGCGCATTCTGGATGCGTGGAAGCTCGGAGATATGGATGCGCTGATTCCGCACGCCAATTCGATGCCGCCGCCGGAATTCCCGCGCCTCTTCCCGGTAGTGCTGCGTGCCGCCGAGCAAGGCGATCGTATTTCTCAGGAGCTTTTGGTTCGTGCGGGAGCTGAACTGGCCTCGCTTGCGGCGATTGTTCTTCGCCGTATTTCGCCTGATCCTCTCTACGCACCAGTGGCCACGACGGGCAGCGTCTTTCGTCAGTCGGCGGAGGTGCGGCGCGTTTTCTACAATAAGCTTGTCGCGAGTTTTCCGGGGATCGAGGTGCGCGATGATTTCGTCGATCCGGTCCTGGGAGCACTCGCACTGGCGCGAGCTGCGGGGCAGAAGAAAACGGGTTGACGTCGCTAACGGCTGAGTCCTTAGGAGCGCGCGAGAGGAGAGTCGGAAGTTGTCCAAGTATTCTGCGATCGCTACCGTCGTTGACGATGCCGGCGGGCTTTTAGAGGACGTCGTCCACAGCGTGTCGCACGACGATTTGATGCGCGCCGCCAGCGATCCAGAGCTTACGGCTGATCTCACGCTCGCCCTGCTTCAGCATGCAGACTTGCCCGGCGACGTGCTGGAACAACTCAGCAAGAATCGCTCGTTGCTCAAGCTCCGCAAAGTGAAGGTTGCGCTGGCGTCGCATCTCCATACGCCGCGCCATGTGTCGGTGCCGCTGATCCGGCAGTTCTATACGTTCGATTTGATGAAGGTAGCGCTCTTGCCCGCCGTGCCCGCCGACGTGAAGCGAGCGGCCGATGAGGTTTTGGTTGCGCGGCTTGCCACCGTCACGTTGGGTGAGCGGCTGACCCTGGCGCGTCGAGGCTCTGGGAGAATTGGGGGTGCATTGCTCGCCGACTCGGAAGAACGCATCATGCGCGCCGCTCTTGAGAATGGCCGATTGACAGAGGCCTTCGTCGTGCAGGCCGTGCTTCAGGCAGAAGCCAGCGCAGCGCTCATTCAGGCTGTCGCGCAGCATGCAAAGTGGTCATATCGGCGCGACGTGCAAATTGCGCTGTTGCGGACCGAGTATCTATCGCTGGCCCGTGCGCTGGAGTTTGCTCAAGGAATCCTGCCATCGCAACTGGCCGAAATTCTTCAAACGTCCCGCCTGCCTGAGAAAATCAAAGAGCAACTTCTCCGCGAAAGCTCGCAAATCGGACCAACATAGAGTTTTGTGGAAGGCACAAGACGTTTGAACCACGGGGTACACCGAGGTTCACAGGGGACTTCAAAAGCCAGATCTCTCAATGTTGAAAATCTCAACTTCTGCAATCCGACTTCTGGCTTCTGCAATCTGACCTCTTACTTCTAACGTCTGACCTCTCTCACTCCACCCAATCCGCAATAAAAACGTTGGTTTCATGCGGCTGCTTGCCGTTGCGGTGAGAAATCCAGACCAACTGCTTCCCGTCGGGGCTGAACATCGGGAAGCCGTCGAAGCCGTCGCTGTAGGTGATGCGCTCGAGGCCGGTGCCGTCGGTCTTAATGGTGTACAGCTCGAAATTGCCCATTCCGCCGGTGGACCCTACATTGGTGGCGAAAATAACGCCCTTGCCATCGGGGAAAAATGACGGGGCGAAGCTGGCCGCATTCAGGCTGGTGAGCTGGCGCTTCTGGCTGCCATCGGCTTTCATGAGCCAGATCTCGAGCGTAGTGGGACGGATCAGGTTCTGCTTCAGGAGGTCTTTATACTCGGCGATCTCCGCGTCCGTCTTGGGATGATAGGCGCGGTAGACGATCCACTTGCGGTCTTTGGAATAAAACGGCCCGCCGTCGTAGCCGAGTTCATGGGTGAGCTGCTTGACGTGCTTGCCGTCGGCGTCCATCGAGTAGATGTCGAGGTCGCCGTTGCGCAGTGGAAGTGAAAACGATCTTCTTGCCGTCTTCTGAGATGGTGGCTTCGGCGTCGTAGCCGGGAGTAGTGGTGAATTGCTTCAGGTCGGAGCCGTCGAGCTTGGCGGTGAAAATGTCGTATCCCGGATAGATGGCCCACACGTAGCCTTTGGAAAAGTCGGGCCGCGGCGGGCAGGCGGCGTCGGCCAGGTGCGTGGAGGAATAGAGGATCTTGTCTCCGTGCGGGAAGATGTAGCTGCAAGTGGTGCGTCCCTTTCCGGTCGAGACCATCTTCTGGTCCGGTCCGTCCATGTTCATGGTGAAAATCTGGTCGCACTGCAGGTTGTCGCGCGTGGATTGGAAGATCAGCTTCTTGCCGTCGGCGGAGAAGTAGGCTTCGGCGTTCGACCCACCGAAGGTAAGCTGGCGAACGTTGCGCAGATGCTTTTCTTCCGGCGTGCGAAACTCGGTCGAGGTTGCGCTGGAGGCGGATGGATTCGCCGGTGCCGGTGTGGCTTGCGCCGCTAGCGCTACGGGCAAGCTCGCGGCCAGCGCGCAATAGAAGAGGATTTTCGGGACTCTCATATATGGAGAAAGAGTGTAGCAGGCTTCCACGGAACAGCAGATATGGAGTGGCGGCGCGTGGTGTTTAACCTGAGGCCTTTCCTTACCTTTCCGCGGCACTCAATATGTACTCGGTGAGGATCTTCTCTGTTTGTTCGTGCATGCCGTGGGTGTTGTAGTTCGTGCTCGTGATGACGACGGCCATATCCAACGATGGGACCGCCACCACCTTGTTACCGCCGTTCCCCGACATGAAAAATGCTGGATAGCTTCTGCCGTTGCCAGGAAACGACTTTAGCCACCATAGATATCCATATTCGGTGGTCTCGTCGATACGCGCATGCGGCGTGATCGAGGTCTTCACCCATGCTTCGCTCACGATGCGCTGGCCATGCCACTCGCCACCATTAAGATAAAGCTGCGCAATCTTCAGCAGGTCGCGTGGACGGAGCCGCAATCCGCCGCCAGTCTGCGCGATGTCGAGCGGCGAGTACACCCATTCTGCATCTGTGATTCCGAGCGGCGCAAAAAGCTTTTGCTCCGCATAGCGATCGGTGCGTATGCCGGTGACTGTCTGGAGCACTTCGCTCAAGGTAAAGACTCCACCGGTGCAGTAGCTGAAATTGCGGCCATACGGTGGCGGGTCCTCTTTTTCGCCCACATGCATGCGGCCGCGAATGGGAAGATCGAGGATGAACTGTGCCCAATCCTCGACCAAATACATCCGCTCTTCGTTGCCGCGCGAGGCATCGTTCCAGTCGTCGCCCTCAAGCGGTGAACTCATGGTTAGAAAATCCTCGACCGTGATTGACGTTTTTCGCGGATCGGGATTCTGGAGCTTTTTCGCCCGCTTGGCAGCAGCGCGAGCACGCGCGCGTCGACTCCGCTTAGCTTGTGGTCGTCAATCGCAATTCCGACCAGCGCATCGGTGATGCTCTTGGTGGCGGATCGCGTATCCCGGAGGGATGCCGCATCGCCATCGAAATAGCCTTCATACACGAGCTTTCCGTGGCGAGCAATCAGAACGCTTCCGATTTTCACGAATTTCCCTGTGCGGATGTCCGAGGCCATCGCGTCGAGTTTTGCCTGCGAAAGGCCGGTCTCCGCGGCGGAGGCCGTCGGCCAGCCGTTACGAGAAAGAACTGCCGCTTCGGCTGACGTTAATCGAGATGTTTGCGCTTGGGTTGCGGAAGCGAGAGAAAAAATAACAACTGCGATGGCTATTGCAGCGTAGCGTGCAAGATTCACAAGGACACCTAACACATTTGACGCTCAGCCGCCGTTGTGGTGAGCGGGCAGCACCGACTACCGCTTCGCTGCGAGTTTTTCTGCGGCCAGCCGTTCGATTCGCTCGACGACTTCGTCCTCGCTCAGGTGAGTGGAATCGACCAGTACGGCGTCTTCCGCAGCCACTAGCGGAGAGGCCGCGCGGGTGCGGTCGCGCCGGTCGCGCTCGCGGAGTTCGGCGGCCATCGATTCGGCCGACGCGCCCTTTACCCTCTGCTGATCGAGCCGGCGCTGCTCGCGGATCACGGGATCGGCATCGAGAAAAATCTTCAGATCCGCATCGAGGAAGACCTTTGTGCCGATATCGCGGCCTTCCATCACCACGCCACCGCCGAGGCCCATTTCGCGCTGGCGTGCGACCATCCATTCGCGCACTTTGGGATGAACGGAGATTTTCGAAGCCGCTTCTGTCACATCGCGCTCGCGGATGCGGGATGAGACGTCGCGGTTGTCGAGCAATACGCGGTTGCCAGTCCGCGTCGACTGAAGCGCAATCCGCGATTCCTGGGCCATTTTGAGGAGAGCTGCCTCGTCCTCAAACGACGCGTCCCACTCAATCGCCTTGAGCGCGAGCGCGCGATACATGGCGCCGCTCTCCAGATTCATGTAGCCGAGCATGCGTGCCACGCGCGCCGCAATCGTGCTCTTTCCCGCGCCGGCGGGTCCGTCGATGGCAATGGTAAGTTTTCGTGTCGGAAGAGTCGGTCATCTGCAAACTCGGAATTGTACACGGCTGAGTCTGACGGATGAGTTCAAGGAAAAACGGGCGGGATGTTTCGGCTGACCCACTGAATATTCTTACCGCTTCCTCCATTGGCCCGCATTTCTCTGTGCGGTCAACGGCCTCTTAATGGTCGGAACAGCGGCGCGCGGGCGCAACACAAAAGCTTCTCTTTGCGGTGCGATCTGTAGCAGCGACTTGCTGCCGATTCGGATAAACGCTAATTGACGCGCTGCCAGCAAAGCCCGAATCGCGTCCTTCATGCGCGAGCGCGTAACGATAGTGGAGAAGAATTGTTCCACTTCATCCTGTTCCGCCGCCACCACGCAATCCAGGTAGCGCGAGAGCAGCCCAGAGAGCGCCTCGCCTGCCGACGCATTTACACCATCCCAAACTTTGTCTGGCGCCCAGCGCTCCAATTCGTCCCAGACAGAGCCTTCATCTTCCGAATAATCGACGCGCGTCACCCGCAGTTTCGCCCATAATTCCAGGAGCGCGCGGTCCAGGCCCGCTGTCGAAAGCGCTCCGCCGAGCATTTCTCCGAGCTTTGTTTTTGATATTGGCCCGCGCTTGCGGATGATTTCAAAGGCGTCACATGCCAGCGGTGAATACGGCGAGCGAGCGCCCAGCCTTGGGCGGCTGTTTCGGGTTCCGCTCTCCCACCAGGGCGTAATAAAAAGGGAAGACTCGCGCCGCCACCAGAAAAGCGTTGTTCTCGTCGATAAGCGGCACTTCGTACGCCGCCTGATCGCGCAGCGTGCGAACCATCAGCTCTTTCGCTTCCTTTGCCCGGGGATCGGCAAAAGCGTGCTGCTGCATGGGGAGTTTGTCGTCGCTACCGACCCATGCGCCCACAAACGTCGGCGCCAGCACGCTGGGCCGCGCGGGATACATCAGGCAAAAACCGACTGAATCCAGAAAGGCGCGGGCCTGCTCGAGGGTCCGGATCGGTTGCCCGTCGAGATGCCACTTCTGATTGCGCGCCTGCTGAAGTTCAACTTCCGTCATGGATTCGATTAGAACACAATGTTCATTCAACTGCGGAGCTTCGGCCCGCTGGACAGCGATCCCCGCGCGCGATCAGTTCGTCCCTAGATTCTTTTAAACGCTCTCTGAATTTCCGTCATCGTGTACCGCAGCACGACCGGCCGGCCATGCGGGCACGTCATCGGATGCTGCGTCTTCGCCAATTCCTCTAAGAGCCACTGCATTTTGTTCTGCTCCAGCGGCATGTTGACCTTGATTGCCGCGTGGCAAGCGATGGAAGCCGCAATCCGCGTGCGCATGGCATCAAGATTCAGCGCCTGTTCTTCCCGAGTGAGCTGCTCCAGAATTTCGTGTAGCATGTGCTCAACCTGCGACGCCTCCACTCCGGCGGGCGCAACTTTGACCGCGACACTGCGCGAGCCGAATGGCTCGGATTCGAAGCCGTTGTGCTCCAGTTCGTTTGCAATCTCGCTGAATACCGCCTGTTGCGCGGGCGTCAGTTCGATGAGCAGCGGCATCAGCAGTCGCTGGCTTTCCACTTTTTGCGCGGCTCGCTGGCGCAGCACGCGTTCAAACAGCACACGCTCGTGCGCCACGTGCTGATCGATGATCCAAAGACCGTCTTCGTTGACGGCGAGGATAAATGAATTTCGAATTTGCCCCAGAGCCTTCAGAGTGCGAAGAGACTCGAGTGTGGGCGTGCTTTGCGCCTCGCCATCGATGGGCGGAGCGCACCCGTGATCGGGAACGGCCGCCTCGGGCGCGCGCGCCAGCGAGACCGCCGCATTCGCCTCGACCGCAACTCCGCCTTCGAAGGCGAGACGAGCGGTGGATGGCGCGATCGGCGGTTGTTGCAAAGCAAAACCGGGCTGCGCGATCGCATCGATGGCGTCGTTCTGCGCAGAGCCAAATCCACCTTGCGGCGCTTCGTACAAGCTTCGCCATGCGGCTTGGCCGGAGTTGCCGCCGCGCGCGCCCGGCGTCAGGCCGGCACTGGCCGAGGGCTGGGCGTTGATCTCCGACAGGAACTGCGGTACTGGGCGCGCTTTCATCAGCGCGTCGCGCACAGCATCGCGCACAAAATCGTGGACGACTGTCTGCTGCCGGAAGCGCACCTCGGTTTTTGACGGATGCACATTCACATCGACTTCGGCGGGCGGCATCTCGATGAAAAGCAGCACGACCGGATAAACCGTGGGAGGCAGAATATTGCGGTAAGCCTCGGTCAGCGCGTGCTGGATGAGGCGGTCGCGAATCAGCCGGCCATTCACGAAAATGAAGATCGAATTGCGATTGAGCTTCTGAATCTCGGGTTTGAAACAAAGCCGTGGAGGCGAAGTTCGCCCGGTTCCGGCTTCTCCAATTCTCCTTCAGGATCGCGCCGCCACGGCGGAGGCTGCGGCAATCCGACGCGCTCCAGCGCTTGCAAGGCGGCCAACGGGATCAACTGGTCGAGTGTTTCGCGGCCAAACACCTGGTAGACGCGCTCGCGGTGACCAGCGACCGGCGGCGCAACCAGCAATGCATTGGTGGCGGAGTGCAACTCGAAATGCTTGTCCGGGTGGGCGAGCGCATAGTGGGTTACGAGCGAGGCGATGTGCGAGAGTTCGGTCGATTCCGAGCGCAGGAATTTCTTTCGCGCTGGCGTATTAAAAAAGAGATCGCGAATGGTGATCGAGGTGCCGAGCGGCAGGCCGGCTTCTTCCACGCGGATCATTTTGCCGCCGTTGATTTCGATTACGGTGCCGGAAGCTTCTTCGTCGGCGCGGGTTTCGAGGTGCAGGCGGGCGACGGACGCAATGGAGGGGAGTGCCTCGCCGCGAAATCCCAGCGTGGCGATGCTCAGCAAATCGTCGGTGTCTTTGATTTTCGAGGTTGCGTGGCGCTCGAAAGCAAGCATGGCGTCGTCGCGCACCATGCCGCAGCCGTTATCGATGATCTGGATAAGTTTTTTGCCGCCGGCTTCAACATTGATGCGGATGCGCGTCGAGCCCGCGTCAAGCGCATTTTCGAGCAGCTCTTTCACTACCGACGCGGGCCGTTCCACCACCTCGCCCGCGGCGATCTGGTTGGCTACGCGTTCCGAGCAGGACGTGAATTTTTCCCATGGGCAGGAATCAGTGTCCAGAGCTGCGGTTGGTGGCTAGTGGTTGGCGGCTGGCCTTCCCTCCTTCAGGGGGTAAAGGCGAAGTGGCGACTGACTATGATGCGCCTGACAGCGCGCCCTATGCGTGCGATTGCGCGTTTCGATTTTCGGGGGGTCTTGCGGCCGGAATGCCGCCTTCGATCATCTCGAGGTTAGGAAGGCCCTCCCACTCGGTGTCGCGGTCGCCGGAACGAACGACGATGTAGAGGCTTGAGAATCCGTCGTGCCGTGCTCTGTTCCAAAGCCTGCGCCGCCCGATTGATTTCGGATTCCGCCAGATGATCGCTGGGATTGCCATGCAAAACTCCTTCGTGCTGCCGTGCTCTTATTGCTGGAATTTACTGCTGCTGTTGGAAGGAGTATTGCCCGGTTCCATTTTGACTGCGGTAGGTGCAATCACACGAGGAAGTGATTGCGATCACAACGGTAGGGTGGAGAACCAATCGCGATCTTGGCACGCCGATTTTTTGTTCTCTCTCTCTCTCTCTTATCACGCTGCTCGCTTTCCATGGCATGCGCTCCGTTGTACGCGCGCTCGCCACCGTTGCAGTGTCAGGAATCCGCCCAGTCTACTTTGTCAGCGATGCTCCCGGTCTGTACCACCCCTGTACCCCCCCTCCCCCCCCCGGTCTATTGGAATCAACTGTCCAACGCGAACGCTCGTAAATTCGAATTGCCCTTGCGCGTCTGCCGTTAAGGTCGTCTCAACGCCTGTGGCTGTGTTGATGAGCTCGACCTTGGCGCCCGGGATCACGGCTCCGGAGGCGTCATGGACAAAGCCGAGGACGGATGCGGTTTCATACTGAGCATGCGCAGACGGGTTGATGAAAGCGCCGAGGAGAAGCACCACGGCAGCGCCGACAAGCCTCT
>CAWDPB010000137.1:0-5399 GCA_963804075.1 uncultured Acidobacteriaceae bacterium | reverse complement strand
CATCCTGTGAACGAAGGCACCGTCAAGTGCACTGACTGTCATGATGTGCATGGCACCTTCCAGAACAGCAACGTGAAGGCCACGGCCGATCAGAGCATGATCTGCACCAAGTGCCACACCGATGTGCGCGGGCCCTTTGTTTATGAGCACGCACCAGTAAAGGCCGAGGGATGCCTGGCCTGCCACTCCCCGCATGGTTCGCAGAACACCCGGATGCTGAATGCCGCTGTAGAAGACTTGGCTTTAGAACGCGGGGCCATGACGATTTGCCTCTGCTATATATCATGCTATATAGCATGAAGGACTGCGATGGGAATAAGATCTCACCGCCGAGACGCCGAGGGCGCCGAGAAAAACGAGTGATTGGAACAGGCAGGTCTCAGGTGAATAACGAGGCTTGTCTGTCTGCTGGGATTCTGAGCGTAATCGGGATGTTTCAACAGCTATGCCCCGCTGCTCCAAGGAACTGAATAGACGGCGGAAATGCGGTAGGGGCCGGGTTCGGCTTGGTTGAAGGTGCCAGCAGTGATTGTGGCGTAAGCCTCTTCAAAGGAAACAAGCAAGCAATGGTCATTCGTAGGAATCTCGCCCGCCATGCCGTTGCACGAAAGCGGTGAACACTCAGGTGAACTGTGTGCACAGAAGGTGACCACATCGAAGCCCCTCAAGGCTCTTTTGTGAAGGCACAAGGACTTGAGTGGGAAACGATGCCTCCGGTTTTATAGGGAAGCCAATTCTTCCCATCGAATTCGTTCTCGTAGACTTCGTAGTAAAAAAGCGATGTTCCTTTCAGTTGAATGTGATTGTGTTGCGCTACCGACCGAATGATTTCCGGGCGAATCAAACAACCGAATGCCATTGTGCTTCCAGTACTGGATGTAGTCGGCGAAATCATCGTTGACACAGTGGCTGACCGAGTACACGTCGCGCACGCCGTCAGCGTGAAATCCCACCGGAGGCTGCACTCTTTTCGCCATGTATCCTGCCGGTGTCATAGTCGTCCTAGTCTAGCGAGTGGGAGCGGGTGGTGGCTAGTCTGCGATAAATGACGAAAACACGCGATTACGCTCAAAATCCCTCACGTAAGGGCGCGGCTGATAGTGGCGCCTATCTGCCAGCACGTTGTGAAGAGCTATCGCGGTTAGGCGCTACACCTGCTCGCGATTTTCGCCCAAGACTACGTTGATTTCCATTTTTTTCTTGGCGCGGTAGACGGTGACCTTTATTGTGTCGCCGGCGCGATGTTTATTCATGACCTGGGCGAGGTCTTGCTGGGTTTCGATTCTGCCTCCGTCAATCTCAACGATCAGGTCGCCGCCGACCATGATGGGGGTGTTGCCGAGATAGGCGCGTTCGGTGCCTCCGCGAAGGCCGGCGCGGTCGGCGGCTCCTCCCTGAACCGCTTGCACGATGAGGAGACCATAATCAGAGGCGAGGCCGAGTTCGCCGGCGAGTTCAGGATCGATGGGAATTGTGCGCACGCCGAGCGCGGGACGGCGAACACGGCCGAGCGTGACCAGATCGTTGAGGACGGCCTTGGCCGTATTGATCGGAATGGCGAAGCCGATGCCGGCGCTTTGGCCTGCGCTCGACGCGATCATGGTATTGATGCCGATCACTTCGCCGTGCCAGTTGAGCAGCGGGCCTCCGGAGTTGCCGGGATTGATGGCGGCATCGGTCTGGATGGCTTCTTCAATCTCCATGCCATCGGGCTCCTTTACACCGCGGATTGAGCTGACGATGCCGCGGGTGAGCGTTCCGGAAAATCCGAAGGGATTGCCGATGGCATAGACCTTCTGGCCGACCTGGAGGTTGGTGGAGTCGCCGAGCGTCATGGGCTGAAGTTCGGAGGCCTTGATTTGGATGACGGCGAGATCGTGGGACTGGTCGGTTCCGACGATGGTGGCTTTATATTTCTTGCGGTCGTGCATGGTGACCCAAACCTCGCGCGCGTTCTCGATCACGTGGAAGTTGGTGAGGATGTGGCCCTGCTTGTCGATGATGAAGCCAGAGCCCTGGCCTTCCTGCGGGACGAGGCCATAGAAAAAGTCGAAGGTCATGGCGCGGGAGGTGATGTTGACCACGCCTGAGATGTTTCTGCGGTAGACGCTGATGTTGTTCTGCTCTTCGGCGTCGAGCGACTCGCCGCCGGCGGCTTCCGTGACTTCAACGTGCTGGGGCCGGCTCAGCCAGCTGACGGGATTCGGGCTATTGCCGCTGTTGTGGTAGGTGGTGAAGTAGAAGAAGGCGGCAGCCAGAATTAGACCAAAAACAAAAGGACGCAGGATTCTCATGAATGATGGCTCCGTGAAATGTGCCCCATTAGGATTTTAGCGAAAAGCGGGGGCGGGCGTGGGGAGCGCACAAGCAGGAAACGGTTAGGCCAATGCTCGGAGATTGCGTTGTAACGGCGCGAGTGCCAGGTCGGTGAGCGCTAACGCCGATTTCGACACCCATTCTGCTAGGTTCTAGAATGTGGCGAGTACGCGGCGAACGGATTGTTCGCCGGGGAGTTGGTACCCGCGAAGCGGGGAGGTACTGGGCGATGCAATACTATTCCGTAACTCCAGCAGGATTGACCGACGAATTGTGGCCGATTGCGAACCTCATGCGCGAGTTAGTGGCACGGCTTATGCACTGGGAACAAGCATCAGGCACCGTTGAAGGGTACGAACTGATCAACGTCCGCAACTCTGGGCACGTAGCCGTTCTCTACAGCTATTCCGTTCAGGACACGTTTTATTCCGGTCAATTCAGGAAAGCAATTGGGCTGGTGACCACGAGGCACGAAGAGAAAGTGGAGCCCGTGATCGAGCGATTTCCAAGGGGTAAACAAATTGGTGTGCTGTATTGCCCATCGCGTCCCAACATTAACGTCGCATTGTTAGCTGGAACGGATGCACTCTGGACAGCATGAGAGCTGTGTCGTCCGCGCCACGGCCAGTAACTCTTGCAAAATTGCCATGGCGCTCTACTGCGCCCTCGTTCTCCATTCTGGTCTTTCCTAACAGCTACGACGCTGTTTCAGATTAGCGTTTGAATTTGCCCCAGCCGCCGCCACCGGGGGATTCGATCCTTACTCTTTCGCCTGCGCGGAGGTGGACGCTGGTCTTGCCTGCGAGTTCTTCCTCCGAGCCGTCACGGCGAATGACGATTGTGCGGCCCGGAGCGCCATCTTCCCCGCCTGCCAGGCCATAGGGTCCGCGGGTGCGACGATCAGCGAGCAGCGTGACCTGCGCATCCGTGAGAACCTCGACTTCGCGGACGATGCCCTCACCGCCAGTGTGAAGGCCGCGGCCGCCACTGTTTGGACGGAGCGAATACTGGCGAAGGCGAACCGGATATGCGTTTTCGAGAGCCTCGGCCGGTGTGTTGAGCGAATTGGTCATGTGTGTGTGCACGCCGGAGACGCCATCTTTTGTGGGCCGCGCGCCCATGCCTCCGGCAATGGTCTCGTAGTAGGCGAAGGGCCGGGCGGTGCGCGGGGCGTTGCTTCGCGGGGCGTTGCTTCGCGAATCATTGCCGCGCGAGTCGTTGTTTCGCAAATCGTTATCTCGTGAATCCATGCCACCGATGGTGAGATTGTTCATGGTTCCGGCCGCGGCGGCGGGAATGCAGCCGGGAATCGCTTGCGCCAGCGCGCGCAGGAGGACATCGACAATGCGCTGCGAGGTTTCCACGTTACCGCCGGCTACGGCAGCGGGCGGTTTTGCGTTGACCACGGTGCCAGGTGGCGCGATCACTTGAATGGGCCGCATGAGGCCGGCGGTGGCGGGGACGTCTTCGCGCAGGAGGCAGCGAAAAACGTAAAAGCAGGCAGAGTAAGTGATGGCTTCGACGGCGTTGACCGCGCCCTGAACTTGGGGATCGCTGCCGGTGAAATCGATGAGAGTCGCCGGTCGGCGGTCGTTGGTCGTTCGCAAGCGCTTTCCGGAACGGGCTGACTTTGCTTTTCCTGAAACGCGGATGGTGACGGCAATGCGGACGGGCTTTGCTTCGACTCCATCGTCGTCCAGGAAATCTTCTGCGCGGTACTCGCCTGGGGGGATGGTCGCGAGGAACGCGCGCATGAGTTCTTCGGAGTAATCGATCAGTCCGGCGGCGGCTTTTTGGGTGCGCGGAAGTCCGTAGCGGGCGCAAATTTCGGCGAGACGCTGGGCTCCGGTTTGGCAGGCGGCGATCTGCGCTCCGAGGTCGCCCTCACGCTCCTCCGGCGTGCGGACATTATTAAGAAGCAGCGCGAGCACGTCGGGCACGATCTTTCCGCCGCGCATGATTTTGACGGGCGGAATGCGGAGGCCTTCCTGGTAGATTTCGCGGCATGGGCCCATCGAGCCGGGATACATGCCACCAACGTCGGAGTGGTGGGCGCGGGAGGCGACGTAGAAATCGGGAGTGGCGGCGGACCGCCGCGAGGCGGGCGAGGGCACCCGCCCCACACGAACATAGACGGGCATGACCAGCGTGATATCGGGGAGGTGGGTGCCACCACGGAAGGGGTCGTTGAGCATGACCACGTCGCCGGGGTCAAGCGGGCAAGGTTCGGGCGCGCCAGCCCCAGTCTTACCCGTGTAAAGGTCATAGTGTTGAATGGCGGCGGCGACCGACATGGGCATCGATCCTAGGTGCACGGGCATGTGGTCGCCCATGGCAATGACCTGACCGCTGGAATCAAATACAGCGCAAGAGTAATCGCGCCGCTCCTTGATGTTGGGAGAAAAAGAAGTGCGTCTGAGGGCCGCACCCATTTCTTCGGCGATGGAGTGGTAGATGTTCTTGAAAACCTCGAGTTCGATCGGGTCACGCATCGCCTAGAGTGTACGGCAGATCTCCGAGGCCGGAAACAAGGCAGAAGTCGGAAGTCAGATTGAAGAAGTAGGAGAATCCAGGGCACGGTTCTACTTCCTCAATTTGACTTCCGACTTCTTACTTTGTTCCGCGCCGGGTGTAAACTCATTTGATTATGTCTGAGGTCGTTCGCGGATTTGGGTGTGGCTGCTTGTTGGCGGCGGGCTGTTCATGCTGTTTGTGGCCGCCGTTTTCACGCTCGTTTATTTCAGCTTCAACAATCAGGAAGAGGAATCGTTTACCGGCTTCGGTTCGAAGATTGGTGTGGTCGAACTCGATGGGGTGATTGTTTCGCCGAAGCAGGTGGTCACGCAGCTCAAGCATTTTGCGGACGACGATTCCATCAAGGCGATTGTGCTGCACGTGAATTCGCCCGGAGGCGGTGTGGCAGCGTCGGAGGAGATCTACCGCGAAGTCAAGCGCATCCGGGACGAAAAGAAGAAGCGCATTGTGGCGTTGATCGAGACGGTGGGGGCGAGCGGCGCGTATTACGTGGCTTCGGCGACCAACAAGATTTATGCCGATAAAGGCAGCATTGTGGATCGATCGGA
>CAWDPB010000136.1:0-15361 GCA_963804075.1 uncultured Acidobacteriaceae bacterium | reverse complement strand
TGAACCCCTGCGGATTGTGCGGGGGATTGACGGTCGACTCCACCAGAAAATCGGCGAACGCGTTGCCGGTGCTGTGTGCAAGATTGTTGAAGGTCAGCAGGCCCTGCATGTCGCCGGAAGCTGCGCCGATCGCGTTGTTCGTCTGATTGCGCTGCGAGTACACGTACTGCGCTCCGAATTGCAGCGTGTGTTTGCCCATCGTCTTGCCCAGATCGTCGCGCACCGAGTAGGTTGGACTGGTGTGGCCCCACGGCATGTAGGAGGGATCCTCGGCGAAGCCTCGGCCGCCATAAGCGGCATTCGTGCCTTGAAAATCGACGCCCGGCATCTTGCCGCCGAAGCCGTTGTTGAAGATGTAGCCCGATGCCGCATTCCGGAAAGCCAGTCGCCGGATCAACGCTGAGCGCGGGATTGCACTGTCCGGGAGCCCCGATCGGTCCGGAACCAGCGGCTGATCGATCGTTGTGTCGCGCTGAAACACCGCTCCCCCCGGCCCGTTCTGGTCGGTCAAAGTAATATTCGAATTCACGTAGCTGAGCACCAGATCGTTGAGCAGCGTGGTCGATGATCGGTTGCGTCAGCCGCGCACCAGGCTCGTCCCGGCCCAAAGAAGCGGTTCTGGATGGTGGGGAACGTCGCCAACGCGGGTTGGTTGATGCCCAGGTAGCTCCACTGCGGCGCCAGCACGGTCGTGTCCCAGGCATCGTGGATGTAACGAAACGACAACCTTGACCTTGTTGGTCAACGTGTGATCGATGCGGAACAACTCCTCACGCCAATAAGTCGAAGGCGAAACGGCGGTGTTCGTAACAATGGTTGGGATCGCTCGGGTCGGGGCTGACGGGATTGTAATTGGCACAGACTGAAGTTGCAGCCGATAAGGGGCGTTGGGCAGCGGTATGAGATTCGAGTTCAAAATCGCCAATGCGTTCTTGTCCACTGCCGAACTTTGATACGCCACCGGGAATGCGACAGGCTCTTCCAACTGGTTGCTGGGGATCGTCGCGAGACCGTTGCCTGTCTAGGATGGCCGGGCAGTCCGGATACTGCGCACGGCGAAGAGGTCCGGTGCCCCCATTCAACGGGCACACGTCGCTAAAATCGAAGGCCCGGTAAACAACTCCGTTCGAGTCGGTCTGCAGGTTCTTCTGTATCCCCTGCTGCGTCATAATTAGGCCGCGCTCTTTCAGCCCCGGTACTGCCTGGTTGTACTCCGTGGGCGTTTTCTCCAACCGAACCTCCTCCGAGAAAAAGAAAAAGGTCTTGTCCTTCTTGGTATTGAAGACACCGGGAATGTAGAGCGGACCGCCGATGGTTCCGCCGAAATCCTGCCGCCGATACAGCGGAGCCTTATTCCCAAACGTCGGCTGCCTAGCCTGCCCGGGTGGGGGCTCCGTATATACAACATCGAAAAAATTGCGCGAGTTGAACGCTTCGTTACGGATGAAATCGTAGATGTTTCCGTGCAAACTGCCCCGTTCCGGACTTTGTGGTCACCTGCACCGTGCCCGACGCCGTGCGCCCATACTGCGCGCCGTAGTTCGAGGTCAGCACCTTCACTTCCTGAATGGCATCCAGGCTGGGATAAACCATCAGCGTGCTCGCGGACGCCGTTTAAGTCCGGTATTGAGCACGTCGCTGCCGTCGATTTCGTAGCTGTTGTACTCGACGCGGCCGCCGTTCACGCTGTACTTCACGCTGCCCACCACTCCCACCTTGGCTTCGTCCTGCCCCGTCTGGTTGCTCACGCCGGGCGCAAGAGCGATGAGCTGCGTGAAATTGCGGCCGTTGAGCCGATCGCCACGACTTCCTTTTGCGTGATCGTGCCCGAAACGGTCGCGCGTCTCCGTTTCAACCTGTCCCGACGTTGCTCGACTCCACATTCACTTCCGTCTTTCTCGCTGGCTGGCTCAAGACGAAGCGTCCAGTGTCAAGTCCAAGTCCGGCTGTCAGCGCAATGTTGTCAAGCACCTTCGCCGCAAAATTAGGCGCTGTTACCGTGAGCGTGTAAGTGCCGGGAGCAACGTTGTTAAACGCATACACTCCTCGTTCATTCACCTGAGTTTCGATTTTTTCCCCGGATGAGTTTGTCAGCACCGCTTTCGCATCGGCGACAACCGCGCCCGTCTGATCGGTCGCCGTGCCATCGACCTCAGCCTTGTCCGCGGCCGGCTTTGCCCGCTCCTGGCTTGAACTTGCCGTCGTCTTCCCGCACTCGCATTCGTTACTTTGGGCGCGGCGGGTTTCAGCGAAGCATCCAGCGTCAGTTCCTGCCCGGGCATCACGGTGATACTGGGAAAGACCTTGTCCGCGAAACCGCTCGCTGAGATCGTCAGCGAGTACGTTCCGGGCCAAAGACCAGTCACGGAAAAAGCTCCCTTTTCATTGACCGGGATGGAGAGCTTCGGTCCCACAGAACTCGTCAGCACTACTTCCGCATCGGGCACGCCCACGTGCGTCGGATCGGTGACCGTGCCGGAAATAGCGCCCTTGTCCGTCTTCCCTTGTGACTGCTCCTGGCCGGCGCTGACCGACCAGCACAGAAGCACGCACGTCAGAATGGTGACAATTCGAGCTACGAGACAGCGCGCAGAGGCTGGCACACTTATCGCTCCGTATGATTTGAATCTGAAATGCAAGCGGGGATTGTAAACGGCGGGTTAGTCTTCCAAGGTTAAAGGAGTGTGAAAACTGGTTGGACGCTTCTCTCCGGCCCATTCCGGGCGGTAAATTCCGATGTCGGCATCGAAATCAGATCGGAAACGCTCTTCGGCTGGCCGCAAGTTATTCCACGCTCATACAATTCATCCTCGTTTTTCCACAGTGAGCTTTGCGAGAGAAACACAAATACGAAACTTGAAGTGTATTTCCCTTCACTAATCTTCATCGCGCGCACACGAGGCAAGAGGCTGAATTGGCGGGCCTTTTCGCCATCTCGTGTTAAAGAAACTTTCACCAACTTGTCACACACCCTTAACATTGCGCGAACCCCTAGCGGATAGACTTCAGCTGCTCCACAAAGCTACCTGCGATGAGTCGATGTATGCGAAGTCGGTAGCTCGCGCAGCCAATCAGTTGAACTGCTTGCAACGAGTCTGAGCGAGTACGAAAAGATATCTTCCTGCGTATGGCGCTACGCCGTACGTGCAACATGAATTTTCTTAGACCATTCGAAAGGAAACAAATCTATGTCTCTCAAGTCACTGTTCGCGGTTCTGTTGCTCACCGCGGTCGTCAGCATTGCGCCCATGGCGCAAGCGACCACCACGATCGAAGTCACGATGGCTGGCTCCTCCGGCGCGTGGCAGGCTCTCGGAATCGGCACCTACGACTATTGCGTCAAAACCTACACTGCCGCAAACTGCTTCCACTGGACCAGCAAGTCCAACGTTGTCAACCTCACCGACACTCGCGTAACCCCTGTTAACAACGACGCGGGCACCCTGTGGGTGGTTTGGGAAGGTACCTCCAGCGCCGCTAGCAAAGTCTGGTCTGACGACAAGGTCGACACCGTCGTCGGTAACCGCTGCTTCTGGGCACAGCCGCAGTGCAACGTAAACGCGACCGGCGCCAACCTGGCCCTCATCGGCAGCCAGATCGCCGCTTCGATCTGGGGCGCGGACACGGCTCTGCCGTCCGACGTCGTTTCCATCTTCCAGAACGGAACCACCCTCAACGCTCTGGCCAGCGACACCCGTCCCGAAGACGCGTTGTTCGAATCTTGCCGCGTCAACTCTAATCTCGGTGCCGGCAGCAACGGCGGAGCCAACAGCGACGGTCTCGACGGTCTCGGATACAACACGAGCGCGGCGAACCTCCCCGGCCTCTGCGTGGGCACTGGACTTGCGCAAGCGAGCTACGTTGGCGCGCAGATCAAGAGCGCCTATCCCAGCAGCGCTTCGATCGCCAACGTCCTGGCGTTCAACATCACGGGCAACGACCCGATCAGCGGCACGGCGATTCCCACCGCCTCCACCGTCGAAGTAGGGGCTGACCCGGTGATCTTCTTCTTCTCGCGGAGCAATAAGCTCGCCAACCTCCACGACGTCAACCCGCAGCAGCTGCAACAAGCTTTCTCGGGCACCAATTGCGATGCCAGCGCCTTCGGCCTGCCGGCCGGCAACATTGGCATCTTCCTGCGCGAGCCGCTCTCCGGCACCATGACCACCACCGAGCTCACCACCTTCCGTGGCCAGACCACCTATAACGGCAGCGGCGGCGGCGTTCTCGGCCTCAGCCAGGAAACTAACGTTGGCACCAACAATCCGCTGAACGCGCAGTCCGGAACCTGTCTGGCTGGCGCCGGCGGCCGCTATCGCGGCGTTGGTAACGGCGAAGTCGTGAGCTGGGTCCAAAACTCCAACTCGATCCTGAGCACGGACGGCATCAGCTACCAGTTCTATAGCTTCGGCAACGTCAGCCATTTCGCTGGCCTCTCCGGCTATGGTTATGCCACCCTCAACAACGTTGACCCGATCTTCGCCAGCTACGGCCCGCAGAGCGCGACCGGCAACCCGCTGGATCCGGGCCAACCGAATCCTGCCGGCACCATGCCTGGCGCGGGCGCGGCCTTCACCGCAGCTTGCCCGTCTGGCTTCCCCTGCTCGGAAAAGAACATCTGGGCTGGTGGCCTCTCCTTCCCGAACATCCGCAATGGCAGCTACAAGGCATGGTCGATGATCCGCGTAGCCGCGTACAGCGGCACCACCCTGACGAACCTCAAGAACCTCGTCAAGGGCGCGCAGGTTTCCTTCGTCGACGACGTTCCGGATATGGTCCCGGCCGTCAAGACGGTTGGAGCGACCGAGACCGACCCCGGCCTGTTGTTGGTGCGTTCGCACTTCCAGCAGTACGACGGGTCCGGCAACACGATCGGCGCGGCGCCGGTTAACGCTCCAACCACGGAAAAGGGCGGCGATGCGGGTGGCTACATCTACACCTGCACCTCCAACACCGCTTGCCCCACCACCACTCAGGAACTCCAGGGCTTCCAGGGCATCCAGGCGAGACCGTAATTCTGGAAACTCGTTTGAATCAATACAGGGCGGACCAATCATCGGTCCGCCCTTTTTATTTCCGTCGCACTCCGATGCTGGCAGCCTCTTAGTCTCGGGACTTCTCTGTGAATTTGTCGTTAAAAGTGCCGAGACAACCGCTGACTATTGGCGAGATTCGCTATACTCACGCAAAGAAGCTGTAGCGGGAATTAGTGCGCGTTGCTATGGCAAGTTGTTTTGAATCTGTATTTTGCTAAACCTATAAACCCTAACCTGGGAAAGCACAATGTCCAATTCTCTGCCATTCAGACTCACTCGTTGCCTTGCTCTGGGAAGCGGGCTGCTAGTGATGACGCAAACGGGCGCTGCGCAACTCGCGCCCGCTCCCGCACCCCCACCCGCGCCCGCTTCGGCCGCCAGTGGCGCTCCAGACAGCGCATTCCCCGGCATCCACGAGAACTGGACAACGCCCGCATTGACCAACAGCCATTTGATTCCGACTCGGCCCCTCGTAGTCCCGAGCGATATGCATAAATACACGCTGGAGCTGCTGCAAGTGCAGTGGCGGCCGGGCGATCCCATCGACCTTTATGTGATGAAGCCAAAAGGCGTCAAGAAACCTCCGGTCATCCTTTATCTAAACGGCTATCCCACCGACACCGACATTTTCAAGCGCCCGGAATACCAGGAACTGGTGACCAGGGATGGCGTCGCCGCTGTAGGGTTTGTCTCCGAGCTCACCGGACACCGTTATCACGATCGTCCAATGAAGGAATGGTTCATTAGCGAACTGCAGGAAAGCCTGGCAACCTCGGCGCATGATGTACAGATGGTGCTCAACTATCTCGATTCACGCGGCGACCTCGATATGAACCGCGTAGGAATGTTCACGCAAGGATCGGGCGCAAGCATCGCCATTCTCGCCTCGGGCGTCGATCCGCGCATCAAGGTGCTGGAAGCGCTCGATCCGTGGGGCGATTGGCCGACCTGGCTGGCAAAAACCACTCTGATGCCGGAGGATGAACGGCCGGATTATGTGAAACCGGAATTTCTGAAGAACGTCGCCACGTTGGAGCCGCTCGATTGGCTGCCCAAGATTCAGGCCAAAAAATTCCGCCTCGACCAGGAGCTCTTCGACAAAGTCACACCCAAGGATGCGCAGGATAAGCTGAGGGCCGTCGTCCCCGCTGGCTCAAGCGTGATGCTGTACAAGAATATGGATGAGTTTAAAGCGGCTTTCGAAGACGGCAAGAACCTACAGTGGATTCAGCACGAGCTTGAGTCCATTCCTGAGCCCGCTGAAACGAAACCTACGCCGCCTTCGCACAAGTAAGAATGGGTTCAATACGGGGCGATGCTAAGTGCCGACTTACCCATGTCTTGAAAACCGTGAGACATGGGGCACGCGCGAGAGGGCAGTCTTTGCAAAAATGTCCTCTTTGGTAGAGGGGTACTTAGGTGGATTTTTGCAGGGTACGAAAGTAGACAAAAAGGTCCAAAATCCTTGTCGGATTTAGGTGGGTTTTATGATATATGGGAGCACGATTCATTTCCCGTAAACTCTCCTGTCATTGCGCCGCCGTCTTTTCCTCTTAGTTTGCCGATTTTTCGCCCGATGTTCGCCTTTTGACTTGTAATTGGCGCTCGATCCGTTCGCCCGTCTCCCCATCCAGCATCGCGATCTGCTGATAGCGCGTATGTAAATCACAACCTACAATCTTCACGTGCTCGGCTCCTTTCCTCCGAGCCCTGGTTGCTTGAGCGCATCCAATTTACTCGGCGGCTTCGGAGCCTACACGGTTATCGAATCAGGCTGTCCACGCGCCCGCCATCTCCGTTGTAGGTGTAGGTGACGCCGGCGTCGGTGAGAATGCGATCTTCCTGGTCGTTCGCACAAGAAATAGCGGCCCAAGTTGCCTGCGCCGCGTCAGTTTGTGTTCGCCATTGCGGAGTTGGTGGACTCCGCTGGCGCTCACTTTTGGTTAGCTGTCGCTGGATTGACCACGATACAAACCGTGGCGGTCTCCTTGGTGTAGTCGGTGGGTTGAGTAGGAGTAAACGTGACCTTCAGCGTGTCGCAAGTTGCCGGAGACCTCGGCACTCGCGGCACCGTGCCCTCGGCCGGCATATAGACGAACGTGCCCGGCACGCTTGCGGTCGCATCCAGTTGAGTTGAGCTCAGCACCGTCCCATAAGTGATCGGATCCGGTGTGGGCCAGGTAATGACGCTCGTTACCTTTTCTGCCATGGTCTTGGCGGTAGCGGTGGCGGCCTTGTAGACATCGTCCGCAGGCCAGGTCGCCTTCAACGAGCACAT
Organism: uncultured Acidobacteriaceae bacterium; assembly: GCA_963804075.1. GTDB lineage: Bacteria > Acidobacteriota > Terriglobia > Terriglobales > Acidobacteriaceae > Acidiflorens. Next base: position 8,047 of record CAWDPB010000136.1, on the reverse strand, counting down.
CCCTGTACCGCTCGTCATGGTGACGGTGGTCCCACTGACTGTGCAGGAGCCGCTTGCCGTTATGACAGCCGTCGTGCTGGCATTCGTGGTTGCCGTTACCGGGAAGCTGGTTCCGTACAGAGCGCTGGTTGGCGCCGTCAGACTTACCGTGGGTGCAATCGCCGCCGCCACGGTTGTGGTTTCGGTGAGCGTCGCCGAGAGATAGTTCGCGCTGGTTGGCGCGTAAACGCTCACCGTGCAAACCTGATTGAGTCTACCGTTCATCGTGTACGTCGCATGCACGTTGGTGCAGGCGCCCGAACTCGTAAACGTAAGCGGCAGCCCGGAACTGGCGCTGGCCACAACGGTGAAGCTGCTCTTGTTGACCGCGGTTGCGGGAGCGCCCACAGTGACATTGATGGTCTGGCTGGCAGGCGTCGCGCTCACCGTTTCGGTGACCTGAGCCGCAGCCGAGTAGTTCGAGTTACCAGCCTGGTTAGCAAAGACCTTACATGTGCCAGCGCCACTGGTCATGGTGTAGGTCGCGGTCCCGTTGCCGTTGTCGACAACGCTACAGCTACCCGACGCCGTAAACGCTGCCGTGAGACTCGAACTTGCCGACGCTGCCACGGAGAATGTGGTGTTGTAAACCGCACTCGCAGGGGCTGGCGTGGTGAACGTAATGGTCTGGCTTGCTGGGTTGACTTGCTGGTTCACAGAACCCGTGCTGCCGCCGTGGTTGCCGTCACCCGAGTAGGTCGCGGTGATTGCGTCCGTTCCGGCAGTCAGGCCGCTAGTGGTGCACGTCGCCGTTCCCGGATTGCCGGATGTCACGGAGGTTGTGCCGCAGCCTGTGTTGCCGCTCCAGGTCACGGTCCCACCGATGTCCATCGGTCTCGCACCGTTCCTGCCCGCCGATTTCCGGCCCTTCGCCAGATTGTTCTCGCCGCTGATGGTCGCCGTAAACGTCACGGACCGCCCGTAGGTTGAGGGACTGTTGTTGGACGAAACGGCGGTGGTTGAGCTCGCCTGATTGATGGTGAAGTTGTTGGTCTGCGAGCTGCTCGATCCGCTGTAGTTGCTGTCTCCCGCGAAGGTAGCGGTCTCCGTGTAAGAGCCCTGTCCGTCCGCGATAGTCGGCGTATAGGTGTTCGTGCAGGTGATGGTGTTAGCGCTGGCCGCGCCGCAGCTTGTGGTTCCATAAGAGCTCGGGCCGTTGCCGCCAATCGAAACCGTACCCGTTGGTGCGGCGCCGTTACCCGTCCACGAAAGCACAGCCGTGATCGTTACCTGTGCATCCAGGTCGTAGTCTTCAGAAGCCGGGCTGACGCCGGTTACATTAATGGACGTCGTTGCCTGATTGACTCCCTGGCCCTCCACCAGCGTGCCCGTGCCTCCACCGTGATTGCTGTCTCCAGAGTAAGTGGCTGTAATCGAATCGGTTCCCACGGCAAGACTGGAAGTCGTGCATGACGCGGTCCCAGGATTGCCCGGCACCACTGCAGTTGTACCGCAGCCGGTGTTCGCGCTCCAGGCCACGGTTCCAGTTACAGTTTGCGGCTTCATACCCGCCGCTCCCTTATGGCCTTTGATCTGTCCGTTCTCACCGTTGATCGTCGCCGTGAATGTCACGGGTTGGCCGTACGTGGATGGATTCGAGTTAGAAGCAACGTTCACGCCAGCGCTCGCCTGGTTGACCGTAAAGTTATTGGACTGCGCGCTGCTTGATCCAGTGTAGTTACTATCTCCGGCGAATGTTGCTGTCTCCGTGTAGGATCCCGGTGCATCCGCAGCGGTTGGCGTATACGTGGCGGTGCAGGTCATGGTTGTGCCGCTGGGCGCGTCGCACGTCGTCGCTCCATAGCTGCTGGGCCCGTTGCCGCCAATGTTTACCGAGGTCGCCGTAGGCGCGGGACCATTCCCCGCCCATGACAACAGCGCTGTGATGGTGACCGGCGCGGTCAACCCATAGTCCTCGGATGCCGGGCTTACGCTCGTCACCGCGATTGACGTTGTTGTCGTGAAGCTGGCGGTATAAACGGCTGAGGTGCTCGGCGCCGTAACCGTATCCGTCGTTGAGGTTGTGCCGTCCTGCCATTGTGCGAAGGTGTACTGGGTGCCGGACGCGGTTTGCGGGGAGACCACGCTCAATGAGCAGGAACTTCCAGACGTCCAAATCAGCGTTATTGGCGTTGTGTAAGTGCCGGCCGCGCAGCCCGTGCCCGCCGAGGTAAAAGCAAGTCCAGAGGGTGAACTGGTGATGGTGGCGCTGCCGGCTGACAGCGTCGGCACAAACGACACTCCCTTAAAATTGGAATCGGGCGGCGCGGCCGCAAGCTCGGTAAATGACTCCCCGCCCGGATTGGTGGTTGCCGACAACACATCGCTGATTCCATAAAGATAAGTCGGATCGAGATCGGCAATTGTGTAATTGGTCGCGTAAAGGTGAACACTGTTGCCCACTACAACCCCTGTCAACCCGATCAAGCCGGTCGTGCCATCGGTGTTGCTGGAACAGGAGGAGTTCTGCACCAGGTTCAATCCCTGATAAAGCGTATATTCCCAGGTCCAGGTTCCGCTTACGTTCACCCATTTCTGCAATCCGCCGGCGCCGCAGAGGGTGTAAGGAGTTTGGTTCTGCGCGGAAGTGTTCTTCGGACTGCCGCTATCCGCCACATATAACACGGTCGGGCTGGCAAAGAAGTAATTCTCAGGGCTCAGATTAATGTAGTCGCCGGATACGTTAATGCCGTTGGTTTGCGCTGCAACCAATTGAACCCTGCCAGTTCCGCCAGTGTTGCCAAAACCTTTCATCAAAGCCGGACCGATTGTGCCGTCACCGCTTGGGCAGCCGGATCCGCACGAGTACACCGACGTCGCCGGAGGTGTGCCTAGCGTACCGACGTAGCTGCGGTTATAAGCACCCGACTTGCTGTCCATCGAAACGTACAAGGTGTTGTTAAAGACTTGGACGGCGCGTGTGTCCTGGGAGGCGCCGCTACCGGCGTCAGTGCCGGTAATTGATGTGGCAGAGCTGCTGCCAAGGGTGGTATAGAATACTCCGCCGGTGGCATCGCCGCTGGTGCCCTGGCCGGAAACGTAGATATGGGTTCCATCGGCGGTAAAGGTGCCGCGGGGATTGTTGCCATTAAAGATGTTGAAGATTGCAGTCGACGAATTCACGTTGCCGTAGGGGTCGATCAAAGCCGTGACGCGCGGGACAGGCGTGTAGCCCTGGCCGGTCAGGCTGCCGGACTGGCCCAAAGCCGAGTTCGGTGCCGCGCTGTAAGAATTGGGGTTGGCGTTGAAAGCCGCAGCATTCACACCGTAACCCATGATGGTCAAGTATTGGCCCGTGCCGGCGAGCTGAATAGTGCCCTCGGACGACGATCCGTATTCGCCGGAGACGGGGACGTTCGCGCCGGAAGCGCTCTGCGGCAGAACCAGGGAATTCACAAACGAGGCGCTGGACGTGCCATTCGGCTGGTACTGAAAGAGCGTGAGCGGGGCCGCTTGATTGTCTCCGTAAGACCCGGATTGTCCTGCGACTCCATTTCCTTCAATCGAGACGACCAGATTGCCGGGAGCAAAGAATGGGCTCTGCGCGAACGCGCCCGTGGCAAGAGCGCCGAACACACCTACAAGCACAAGCGGGACAAAGATCCGCGCAATAGCATTGGACATAGCAATAGTTCCCCTGGGTGGAATTGAAAAACCGAAGCGGAAATCCAAGAAAATTATCCCCTAGGTTTGAGGTTCTAGATATGAACTGATTGTGAAAATGCAGAGTGTACCCGGCGAAAAGTATTAGCCCCGATTTAGGACGGTACCAACAGTTGAAATGTTCCTAGCCTGGCGAAACGACGCTCGTGTCGCGCCGTTCCTGCGGCGACGCAGAGTTTACAGGATATAATTATTTCCGCTGCACCCTGATTGGGTAGGACGGCGCAAGTTCGGTTCGCTCCATGGCCCCCAAGAGCACACGACTCGAGACCCCGTTCGACAGTATCGAAAACGCGCAGGACTACCTTCACCTGCTGCTGGAAGCGATTGTCGAAGCCAGGAACGACGTCACGGCCGATACGGCCGAGGCAGAGCAGGCCGCATTGCGACGGCGCCTCGACGCGCTCCGGTTGGTTCAATTCAAAATGGAAAAACTGGAGCAGCATCTGCGCGCCGGCAGCCGCCTGTTGAACGACCTGCGCACGCTCCGCAGGCTGCTTTTGGAAGAACGCCACTAGCAGGCTGCTGAAAAAGTATCTTCCGGACGTAAGTCTGACCTCATCGGCTAAAGCCGGCACTGAAAACAAGGCCAGTTATCGCAGCGCTGCGCTGCGCCACCCAAAAGCGATAGCAGACCGAGTTTTTCATCAGCTGCTAGCCTGTTCTACGCCCGCAGCTTCTCGGCAAACTTCTGTTCCAGCTTCGCCAGCTTGGGCGAAATGACGAACATGCAGTAAGGTTGCCGCGAGTTCTCGTTGAAATAATTCTGATGGTAGCCTTCGGCCGCGTAGAATTTCGACGCCGGCTCAACCGCGGTCACAACCGGCTCGGAGAATTCCTTCCCCGCCGTCATCTCGGCAATCACGTCCTCGGCAATCCGCTGTTGCTCTTCATCTGTATAGAAAATCACCGACCGATATTGTTCTCCTGCGTCGTTGCCCTGCCGGTTCAGCTGAGTCGGATCGTGCACGGAAAAAAATACGTCCAACAATTCGCGATAGTTGATCGCATCCGGATCGAAGGTAATGCGGACCACCTCCACGTGTCCGGTGTCGCCGCCGCAAACATCTTTATATGTGGGATTGTCGACGTGTCCGCCCATGTAGCCGGATTCCACATGACTGACGCCGGTCAGCCGCTGAAAAACCGCCTCGATACACCAAAAACAACCGCCGCCAAAAACCGCTGCCTGCTCTTTTGCCATGGCTGTTAGATTCCGCGCGAGTGTCTAAAGTTCCAGATCTTACTGCACTTCGAGTGAAACGACATCGCCTTCGCCGTCGGTGCGCTCGCGGTAATTGATTGCAACATTCTTGTTGGTCCAGTTGCATGAAAAATCGTCCGCACCGATCAGGACAAGGTGTGCGCTGTCGTGAATATGGAATTTCATGGATTTCGCCGCCCATCGTATGATCAGCACTGCCTGCGGTGCGCCGGAGCAATCCACGGCCACCAGCTTGCCTTTGATAAAACGCATCGCTCCCCCGGCCACCGATTCAGCTTCCTGCGCCGGTTCCCCTAGCGATTGCTGCGACTCGCTCTGACCGGCTCCAACCCGGACATCGGCGTCGCCGGCAAAGTGCGCTTGAAAATCTTCTACCTGCTTCTTGTAACTGAGCGCCTGCTCCAAAGTCTGATTGGCCCGCATGGCCATCTCCCGATCTCCGCTCCCGGCCAGGTTTTTCAGGACGGCAATCGCATCGTCGATTCGCCGATTGGCCATGTAGACGTTGGCCAGATTGAACAGGTAAGGCTCATTACGCGGCGATAACTCGAGAGCCTTTTTCATGCTCGCGATGCCTTTTTCCGGTTCACCCGAAACCGCCTGCGTATATCCCAGCAGCGAATAGGCGTCGGCAAGGTTCGGATCGAGCGAGACCGCACTTTCCAGCTCCTTTTTGATCTCTGCCGATTTCTCCCCGTCCAAGGCCCCGCTCTGATTCAATACCATCGCGTAGTAATAGTGGGAGCGAGCGTCCTTGCCGTCGAGTTGGTTCGCCCGCCGGAGATATTCGGCAGCATGTTCAAAATCTTTTTCCTGCAGGCACGCAAAACCGGCTCCCCGCAGTGCGGAAGCATTATCCGGATCGGTCTTGAGAACGTCTTCAAACTCGGCCAGCGCTTTGTCCTTATAGTCCGGGCTATGCGCGTGGATGTCAGCAAGCAGCGCGCGCGCGTCGGCGGCGCTTACCGGCGCGGCAGTGAACTCTGCCGGCACAATGTTGGCCGGTGTCGCAATCGGATAGTACTTGAATCTCCCGCTGCTCAGGTAACTCTTAAGAACTTTGTCGAACTGTTCCGGCGTCATCCCAAAAGCCTTTCGGAAGGCTTCCTCTACCGGCTTCTTGTCTTCAATTCGCAAAGCAAAATACTCGCCCACCTTCGGAATGAGCTGATTGTCGTAAAGGTAATGGACCACCAGGCTGGATTCCGCATAAAACACGTTACGATGACTTCCATTTTCGTTATAAGTCTTGGAATACTGTTGCACGCGGAACAGATCGGCAACGTGCATCGTTCCTTCGCTTTGCAGAATGCGATAAGTATCCTCGGGAATCTTGCCCACGCTAGCTTGTTTGCTGTCGACTTCAATACTGGCAAAATATTCGGCGAAGCCCTCCTCAAACCAGGGATCGGCGCGCTTGGATATGTTTCCGTTCATTAATTGGTGGGCGTACTCGTGGAAAACCACCGACCATGGATTCTCCACCGACATATCGAGCATGATGAAACTACGATCGGTCCCTCCCTGAAACAATCCCGCTTCTTCAGTGGGTTTCCCGTTGAAAACCGGCGCCATCCGCCGCATCTCCTTAGGCGACCGAAACGCGACAATCTGAAGAGGAACGGGCAGGCTCACGTGTGCCTTGGTCATCAAGGTTCCGAATACCGAACGCATCTGCTCAAAATGAAGAGCGACATCCCGCCCTCGCTTGTCGCCGGCGTCCGTGATCACGGAAAAGTTCGGCGACCGCACTTCCACCCACGGCGCGTCGCTCGCAAAACTACGAGGCGCGCAGACAGTAAGAAGCCCGAGGGCGAAGCAGATTTTGAAAAATCTCATACCAACTCCGCAACCCCGAAATGTTACTGCAATCGGCGGAGTTAGCCTAACTATTTTGTGAAGAAGATGAGGATTAGAGTGTAGGAGGCAGCACCTTAAAACGAAAGGACTTACACGGACACCGTAAACGAAGTCTCCGTCCGCGTGACCGGCCGGTACAAAGTATCGCGCTCCACCGGCTCGCGCCCGGCTTCCTTGATCAGCCGTATGAAATCGTGCCGCCGCAACCCCTGCGGAGTGGTCGCTCCCGCATCGTGATAAATTTTTTCTTCCACTACCGTGCCGTCGATATCGTCCGCACCAAAGCGCAGCGAAATCTGCGCGATCTTCGGGGTCATCATCTGCCAGTACGACTTGATGTGGGGGAAGTTATCGAGCACTAGCCGGCTCACCGCAATTTGTTTTATGTCGAGCATGCCGGTCGTCGTAGGCAAGTGCTCAAGCGGCGTGTTCGCGGGATGAAACGCCAGCGGAATAAACGTCTGGAACCCGTGCGTCTCGTCTTGCAGAGCGCGCAGCTTCATCAGGTGGTCAACGCGGTCTTCATCGTTTTCGATATGGCCATAGAGCATGGTGGCATTCGACTTCAGCCCAATCTCATGCGCCACCCGAGCCGTATTCAGCCAGTCGTCGCCGTCAATCTTGTGATCGCAGATGATGTGCCGCACGCGGTCGGCAAAAATTTCAGCGCCGCCGCCGGGCAGCGAATCCACACCCGCTTCTTTCATCTTGACGAGCGTCTCGCGAATCGTCAGCTTCGACCGCTTCGCCAGGTACGCGACCTCGACCATGGTGAACGCCTTCATGTGCACCTGCGGAAAGCGCTCTTTCAGGCCGGAAACGAGATCGAGAAAATACTGAAACGGCAAATCCGGATGCAGCCCGCCCACAATATGAAACTCTGTGATCGCCTCGGTATACCCCGTAGAAGCAATCGCAAACGCCTCTTCCAGCGCCATCGTGTAAGCGCCCGGCGTATCCTTCTTCCGCCCAAACGCGCACAGCCGGCAAGCCGCCACACAAACATTCGTAGGATTGATATGCCGGTTGACGTTGAAGTAAGCCACGTCCCCATGCAAGCGTTCGCGCACCCAATTCGCCAGCCACCCCACAGCAAGAATGTCGCCGGTACCGTAGAGAGTGAGGGCATCGGAATCGTTCAGGCGCTCGCCGGCCAGGACTTTATCTTTGATCGGGACGAGGCGCGGGTCGTCGGTCTGAAATGGGTGTGAAACAGGCATCGCTATTGATGATACCGCAGGACGTGATGGAAGTCACAGC
>CAWDPB010000135.1:0-12462 GCA_963804075.1 uncultured Acidobacteriaceae bacterium | reverse complement strand
TGGTGGCCGATCACTTTGCCGCTACGGTGGCGCAACTCGGCATCTGGGGCCTTGAGTGTCCAAGTGAACTGCCCGTCGGAGGCCGCTTGACAATTGTAGATCTGCGATCCCACACCGCGGGCGAGCATAACAAGGTCTAGGCCCGCGGGAACGGCGAGCGCCAGCGGCACATCATTGGGAGATGCTATCGGCGGCGCGATGGTCTGCGCGGCCGCGAAATGTATCCCCAGAAAGACAAGAGTAGTAATCAGCACGGTGAGTACGCTCGATTTGCCGCTTCGCATGTCTTCTAGATGAAACTCAAATAGCTCTCGGATCATGTTCTTCAGTTCTTTTTTAGCTGCTGTTTCCAGCCGAGCACTCTTGCCTTGTTGCCTTCGGCTTCCGCTTCGGGGACCATTCCTTTTTTCTGGTACAGGATGGAGAGGCTGGTGTGAGCGAGGACGTCGTCGGGGTCGAGGGCGGAGATGCGCTGCGAGACCTCTATAGCTTCGTCGAGGCGGTCGAGATTTTGCAGAGCGCGGCTGAGGCCGTGGAGAGCGTCGGTGAAAGTGGGATCGGCGGCGAGGGATTGCTGGTACTCCTCGACGGCCTGCTGGTCTCGGCCTTCGGCGACGTGGTCGAGCGCGGCGTAGTAATGGTCTTCAGCCTGGCCGCGATTCGGGGGCGTTGGAGTTTGGTCGGGCATTCGATAAAAATCTTAAACCACGGGGCACGAGAGGACACGTGGGTATCACGGCCTTTCCTTCGCGGATGATTCGATTGCATGACCAAAGTTGTACGTCGGCAGGTCAACGGAATAGCAGGCAGGAGGCCAGTTTCGCTAAAGATTCTGGCCTACGGGTGCCGATAGTTGGGTGGCTGCAGACTCGTTCCCCTTTGCATGCTCGTAAGCTATTGAGATTGCTGCCACGGAGAAGACTACTAAGAAACAAATGATCTCGTTAAAAAAATATCTGGACATGGAAGGAAATGAAGCTCACGTCAGGAGGGCCCGATCCGGCCGATCTGTTGCCTGTCTGTCTGGAGTCCTTCAGGTCCGTGCTAAAGGCGATGGGCGAGAGCGGGGCGCGTGTGTGCCCTGCAGTCGGATCCGACTTGCGGGAGAGCCTGGGAGCGCTGGCGCGGCAACTGGGGAGCGAAGTTTCTCCGGATGTGCTGACGGAGGCGGGAACGCGCGCCGATGAGGAACTCCGTCAATGGGGCGACAAGACGGCGGAACACTTCAAGACAAAAGCCACCGGAAGTAAAAGAACTGCTGCTCATGCTTGCCCAGACAGCGCAATCGGTGGGCGAACGCGACCAGCGATACACGGCTCATTTCCAGCAAGCTGACCATGCGGCTGCGAACTATCTCCAATCTGGAGGATCTGGCGCATGTGCGCACGTCGCTGACGCAACAAGTGGGCGAACTGAAAACCTATGTCGAGAAGATGGGGCAGGACAGCCAGCAGGTGGTGGAGAAGCTGAAGACGCAGGTTTCCACCTATGAGACGCGGCTGAAGAAGGTGGAGGAGCTGGCGCTGCACGATCCGTTGACCGGGCTGGCGAACCGGCGCAAGTCCGAGGACCGCATCGAGTCGCGGATTCGGCGGGACAACCGTTCTGCGTAATGCTCTTGGATTTGAATCGGTTCAAGCAGGTTAACGACCAATACGGGCATTTGGCGGGAGACAATCTGCTGCAGCAGTTTTCCCAGGAACTGCGATCGAGTATGCGCACGACGGATCTTGTTGGGCGGTGGGGCGGGGACGAGTTTATTGTGGTCATGGAGTGCGACGCCGCCGGAGCCAAGGCCCAACTGGAACGAATGAAGAAATGGGTGTTCGGCAACTACACGATTCGTCCGGGCAAAGGTACGGGAGAGGTTCCTCTGACCGTGGACGCCGCGACCGGCATTGCATACTGGCACGAAGGCGATACGGTGCAGTCGATGATTGAGCGAGCCGACGCGGCCATGTATAGAGATAAACCAGCCGGCCGGTGAACCCGGACGGGCGGGCCTAGGTTAGTAGCTCCAAAAAGGAAGGTCGGATTCTACCCGGCGTTCTCTGGCTTCCAGCGCAGGATGGGCTTTCTTGCGGCGGCGGTTTCGTCCAGGCGCTGGATGCGTGTGTTGTGCGGGGCATCGAGCACGAACTGCGGATCTTCTTCGACTTCTTCGGCGATTGATTTCATCGCTTCGATAAACAAATCCAATTCTTCTTTGGGCTCGCTTTCGGTGGGCTCGATCATGAGCGCGCCGGGAACAATGAGCGGGAACGCGGTGGTGTAGGGATGGAAGCCGTAGTCGATCAGGCGCTTGGCGAGGTCCATGGTGCGCACGCCTTTTTTCGACTGCACTTTGTCGCTGAAGACGACCTCGTGCATGGAGGGCGTATCGTAGGGCAGGTCGTAGGTGCCTTCGAGTCCCTTGCGAATGTAGTTGGCGTTGAGGACGGCGTCTTCGGTAGTTTGGCGGAGGCCGTCGGGACCGTTGGCGAAAATGTAAGCGAGCGCGCGGATGAACATTCCGAAGTTGCCGTAGAAGGCGCGCACGCGGCCGACGGACTGAGGACGGTTGTAGTCGAAGGCGAGCGTGCCGTCGGGCTTGGTGATGACGACGGGCTTGGGCAGGAATGGCTCAAGAATTTTCTTGACCGCGACCGGGCCGGAGCCGGGGCCACCTCCGCCGTGGGGCGTGGAGAAAGTTTTGTGCAGATTGAGGTGCATGACGTCGACGCCGAAGTCGCCGGGGCGAGCTTTGCCGACGAGCGCGTTCATGTTGGCGCCATCCATATAAAGGAGGCCGCCTTTGGCGTGCATGAGTTCGGCGATCTTGTGGATCTCCTGCTCGAAGACGCCGAGCGTGTTGGGATTGGTGAGCATGAGCGCGGCCACGTCTTCGTTCATCTGCGAGGCGAGCGCGGCTACATCGACCATGCCATGGTCGTTGGATTTGAGATTTTCGACCGCATAGCCGACCGTGGCGGCGGTGGCGGGATTGGTGCCGTGGGCGGAATCGGGGATCAGAATTTTCTTGCGCGCATTGCCTTTTGACTCATGATAGGCGCGGACGAGCAGGAGGCCGGTGAGTTCTCCGTGGGCGCCGGCGGCGGGCTGGAGGGTGATGGCGTCCATGCCGGTGATTTCGATGAGGCAGTCGCTGAGCGTTTTGAGAATGCGCAGCGCGCCCTGCGAAATTTTTTCGGGCTGATAGGGGTGTCCGTTGGCGAGGCCTTCGATGCGCGAGACGAATTCGTTGACGCGCGGATTGTATTTCATGGTGCAGGAGCCGAGCGGGAACATGCCGAGATCGATGGCGTAATTCCAGGTGGAAAGGCGCGTGAAGTGGCGGATGATTTCGATCTCGCTGACCTCGGGCATGGTGCCGAGGTCTTTGCGTTCTTGCTTGCCTAGAAGTTTCGCGGTGTCGACTTCGGGGACGTCGAGCGGCGGGAGTTTCCATGCGGCTTTGCCGGGCGAGGATTTCTCGAAGATGAGGCCTTCGTTCTGGCTGATGTGGCGCGTGGCTTTGCGAGTGATGTGATTCATCGTGCCGCCTCCTCGACTTCCTTCATGCTTCGCGCACCGCGCTCGCTTTCGGCGACTAGGCCGACGGCGGTGTCGATCATCGAGCGCTGGTCAATTCGGTGCAGCACCAGAGCGCGGCGTTGCCGAGCTCGGGATAGAACTTCTTAAGCGGCAGGCCACCGACGATTTTGTGGCCGAGCAGGCGCGAATTAATGGCGTAGGGATCTTCGCTGGATTCGACTACGAATTCGTTGAAGCGCGGGAGGCGCGAAACGGACTTTTGCATGTTTCGCGAACTGATCGGCGGCGTAGGCGGTCTTGGCCAGATTTTGTTTGGCGAGTTCGCGCAGGCCGACTTTGCCATAAACGGTCATGAAGATGTTGACCATGAGCGCGACCAGGGCCTGGTTGGTGCAGATATTCGAAGTCGCCTTCTCGCGGCGGATATGCTGCTCGCGCGTGGCGAGGGTGAGGACGAATCCGCGCTTGCCGTTTTTGTCGATGGTTTGGCCGGCGAGGCGGCCGGGCATCTGACGAACGAATTTATCTTTTGTGGCCAGGACGCCGCAGTAGGGACCGCCGAAACCGAGCGGGACGCCGAAGGACTGCGCCTCCATGGAGACGATGTCGGCGGAGCGCGGCGGCTCGACGATGCCGAGCGAGACGGCCTCGGCGATGGAGACGATGAGCAAGGCGCCGCGTTTGTGCGCGATTTCGGCGATGGCGTCGATGTCTTCGATGGTGCCGAAGAAATTGGGCGACTGAATCAGCACGCAGGCGGTCTCGTCGGTGATGGCGGCTTCGAGAGCTTTGAGATCGATGCGGCCGTTATCGGCGTAGGCGACGGTGAGAGCGGAATGCCCTGGTGGGTGGCGTAGGTCTCGATGACCTCGCGATATTCGGGATGGAGGTGCGGGCGATGACCGCGCCTTGCTTCCGGTGATGCGGACGGCCATCATGACGGCTTCGGCGGCTCCGGTAGAACCGTCGTACATGGAGGCGTTGGCGAAATCCATGCCGGTGAGCTCGGAGACCATGGTTTGAAATTCGAAGATGGCCTGTAACGTGCCCTGCGCGAACTCGGCCTGATAGGGCGTGTATGAGGTCAGGAATTCGCCGCGCTGGACAAGGGCATCGATAACGACGGGGCGGTAATGGAAGTACGCGCCGGCACCCAGAAAGCTGGTGTAGCCTTCGCCATTTTCCTGAGCGCGCTGCTTGAAGAAATCGACGATCTCCGACTCGGCCATTTGGCGCGGGACGGCAAGATCGCGGTTGAGGCGGAATCCAGCGGGGATGGGCGAGAAAAGATCGTCCACGGAGCGGACGCCGATCGCCTTAAGCATGGCTTCGCGGTCGGAAGGAGACTTAGGTAGATATCGCATAGGAACCTAGATTTGATGACGATGATAGATGAAACGATTGTTCTGATTGCAGAGGTAAGAGGTCAGATTGCAGAGGTAAAAACCTTCGCTTCCATCACCGGCGGTAGGAGCCACAGCGCTTACCTCTTCAATCTGACCTCGAACCTCTGCAATGCCTTTAATGTCCTGCCTCTTCGCTTACGAATTTTTCGTAGTCAGCGGCGGAGAGCAACGTATTCAGCTCGGCCGGATCTTTCACGGTGATTTTTACCATCCACGCGGCGTGGGCATCTTTATTGACCTTTTCCGGAGCGGTGGCTAGTTCGCCGTTGACTTCGGTTACGGTGCCTGAGACGGGTGCGTAAAGATCGGAAACGGCCTTCACCGACTCGACTGTGCCGAAGGTTTTGCCGGCGGAAAGCTCGGTGCCGGCTTTGGGGAGTTCGACGAAAACTATGTCGCCGAGCGAATCCTGGGCGTGGCTAGTGATGCCTATTTTGCCGTCGTTGCTGATCCATTCATGCTCTTTCGTATATTTGCGGTCGGTGGGGTATGACATTTAGTTTTCAGCTCCTTAACGCTGTCGTTCGTGTTTCGTCGTCGGTCGTTCGTCGTTCGGTGTTAGCTATTCGCTGTTCGTCGTTCGCTTCCAGCTACCAGCTTCCGGCGAGCAAAAACCTCGGGCCTACGCGCTCTTGAGCGTTCATGACTTTCTTCGGACGCTTGTAGAACGGCGTTGGCACTACCTGCGCTTTCACGCCCTGGCCGCGGATTTCTACTTGCACGGTGCTGCCGATCTCCGCGTGCTGTAGCGGCACGTAGGCTAGCGCTATATTTTTCTTTAAGAACGGCGCGGGACTTCCGCTGGTAACGTAGCCGATTTCACCGCCGTTGGCGTCGAGCACTTTGTAGCCGTCGCGGGCAATGCCGCGATCGACCATTTCGAGGCCGACCAGTGTTCGCTTGAGGCCTTCAGAGCGAGCCTTTTCAAGCGCAGGCTTGCCGATGAATTCCGGCTTCTCCATTTTAATGAAGCGGTCGAGGCCGGCTTCCCAGACGTTGATGGTGTCGGAAATTTCGTGGCCGTAGAGCGGAAGCTTGCCTTCAAGACGCAGCGTGTTCCGCGAGCCGAGGCCGCAGGGGACGACGCCGAATTCCTTGCCGGCATCGAGAATCGCGTTCCACACTCGCGCGCTCGTAGCTTCGTCGGACGGGATATATATCTCGAATCCGTCTTCGGCGGTGTAGCCGGTACGGCCCATGAGGATGTCTTTCAGTCCGCAAACGGTGCCGCGTGTGACCCAATAGAACTTGACCGCGCTCAGGTCGGCATCGGTGAGCTTTTGCAGCAGGTTGACGCCCTTCGGGCCCTGGATGGCGATCTGGGTGAAATCGTCGGAGAGATGCTCGACTTTGCAATCGAATTGTCGCGTGTTGTCGCGGACCCAGTTGAAGTCTTTTTCGCGAGTGCCCGCATTGATGACGAGCATGTACTCTTCCTCGCCCAGGCGATGGACGATGACGTCATCGACGAAGGTGCCTTGGGGATAAAGCAAAGCGGAATATTGCGCCTGACCGACCGCGAGCTTCGACGCGTCGTTCATGGAAATGTGCTGGACAGCGGCGAGAGCTCCGGGACCGGCGAGGCGGATATCGCCCATGTGGCTGACATCGAAAATACCGACGCCGTTGCGAACGGCCAGATGCTCATTGACGATGCCCCAGCCGATAGAAGCGGGATATTCAACGGGCATATCCCAGCCGTTGAACTCGACCATCTTGGCGCCCATTTGACGATGGACGGCATTGAGCGCGGTCTTGCGAACTTGTGGTGGAACGACCGGTGCGACGGACAGGGAACCTCAATCGACAGTGGCTGGGCCTGCCAAATTTCTGGAACTGATTACGTTAACACTGGCGCGGGATGGGCAGCAAGGACGAGGCGAGGGTCAGATCAGAGGTTTGAGGTTCGAGGTCAGAGGTGAAAACCGATTTATGTGCTGCATCCGCAGAGGTTTCGCTTTTAGCTCTGGAATCTGATCTTTGACCTCCGCATTTGCCGTTACCTCGGTCACGTTCTCGGGTGGAAGGAGCCACCCTAAACTTGGGGCATGACTTCCAAGACGGGGACGAACCAGATTGTGTGCGCGCAGTGCGAGCATCCGGAAGCAAAGTGCATGTGCGAGAAATATTGCATTCTGTGCCGGTCGATGATGGAAGTGCGCCTCTGCACCGATGGTCTGATGTATTGCGAAGATTGCCGCACGGCTTGCGATTACAAGACTGTGGAGTGAAGCCCCAGCCACGCACGCCGACGGAGGGCTTGAGTGCACACAGCCGAACTCAATTCAGCACGAAATGGACGCTCGTTCGAGAGCGTTTGGTGAAGGTATACTAGGCCTATGTCAGTACACTTGCCTCTCAAGAGTATGACGTCGCGGGAGAAGCTCGAAGTGCTGGAAGTCCTGTGCGAGGATCTTGCGCGCAATGCCGGGTCGGTGGAATCGCCGGGCTGGCACAAAGAGACCCTGGAAGAGCGCAGCCGGAGCGTGGCTGAGGGTAAAGCGCGCTTCGCGGACTGGGAGACGGCTAAGGCTGAGATCCGCAGCAAGCTGCCGTGAAAATCGAGATTCTCGACGAAGCCCAGGCAGATTTGATTGAGGGCTTCCGGTTTTCTCAGGGGCTGCACGCGCGGCGCTAGCCGACCCTCGCGCATTGGCGGCCGGAGATTATTCGCTCATCCCGATGTTTTGAAGAACGCGCATATGCCTAATATCCTTTCCATCGCTGTATTCAAATAGAGTCAGGCCAGTAGATTCATCGCCTTTCGTTGAAACGATCAAACCCGTTTTACTGCCAAGGTCAAGCACATTGAGTAAATTTGGCACTACGCATTCAAGATCATCGTATCCGCAGGTGCGCTCTTCCAGTGCGAGAATACGGAGCATTGGCGATGGGGCAAGCCATGCGCCGACGGCATAGCTAGTCCTATCCAAGTCCTTGTCGGGCTTCCAGAAAGCCTTCGCGTAGTACCGCAAGGTCCCGTCATTCACGCGAAACGCCTCCACCTTAAATAGAGGTGAGGTGCTCTCCGCTCGGTGTCGCTGGGCGTTTGTTGCGAGCGTCTTCATGCGATCAGTAAGCAGGGCGACAATTTGAGATTGAACGTCGAATTCCACAGGATCTTTTTCCAGACGGACCCACACATCCGGTATTTCAGTAATCGGCTTCTGCTGTCGGGCATGGTGTCGCCGCAACGCGTAGTAGTCCTTACTGAAATATGGCACGTCGTCCGCATTCAACGAAGCCAATGCTCCAATATACGAGTCGTTGCCAACCCCTTCATCGGTTTCACACCCGATCAATGTGGTGAGCGAAACGGTCGCGATGTGGCCTTCTTCGAGTATCAGGTCGTATTGATCACCGAGACCGAAATGCTCTGAGGAGGGAGTTTTCTGGAAGGGCGCCATAAACTTCGTCGAAACTTCTACCGCGTCAAAAAACTCTTTCGCGGCCGGGACTATCCTCTTTGCTCTCGCGGGCAACGTGCCGTTGAACGCAACGGCATCGAAGTAGACGATGATTCGGGTTCGGTCATATCGTCCCGCGAGCCAAAAGCGCTCGCTTTGCGTCTGCGCAACGATGTGCGGCTGGATGTTAGCGGCCACGAGAAACAACGCTATTAGTCGAAATAGACCCGAAAGACGTCTCATCGTAGACATTCTTCTATCCCTGTCCGTTTCAGGGTAGGTAACCGTTGTAACCGGGCTTTGTTGTCAAGTAACGGACACAGCCATTCAAATCACCATCACTTCCTTATACTCCCCATACACCTTGCGCATGGCGTCGGAAATTTCGCCTACCGTCGCATTCGCTTCTACCGCGGCTAGAATGCGCGGCATGAGATTTTCGCCAGTACGGGCTGTGTCTTCTACGGCCTTGATGGCGGCTTGCCAGGTTTCTTTGTTGCGTTTGGCCCGGAGGGCTCGGAGGCGCTCTACCTGCCTGGGTTCGAGCGCGGGATCGATGCGCTGAATGGGGACTGACTTCTCTTCCCCAATCTGAAAGCGGTTCACGCCGACGACAATCGCCTGCTCGTGGTCGACGGCCTGCTGGTATTCGTACGCGGCGTTCTGGATTTCCTGCTGCACGTATCCGCGCTCAATGGCTTTCAACATGCCGCCCATAACGTGGATTTTTTCGAGATAGTCATTGGCGCGTTTCTCGATCTCGTTCGTCAGCGATTCGACATAGTAAGAGCCGGCTAACGGGTCGACGGTTTGCGGCGCGCCGGATTCGTAGGCGATAACCTGCTGCGTGCGCAGCGCGATTCGCGCGGAGGCTTCGGTGGGCAAGGCGAGCGCCTCGTCGAAGGAATTGGTGTGCAGAGACTGCGTACCTCCCATGACCGCGGCCATGGCCTGAATGGCGGTGCGGACGATGTTGTTTTCGGGCTGCTGGGCGGTGAGCGTGGAACCGGCGGTTTGCGTGTGGAAGCGAAGCATCCAGGACTTCGGGTTCTTCGCCTTGAAGTGGTCGCGCATGATCTTGGCCCACATGCGGCGAGCAGCGCGGAACTTGGCGACTTCTTCCAGGAAATGGCTGTGGGCGTTGAAAAAGAACGAGAGGCGGGGCGCGAATTTGTCGACGTCGAGGCCGGCGCGGATGGCGGCTTCGACGTATGCAATGCCGTTGCCGAGGGTGAAGGCGACTTCCTGCACGGCGGTGGAACCGGCTTCGCGCATGTGATAGCCGGAGATGGAAATCGTGTTCCAGTCGGGAACGTTTTCGTTGGCCCAGGCAAACATGTCGGTGATGATGCGCATGGCCTGCTGCGGCGGATAAATGTAAGTGCCACGGGCGATGTATTCCTTGAGCACGTCGTTTTGCACGGTACCGGAGAGCTTGCGGATGTCGGCTCCCTGGCGGCGGGCGACGGCGACATAGAGCGCCAGCAGGATCGAGGCCGTGGCATTGATGGTCATCGATGTGGAAATTTTTGTGAGGTCAATGCCGTCGAAGAGGCGCTGCATGTCTTCGACAGAGTCAATCGCCACGCCGACTTTGCCGACTTCGCCCACGGCGAGCGCGTTGTCGGAATCGAGGCCGATTTGCGTGGGCAGATCGAAGGCGACCGAGAGTCCGGTAGTGCCATTGGCGAGCAGATATTTGTAGCGCTTGTTGGATTCCTCGGCGTCGCCCATGCCGGCGTATTGGCGCATGGTCCACAAGCGGCCACGGTACATGGTCGCCTGCACGCCGCGGGTGAAGGGGAATTCGCCGGGATAGCCGAGGTCGGCGTCGTAGTCACGGCCAGCGAGATCGGCGGGCGTGTAGAGCGGCTGCACGGGAATGTGGGACGAGGTGTGCTGCTCTGGCAGCGCGGGCTTTGATTTCGCTGCGGGGTTGGAAGTGGAATCGGCCGTTTTGGTTTCGCTCATAGAAAAGCCTTTCACAGGAGCAGCTATGCGACTCCCGAAAAGCATCTAAATTCGTCATTCCTGACACCTGGCCGGGTTTCCGGCGGGAGTAGGGGTCCTTCGACTCCGCGGGCACGCCCGCTTCGCGGTTGTGCCCGCTGACGCTCAGGATGACATCGCTCTCACGCCTATCCTCTTTGCGCATTCGTTTTGCATGTCCGTTTTGCATATTGCTTCTCATGGCTTGGTCGGCCAGACTCGAACATAGTCCACCAGCATGGTGGCTGGGAAATGCGTTGTTTGATCGGAAACGAAATCCATCCGCCGACGGCCAAATCGACGAGTATGTACATGGGCTTGTGCGGAATGTCGTTCACGCGTGTGAATTTCTTGATCGCTCTGCCATCGAAGTACCACGTCACGGAATCGGCCTGCCAGTCCAGGCCGTAGGTGTGGAATCCGGTGGAGAGATCGATGCCGGTGTCGTAGGATGTGCCGCTCGATGGATGATGCCCGTGGCGCTCGACGCCCCAGTGGATCGTGGCGTAGTCGATGGTGGGAGTGCCTCCCTGCCATTCCATGGCGTCGATTTCCGGGGGCCAAGTGCCATCGGCGGGCAGCAGCCAGAAGGCGGGCCACAGGCCTTTGCCAGCCGGGAACTGGGCGCTCATCTCCATGTAGCCGTATTGGAACGTGAAGCTTGGAGGCGCTCGTCTGGCGAGCCTCCAGTCGTGATGACTCCAGAGGCGTAGTTGTATCCGTGCTCGGCTTGTTTCTTTGCGGTGAGGTGCAGGTATCCGTTCGATACCGACACGTTGTGTTTCCAGTACCACTCGAGATCGTAGGGAGGACCGTAGGAATAGCCGACGTTTTCATTGCACCAGTTGAAGCAACGGTACCACTTAGTGAGGTCGAGTTGGTTACCGTCGAATCCGTCGTCGAAGATAAGCCAATCGGCGGCGGGAAGGTTGCGGGCCGCTGTCGATCAGCTTCTCTGAGCCGGGTGGGATGCTGCAGAATTCCTGCGCACATGCCAGAGCTGCAAGTGATGTGCAGAGGAGCAAGCCGAAAGGCTGTTAACCACAGGGTACACAGAGAGGCACCGGGGAAGCGTGTTCGGGATGGCTCGACCTTCATGACTTCCCTCCTCCACAGCGTTCCTCCGCTCGCGGCCAATGCCAATGCGGGTGCGGTCATCTTATCTGCGAACGAACGCGCGAGGCGCGCTGCCGGGCGACACTCTTATTCACGCGCCAGAACGAACTCAGCCGAACCAGGTAAAACAAAGCGTGAAGCAGATGGCTAGGATCAATCTGCCGGGGCCAGTGGCCTGTCCGGCATGAAGCTTGCCATACTCGCGCAGGCCGGTCATGACACCGATGGCGGCAATGGCGAGAAAGGTGAATCCTGTTACTTCCAGCCAGAGCTGGTGCAGAACCCGGCCGAACGAAGTGGCGGCCGCCTGGAAGCCGTCGATAAGTGCGGCGCCCATGCGGGAACGGCGCACTTGCTCAATCCACGGCTCGCGCGATAATCTCAGGCTTTTCCGACTATTTCGGCCACAATCATTCTGTCGATTTTAGCAGCGGCCAAGCGTACAATAGTTGTGGTTAATATCACAGGGGACTGTGACATTGGCCGTTTCTTGTGTCTCTTGGAAGTGCGTCTTCGTCTGGCGAGGGGGCCCCGGTGGATCAACAACTGAAGCAACTTATGAAGGAACTGGGTGAGGCCATTAACGGATCTCTCTCGGATTCCGAGCAGATCGCCGAGGTGGTAGCGCGCATCAAGGAGGGCGGCTACGACATCTTTCTTGTGCTCGAGGCCACGATCGGAGTCAGCAAGCAGGGCGAACGCTCACCGGAGAAAACATCCCTGGTTTCAACGTTGAGCACGAATCCCGAACTCAAAATCAGCGATCAGGATTTGAAGTTCCTGAAATCCCTCCGCATCAAGATCGACGAGCAGGACGAGGAAGAGTAGGAACGGTCCGCGGCGAGCCGCTCGGGCGAAAAGCAGAGCTTGCCTGAGCGGGAAGCCGGCAGCGCAAGAACTTCCAATTTTTCTCCATATTTTTCCCGTTCGAGTAGGAAAAACGTTGCAGCAGCAATTTTGGAATCTGCTAGCAATACGATAATTCTTGTACCAAGTGTAGACGCAAAAAA
>CAWDPB010000134.1:0-18718 GCA_963804075.1 uncultured Acidobacteriaceae bacterium | reverse complement strand
CGAATGAGGAGAACTACCTGCTCTCGAAGTTCGCGCGCGTAGTGCTGAAGACCAACAATATCGATCACCATCGCACGGCCGACTTCCCTGCCCTGGCCGCTGCCCTGCACGGCAAACCTGGCAAGACCGCGACGATGCGCAATGTGCTGACGGCACCAGCGATTTTGCTGATTGGCAACGATCCCACAAACCAGCATCCGCTGCTCGCCTGGCAGATTCGTACCAACGTTCGCCTGCGACGAGCCAAGTTCTACGCCATCAACTCCGCACCCATCAAGCTGCGCCGTCAGGCTGCTGCCTTTGGCCTGCTTCCAGCTGGCACAGAAGCAAAAGCCGTCGCTTTCCTCGCCGGAGACGATTCACAACTCGATTCGCTCGTTACCCCGGAACAAATCGCGACGTCTGGGTCGCACTGCGCGACAAAGTTCGCGGCGAACAGAATCTCGTGATCGTTTTCGGTTCCGAACTGCGTGGCGGTGACATCGAGAAGCTGACCGGCTTTGCTTCCTCGCTCCCTGCCGCGAAGCTGATCTGCCTCGGCGATTATTCGAACTCCCGCGGCGCAAGCGACATGGGACTCTACCCCGATCTGCTGCCCGGATACGAGCCCGCCGCGACCACCACCAAATTCCAAGAAGAGTGGGGCGCACTGCCCGCCACAAAGGGCTTGATCCTGCCTGAGATGATCGACGCCGCGAGAGCGGGCAAGCTGAAAGCGTTCTACGTCGTCGGCTCGAACCCCATCGGCCGCCTCAGCGTCGATCCCTTTGTGTTCTCGAAGAGTTTCGTTGTGGTCCAGGACATGTTCCTGACCGAAACCGCCAATATCGCTGATGTGGTTTTGCCTGCAGCCAACGCCTACGAAAAAACAGGGACCTGCACAAATACCTGCGGCGACTTGCAACTGGTCAAGAAAGCCGGTGAGGTCAGTGGACCGAAGTCGGACTTCGAGATGATCGTTCGCATTGCCGACGCCATGGACTTCGATGTGCACAGCTTGGTCCCCTTCGGTGGAGGCCCGCACTCCGATATGGGCCAAACCCGCGGCGCGCAATCCGGAGAAGCCGACCGCCACGCCGTTTGGCTCGAAGCGCACAACCTCGAGCCGAAGATGACACCTTTCGATCCCATGGCGATTCTCGATGAAATTCAGCGCGCTGGTCGCCGGGCTACGATGTTTCGCGCGTGAACCTGCTGGCGGGCAATGATCAGCATTTGGATATCTCATGGTGCGGCCCAGGGCGTCAGCACGATCCCGAAACTTATTGTCCCCGGCGAATGACGATTTGTTTAGCTCGGGCACGCTGGGACGATATTCGAAGGCCCTGAATTCGGTGATGGAAAACAAGCCCGCGGAATCGGAAGTTGCCGCGGACTAAAGTGCGGTTCTCATTCCGAGCCCGAGCGATGAGTGGGCGAGGAGTCTGATTTGCGCGTCAATGAGACATGTAATGACGAAAGGTAACTCGTTGAGCATATTGATGTTTCATTATTGTTTCGATTATTAAGTCCGCTGTCGTGATTGGCGTGCTGCTCACGGCTGTGGCTTATAGCGTCTGGCTGGAGCGTAAGGTCGTCGGCGCACATCCAGAACCGCTGGGGCCCCACGCGGGTTGGCCCCTTTGGCCTGCTGCAACCGCTGGCCGACGGAGCAAAATTCATTTTCAAAGAAGACCTGACGCAACCGCACGTCTATAAGCCGCTTTATATTGCGGCGCCGATGCTCGCTGTGATCTTCGCCATCACGTCGATTTCCGTCGTTCCGTTTGGCAACTCGCTCAACATTCCGGAATTCACGTTGGCCACTGTTTACGATTGCGGCAATCTACACGCCTTTGAGATCACGGACGTGAACATTGGGTTGCTCATCGTTCTGGGCATCACCTCGATGGGCGTGTATGGGGTTGCGCTGGCGGGATGGGCGTCGAACAACAAGTACTCCCTGCTCGGCGGCCTGCGGGCCAGCGCCCAGATGATCAGCTACGAAGTTTCGCTCGGACTGTCGCTGATCCCGGTGTGATCAAGTCCGGCAGCTTTAGCCTGCGCGACGATTGTGGAGTCGCAAGCGCACACTTCACTGGAATGTTTTCTATTTTCCCTTTGGGACAGCTGGCGTTTTTCACGTACCTGATTTCCGCCTATGCGGAGACGAACCGCACGCCCTTTGATCTGCCGGAAGCGGAATCGGAATTGGTCGCCGGCTACCACACCGAATACAGCGCCATGAAGTTCGCCATGTTTTTCATGGCCGAGTACGCGAACATGGTCACGGTGGCATGTCTGGCCACGCTTCTGTTTTTTGGCGGGTGGCTGGGCCCGGTTTTCGGCCCTGCCATTCTGCAGATGGTTTTGCCCATCCTCTGGTTTTGCCTGAAGGTTTTCTTTTTCATGTTTCTGTATGTATGGGTGCGCTGGACTCTTCCCCGCTTCCGCTATGACCAACTCATGGCGTTTGGCTGGAAGGTCCTGCTGCCCACGGCGGTAGCGAATATTGTAGTTACGTCGCTGTATTGTGGCGTTGACGGGCTTAAAGCGGTTCCCGGTTGCTCGTTCTTAGTTTCCAGTTTTGATCTAGGTTTACTGGCAACTGAGAACTGACGATACTGACCAACTGGTTCAATATGCTGCACTTAATTCTATTTCTCTTTTTCGGCACGATTTGCGTCGCGGGGGCGATCAACCTGCTGGCGCAGAGCCATCCCATTAACAGCGCGCTGTCGCTGATCGTGGTGATGGCATCGCTTGCAGCCGAATATCTCCTGCTGGGCGCGGAGTTCGTCGCCGCCGTTCAAGTCATCGTCTATGCCGGCGCCATCATGGTGCTGTTTGTCTTCGTCATCATGCTGCTGAACGCGGGAACCGAAGAACGTACCAAGGGCAGCCGCGTCGCCATTCTGCTTGGCGTTCCCGGAGTTGTCATCGGCGGCGTCCTGGTCGCGTGGGTGCTGCTCTTCCGGCCGACACTTCGTCGGTGCCGCTTGGCGCCTTACCCGGCGGCCCGCAGGAAATTGCGCGCTTCTGTTCCACGATTTCCTGCTGCCCTTTGAAGTCACGTCCGTCCTGATTCTGATCGCCATCATGGGCGCGGTCGTTCTGGCGAGCAAGCCCGAAGCGGTGGCCCGCATGCTGGACAGCCAAGAAGCCCGAATGTGGCACAGGAAGGGATCGATGATGGTTCCTCTTTCCTATTACCTGGTGCTGAGCGGGATTCTGTTTGCGTGCGGCGTGCTCGGCTTTCTCATCAAGCGCAACATCATCACCATTTTCATGTCGATTGAGCTGATGCTGAATGGCGTGAATCTTTCGTTCGTGGCCTTCGCGGCGCAATGGCACTCGCTTAGCGGACAGATCTTTGTCTTCTTTGTGATGGTCGTGGCTGCGGCTGAAGCGGCTGTGGGACTGGCCATCATCATTGCTGTCTTTCGCACTCGTGAAACTTTGAATGTGGATCAGGTGAACCTGCTCAAATTATGACGCCGACACTCCTTGCTATCTCTGGCTGATTCCGATTCTGCCGCTGGCCGGCGCGGCCATCAATGGCTTTTTCGGACGCCGTTTCGCAGAAGACGATTTCGGCGGTTGCGCTGGACTTTTGCGGCGCAGCGTTCGCTATGGCGCTGTGGATGGCGACGCAATTCTCCTCGGCATCCGCGCCCTACTACTTCCAACCTTGCGCCCTGGCTTCGCGCAGGCAGCTTTCGCGTTGACTTCGCTTTCTACCTCGATCATCTTATCGCTGGTCATGCTGCTGGTGGTCACCGGCGTCGGCTTCCTCATCCACATTTATTCCGTCGGATATATGTGGGACGAGGGCGGTTACTACCGCTTCTTCGCGTACCTGAACCTGTTCATGTTCTTCATGCTGACGCTGGTTCTGGCGAAGAACTACCTGCTGATGTTCATCGGCTGGGAGGGCGTGGGCCTGGCGTCGTACCTGCTGATCGGATTCTGGTTCACCAAGGATTCGGCGGCAGCCGCCGGCAAGAAAGCATTTATCGTCAACCGCATCGGCGACTTCGGATTTCTGATCGCGCTGTTCCTGCTGATCCAGCATTTCGGAACACTGAATTTCTCCACCTGTTTGCGAAGTTGCAGCCGATCCACCGGAAACGGCAGGCGCTGGATTGCTGACGGCGATCGGCTTGCTGCTGATGGTCGGCGCGGCGGCAAGTCGGCGCAGATTCCTCTGTACGTTTGGCTGCCGGATGCGATGGAAGGCCCTACGCCGGTCTCGCGCCCTGATCCACGCGGCCACCATGGTCACCGCAGGCGTTTACATGGTGGCGCGCTCGCATATCGATCTTTCGACCGCGCGCCCACGGCCCTGACGGTTGTGGCCATCATCGGAACGCTGACCGCTCTGTTCGCTGCGACCATCGGCATTGCGCAAACCGACATCAAGAAAGTTCTGGCCTATTCGACTATTTCGCAGCTCGGCTACATGTTCATGGCTTGCGGCGTGGGGGCGTTTTCGGCCGGCATCTTCCACCTGATGACGCATGCATTCTTCAAAGGCCTGCTCTTCCTGGCCGCAGGTTCCGTGATTCACGGCTCGGTGGCGAACAGGACATGCGGAAGATGGGCGGCCTGCGGCACCACATTCCGTGACCTTCTGGACGATGGGCATTGCGACGTTCGCCATTGCCGGCATTCCGCCGTTGGCTGGCTTCTGTCAGAAGGACGAGATTCTCTGGCAGGCGTTCGGCAGTGGCAGCTGGGTCTATTGGCTGATCGGCGTGGTCACGGCGTTATTACTTCGTTCTATATGTTCCGCCTGTGTTCATGACTTTCTTGGCGAGTATCCGCGGCGACGGCGGAGCACGGACAGACGCGGACATGGGCACACGGGCACGGATGGTCATGGGCATGGCGAATCCACGAAAGCCCATGGGTCATGCTGGGACCGCTGGTGGTGCTGGCGGTGCTCTCGGTGTTGGGCGGCTGGATCGGCTGGGGAATATCGCTTCGAGACAGTTTCCTCGATCCTGTCTTCTGAGCCCGGTGGAGCCTGCATTCGAAGAGCCGGTCCGCGAGGCAGGAGCGAGAAAGCGACGCGAATATCTGCTGATGGGCATTTCGGTTAGCGTAGCCGCTCTCGGCTGTCTTTGCTGGCTGCTTTATCACCGGCCGCCGCAACTTGCCGCAGCGAATTGCCGACAGCTGGGCGGGCTCTATAAAGCCGTCGCTGAACAAGTATTACGTGATGAGCTTTATTCCATGCCTGTTCGTGAATCCGCTGATCGATGGCTCAACGACGATTCTATGGCACGGAATCGACCAGGGAGTCATCGACGCGACCGTTAACGACTGCGGCCGATGCGGCGCGCGAAGTTTCCGACGAGGTGCGCCACATGCAATCGGGCAACTTGCGCTCGTATGCGGGATGGGTCGCCGCCGGGGCGCGCGGCGGTGATCGCCTACATGGTTTGGATGTCGGTGAGTCTCGATGAACACGGCCGCCTTGACTCGATCATTCTCACGCTGGTGACGTTTATTCCGCTGGCCGGGGCGCTTGTTGCTGCTGTTGCTTCCGCGCCGGGACCGCGATATTCGAGTGTTCGCGCTGGTTGTTACCCTGCTGGACTTTGTTCTTCGCTGCATCTGCCGGTTCACTTTCATCGCGACCAGACCGGGCTTTCAATTCGAAATCGACCAGCCCTGGATCACGAATCCGAATATTCACTACCACATGGGCATCGACGGCATCTCGATGTGGCTGGTCGTGCTCACAACGTTCCTGACGCCCTTTGCGTGCTGATTTCGTGGAATTCGATTCACGAGCGGGTGAAGGAATTCTTCATCCTGCTGCTGTTGCTGGAAACGGCGCTGATCGGCGTGTTCATCGCGCTCGATTTGTTCCTGTTCTACTTCTTCTGGGAAGCGACGCTGATCCCGATGGCGCTGCTGATCGGCATGTATGGCCACGGGCGCCGAGTCTATGCCGCGGTGAAGTTTTTCCTGTTCACGATGGTCGGCTCGATGTTCATGCTGGCGGCGATCATGTGGCTGTACGCGAAAACCGGCAGCTTCGATTTCGTCGCTATTCAGAACGCGATTCGCAACGGACAGGTGCCGGGCATTCGCGGCCGCTGCGCTCTGGCTGTTCCTGGGCTTCTTCATCGCCTTTGCGGTTAAGGTTCCGCTCTTCCCTCTTCATACCTGGCTGCCGGACGCGCACGTGGAAGCGCCAACCGCCGGCTCGGTCCTGCTGGCAGGCGTGCTGCTGAAGATGGGCACCTACGGCCTGCTGCGCTTCAACCTCGGACTGTTTCCCGAGCAGGCGCGTCGCAACGCGCCCTGGATCATGATGCTGGCGCTGATCGGCATTATCTACGGCGCGCTGGTTTCGATGGTGCAGCCGAACATGAAGAAGCTGATCGCGTACTCCTCGATCAGCCACCTGGGATTTGTGGTGCTGGGCATCTTCAGCTTCACCACCGCCGGTTTGGACGGCGCGATGTTCGTCATGCTCGCCCACGGCGTATCAACCGGCGGGCTGTTCATGCTGGCCGGCATTCTTTACGACCGCCGGCATACCTATGAGATCCACGAGTTCGGCGGGCTGGCGACGCCCATGCCGGTAGTACGCCACATTCTTCCTGTTACCGTGCTCGCATCGGTCGGGCTGCCGCTGCTGAATGGCTTCATCGGCGAGTTTCTGGTTCTGAGTGGCGCGTTCCAGGCAACGCCCGTCTACGGGATCCTCGCCGCAACCGGGGTGATCTGGAGTGCGGGTTACCTGCTCTGGATGTACCAGCGTGTTTTTTACGGCAGCTCAAGCACGAGGTGAACAAAACTTTGCCTGACCTGAATCTGCGCGAAAAGACCGCGCTGGCCCCCATCGCAGTCGCCGCCCTGTTGATGGGCGTGGCTCCCCTGCTCTGGCTGAATGCGATTGATCCCGCTGTGCAGACGGCGCTCGCTCCTCTTCACGCAGCTTATGGCCAAGGCGGTGGGACAATGATGACCGTACGCTCTTCCACTGCCTGCCAGCTCTTCAGCTGCCGGTAGCCATTACAGCTCCCCCACTGGAAGATTATCTTCGCATCCTGCCCGAACTGGTGCTTTCGGTTTTCGGCATGATCGTCATGTTCGTGGATCCCCTGCTCGACGAAGACCGCAATCAAAAGCCGCTCGGCACGATCGCCCTGATTGGCTCACTCGCTGCACTTCTTTCTACTTTTGTGATGGCGAATCACCCGGGTCTGGCTTTTTCAGGCATGGTGCGCGTCGACGGCTTCAGCGTCTTCTTCCATGTACTGGTAACCGCGATCGCGCGCTGTCGTCGTTCTCAGTTCTTATGAATACATGGCCGTGCAGCGAATTCGTGCCGGTGAGTATTACGGCCTCATCCTCTTCTGCACGGTCGGCATGTGCCTGATGTCGTCGGCGGTCGAACTGGTCCTCGATCTTTATCGCTCTTGAGATCTCGTCCATTTCCACTTACGTATTGGCCGGTTTCCGCCGTCGCGACGCTGCCAGCAGCGAATCGTCGCTGAAGTATTTTCTGCTGGGCTCTTTTGCCACCGCCTTCTTTCTCTATGGCGTGGCGCTGATGTTCGGCGCCACCGGATCCACCAACATCTCTGCCATTCGCGAGTCTCTCGCCTCCGGCAACCACCAGCTTCTGCCTTACGTTGCCGTGGCTTTGATGTTCATTGGCCTGGGATTCAAAGTGGCTGCCGCGCCGTTCCATGTCTGGACGCCCGACGTTTACGAAGGCGCACCCGCCCCGATCGTGGCCCTGATGTCCACCGGGCCCAAAGCTGCCGCATTTGCCGTTCTGCTGCGCGTATTGATTGAAACTCGAGCGCCGGGTTGGTTCTGGTTGATTTGGGTTTCGGCAGCTCTTTCCATGACGCTGGGCAACATCGGCGCGCTGTTGCAGGACAACATCAAACGCCTGCTCGCTTACTCTTCGATTGCACACGCCGGATACTTGCTGGTTGCCTTCGCAGCCAATCGCGAGCTCGGCGCTTCCCCGGCGATGTTCTATGCCGCATCCTATGCCGCCATGAACGTTGGTGCCTTTGCTGTCGTCAGCCACTTTGCGAACGCGGAAGAAAAGTATGTCACCCTGGAGGATTACGCGGGACTGGGAAGAAAATCTCCTGTGCTGGCCGCGACTTTCACATTTTTCTTGATGTCTCTGATCGGCATCCCGATTACTGGCGGCTTTTTCGCGAAGTTTTACGTACTGATTCCGCCCTCAAATCCGGCCTGGTTGGCCTCGCGACTCATTCTGGTGATGAACAGCGCCATCGGCGCTTACTATTATTTCGCATCATTGTCATGATGTATATGCGTGAGCCTCGCGGCGATGTTCCCGTCACTGCGGTTCCTCCAGCTGCCGTTTTGGCCATGACGGTCTGCGTGTTTGCGACCCTCTATTTGGAGTTTTTCCGGGCCGAGTGCTCGACTTCACGGCCCAATCTGCGCATCAACTCATCGAGACGGCATCCGCACCGGCGTCAATTCTTCCGAGCCCCTGAGAGTATTGATAGCATCCGATGGCGAGTTCTTCTTTGTGTCCGGCACGGCTTGACGTGGCTGCCAAAGCAGTGGAAATCCTGTGATTCCAGCGTTTGACAATCAAAGTTGGAGGCGGCATTATAGCTACACCTATTCGCCAGCGAGAGTATTTTTCCTGAGATCTTCCGGGAGGGTGTATGTTTCGATTTTTCCGCGACCTCTGGTCCGACGAGCGGGGCCAGGACATCGCCGAATATGCCGTGATGCTTGCCGTGATTCTGGTACTGGTGATTGGGACCGTGCGCCTGGTTGGAAGCAATGCCAACACGGCATTCTCTCAGGTTGCCAGTTCGCTGTCGCAATAGGCGGGTCTTCACATCTTCGAACCTCGAACATAAGCTAAGAGGATGATTGGGTTCTCCGTCGGTTGCCGACAGGTGATCGGCTACTCGCTTACTGCTTTCGGAACCATACCATAGCCAAGTCGCCCGACGGGGGTGCTCAAGAGTCCCCTTGCTGCCTGCCCGATAAAACCCCCGGCCCTCGCGATCCGATCACTCGATCGAGCCATTTTGTCCCGCCCTCTGTTTTGCTGTGCCCACCCATTGTTTTCAGCCAGATACGTAAGAGAGGACTCTGCAGGCGAGTACCGTGGGACGACATGACTCAATCGTCCATTTCGAGCCGTCTCGTAACTAACTGATAACGCGAGGCTTATCTGGCGGATAACGGGGCCTCAGTTGCACTACCAAGGCTGGCGCGAGGGACCAAAGACAACCGTCCTTCATCAAACGCCCGAGCACACTATGGAAACGAAAATCTCGCAGACGCCCAGTCGCACCAATCTTGACTCCAAGCCAGCGCTGTTGAACCCGAGTTGGGGTGGTCTTCTCGGAATGGCACTCCTGATGTTCTCGACGATACCCTCCTACGCCGGCGCTAGACCAATTTTAGATGGCGGCACAGGATCGGCAGCGTCAAAGCTTTCGCCAGATCTCAGCAGTGAGAATCTCAGCCAGAATGCGATGGTAACGGTCATCGTGCAGTACCGCCAACTACCGGGCACCTCCGCTTTGGCGAAGCTACAGCGCGGCGGCGTGGCCATCGGTTCTACGCTGCGCAATATCCAGGCGGTGACGATGCACGTCCCAGCCAGCATGTTGGAACAACTGACACAAGATCCGAACGTCCGCTACATCACGCCCGACCGTACAATCCGCATGACCTCCAATCCTCAAGCTGAGGAATTCGCTACTGCGGTCGAAGAGAACATCGCCCAGTCGCAGTACGGTCTGGATGGCACTGGCATCGGCGTCGCAGTCATTGACAGCGGGATTTCCGATCACCCGGATCTGCACGGTGCCAGCGGCGGAAGCCGCGTTGTCTACAGCCAGAGCTTTGTGGCTGGCGACAACGCAACCTCCGATAAGTTCGGCCATGGAACCCATGTGGCGGGGCTGATCGGCGCTACCGGAAAGAACTCCGGCAATGGCAACGGATACGCCGCAACCTATGCCGGTATGGCTCCCAACGCCAACCTTATCAATCTGCGCGTGCTGGATCAGAACGGATTCGGCACTGACAGCCAGGTGATTACTGCCATTCAAGAGGCGATCGCACTGCAAAGCAAATACAACATCCGCGTCATCAACATGTCGTTGGGACGTCCGATATTCGAGAGTTACAAGCTCGATCCAGTTGATCAGGCGGTCGAGTCCGCCTGGAAAGCTGGCATCGTAGTCGTGGCAGCCGCCGGCAACAACGGACGCTTTGCTCTTACAGATGGCTTCGGTAGCATCGGCGTTCCCGCCAACGACCCTGCTGTGATTACAGTGGGAGCAACCATGACGATGGGAACGGCCACGCGGGTTGACGACCAGATTACCAGCTATAGCTCCAAAGGCCCGACCGCAATCGATCACGTTGTGAAACCCGACTTGGTCGCGCCAGGCAACCGCCTGGTCTCCTTGCGAGTTGCGGGAAGCACGCTCGATACACTCTATCCTCAGTTTGAGGTTTGGCCCACCAGTGGGACCTCAAAATACTATGTTCTAAGCGGGACCAGCATGGCGACTCCGCTGGTGAGCGGTGCGGTTGCGTTGATGCTGCAGCAGAACTCATCTCTGACGCCCGATCAGGTGAAAGCGCGCTTGATGAAAACAGCATGGAAAAGCTTTGGGCAATTCACGTCTTCAACCGATCAGTTCGGCAACCTTTACAACAACGAATATGACATCTTCACCTATGGAGCTGGGTATCTGGATATCGACGCCGCTCTGGGCAACACCAACCTCTCGGCCGGTGTGGCGCTTTCGCCAACTGCGGTCTTCAACCCCGCCAAGAACACCGTCACCATCGTAAACACAAGCGATCCCAACTTCAGCGGCACTGTGGTCTGGAACATGTTGTCCACAGCGGCCGTTTGGGGGGATGTAACGATTTGGAGCTCCGATTTGCTTTCCGCCAACTCGGTAGTCTGGGGTGCCACGAGCGTCGTTTGGGGGTCAACCTCGATCTCTGGCGACAGTGTGGTTTGGGGAGCAACTTCTTCAGTCGCCAGCGCAAGTTCCGCACTTGCTACCGGCGACCCGGGAGACAACAACTAAATACCTGACGGAGACCATATCGGAGAAAAGCCATGACAAATACAATGCCAACCAAAGCAAAAGTCATGATCGGAGCCGTAGCCGCCACCAGTCTCTTCCCGGTGTCGCTGGCCATCGCGAACTGGAGCATGCCGGCCTGGCCTCAGTTAGCGATTCTGATGGCTGCCGCCATCGTCACTTCGCGGCTCAAGGTAAAGCTGCCTGGAATGGCGAGCACGATGTCCGGGAATCTGCCGGTTATTCTTCTCGCGGTCGCGCAGCTCGGATTGTTCGGAAGCCTGCTGGTGGCGCTTACAGCAGCCGTCGCCCAGTCGTTCGCTCTCGGCAACCAGACGAAACCCGTCCAGTTTCTCTTCAACGCCTGCACCCTGATGAACGCATGCGGCATTGCCCACTTCGCCTACCATAGTCATTTTCTGGCTGGCCATGCGAATGGGACCGCAGTCTCGCTCACCATGGCTGCGGCCGCTTACTTCCTGGCAAACACCGCGCCCGTCGCTGGAATCGTGGGGTTAACCGAAGGCACCAGCCCGGTTGCGCTGTGGCATAGGGTTTTCCTGTGGTCCTTCCCGAACTACCTGATCGGCGCAGGACTAACCGCTCTCGCTTCCATGTTCAGCACAGCTGCCGGTTTCGCGACGCTCGGCGCGCTTATGGTCTTGTCTTTCGGAGTGTACCGCTCCTACAAGATGTTCGTAGACCGCACCGAACAGATGGCACCGAGAGCGCTCGCCATGGCTGCCGGCCGCTGAACCAAACACTTTTCTCCTCATTCGCCTCCGCGCGCAGCCTCAAAACCTGCGCGCGTTTTTTCTGCGCCTAGCAAAATCACCCCTTGTGAAGTGATCGTGATTTCTGAGCGCTCAGGCGCACCAAGACTGGACGGGACATGGTGGGCAGTGCAGGACTCGAACCTGCGACCTCCTGCTTGTAAGGCAGGCGCTCTAACCAGCTGAGCTAACCGCCCGCACCGGGCACAAGGACGGGATGGATCATTGCCGGCAACGCCAGCGCCAGGTGGTTCCGGCGACCTTCTGAGAATACTGGACGCCTTCTTACCGGTCAAACTCCACAATCGGCGAGCATCCCAAGTGCTGCGGCTGCTAAACTTCCCTAGACTTTCCAAGTGCGCCAGTTAATTGTCAATGCGGATGATTTCGGCCTGACCTCGGGGGTGAACCGGGCGATCGTGGAGGCCCATCGCGACGGAATCGTCTCGTCCGCCACCCTGATGGCGACCGGCGGCGCCTTCGATGATGCTGTGCAGTCTGGCCGCGCCCTGCCCAATCTTTCGGTCGGCTGCCACGTTGTGCTGGTCGACGGCTCGCCCGTCGCACCTGCCAGCGCGCTCGATACTTTGGTCGCCATCCGCTCCGCGGAGCCCGAAAAATTCTACTCAAGCCTCTCTGCTTTCGCCGCCCGCGCCACGCTCGGGGGCTTCGATCGAGAGCAACTGGTCGAGGAAATTACCGCCCAGATCAGAAAACTCCAATCCGCCGGGATCGAGGTTACGCATCTCGATTCGCATAAGCACGCTCACCTGTTCCCCGAAATTCTTGCCGCCATGCTGCGCGCCGCCAGGATTTGCGGAGTGCGCGCGATCCGCAGCCCTTTTGTCCCCATGAAAGCGATCATGGCACAGCATTTCGCCGGTAAGCGAACCCTGCTCAAACGCTATGGGCAGGTGCGCATTCTGAATACCTTCGCCCGGCCGTTTCGGCGGCAGATGGAACGCTCCGGCCTGCGCGCGCCCGATGGCGTTATTGGAGTAATCGAGACCGGCCTGCTGGACGGCGCCCTCCTTCGGCAGGCATTAACCAGCCTCCCCGAGGGAACGTGGGAACTTGTTACCCATCCCGGCTACACTGACCAGGACTTGCGCGCCATCCGTACGCGACTGCTGGAATCGCGCGAGCGCGAACGTGACCTTCTCATTTCTCCGGAGCTAAAAGAGTTCCTGAACCAGCAGGAGATTCAAGTCCTGAGCTATCGCGAATTCGCCGCGCAGGCCGCTTGACCAAGCTGTCAACAGAGCAGTCTGCCTGGCAGCCTGCGCCTACTGTATCATTTCGTAGATCCACCAACGGCGGTATCATTTAGTGGCATCTACAGGAGCCATCTCCAGCTAAACCATGACTGACCATCCCGTGGAACCCAGGCTGGCCGTTGACCTTCCGGTACGAGTCTGGGGTATGAGTGTCGATGGGCGGCCTTTCAACCAGCATGCCCGCGCGCAGAACATCAGTGCGGATGGCGCACTGCTGACGGGCGTTGAGTCCGAACTCAAAGTGGGCGATGTCATCGGCATCCAATGCGGCGAGAAGAAGGCCCGGTGCACTGTAGTCTGGGCCATGAGTACCGACTTAACCAAGAAGAATCAGGTGGGGATCAAGCTCCTGGCCGACCAGGAATGCCCGTGGAGGAACTACCTCATTCTTGATGGCGCAACCGTAACCTTTGCGGCTTCAAATCGCCGCCGCTTTCAGCGGCACCGGATCAGCCTGCCCATCGAAATTCGCGACGAACGCATCAAATTGCCCGCCCGCATCAATGCCACTGACGTGAGTGGCAACGGCTGCTATGTCGAAACCATGTCGCCGATGCCGGCGGGAACAGTGCTGCGCCTGGATTTCTGGATCGACTCCTACCATATGAATATTTCCGCGGTTGTGCGAACGTGCGACCCCGGCGTGGGAAACGGCATTGAGTTCACCGGCCTGCCACCCGAGGGAAAAGCCCGCTTGCAGTCTTATCTGGACGCGATTGATCCGAAGATGGGTGTCTCGTCCACCTAGTCGTGCAGCCCCGGATGATATTCGCGGCAATCTATGGCGACGGCTCGGCATAACGGGCAACTACGATTGCCCGAATCAATCCACCCATGGTGAATTCGCGGGCTTCGATGGAGACCGGCAGGCCCAGTTCGCGCAAGGTTGCCGATGTCACAGGCCCAATCGACGCGAATTGAACGCCCTTTAGAAGTGCCCCGCTTGTGGTGCCGAGGAGTTCGGCAAAGTTTCGCACGGTCGAACGAACTGGTGAACGTGACTACATGGGGTCGCCGATTCTTGTCTTTCATCAGCACCCGCAGGCGGTCTCGCGATTTAATGGGCACGACCGTCTCGTAGGCTTCCACAACATCCACTTGTGCGCCTGCCGCCCGCAATGAATCTGGAATCACGTCGCGTGCCACCTTCGCCCGCACCAGCAAAATGCGCTTGCCCTTCACCTGATCTTGCAGCCCTTTCACCACCGACTCCGCCACATATTCCTCAGGCATCATTTTCACTTTCCGGCCGTGTTTCACAATCGCTCTTTTGGTGGCTGGCCCGATCGCTGCGATCTTCAGGCTGCTCAGCTTTCGGCGCGGGATGCGAAGTTTCCGCATACGTTCCCACATCGCTTCCACGCCGTTGGCGCTGGTAAGAATCAGCCAATCGTACGCTGTGAAATTCTTCAATGCCTCATCCATGGGGACAAATGACTTCGGCTTATGAATCTCAATAAGAGGAATCTCGATAACGCGGGCACCCAGGCTGCGTAAGCTGGAGGAAAGGCTTCCCGCCTGATGCCGGGCTCGTCCCACAAGGATGCGGGTTCCGCGAAGCGGATAGGTTTCGTTAGGTTTGCGCATCTGATTTAAGGTTGTTGCGGCAGAGCGAATCCGTCGCCGTAAACCTCTTCCAGAATAGCATCGCCGCCACGCCCAAGAAGCGTATCGCCCACTTCTTCGCCAAGGCGCACGGGATCATCGCCGTCGCGCGTTTCGCGCAAAACCTTCGTGCCGTCGGGATGGGCAACCAGCGCGTTGAGGTGGAGTTTGCCGCCCTTCATCTCCGCAAAGGCGCCAATCGGCACTTGGCATCCGCCGCCGAGTTTATTAAGCAAGGCGCGCTCGCATGTAGTCGTCGCGCGAGCCGCTGCATCATCTAAGAATGCTAGCAACTCACGCGTGGCCGTATCGCCCCGCCGAATTTCTATCCCCAATGCCCCTTGCCCCGCCGCTGGCGTCATAATCTCAGCCGAAATCACCTGCCGCACCAGTTGCGTTTTACCGAGCCGGTTTAATCCAGCAGCCGCCAGAATGATCGCATCGTATTCGCCCGCCTCCAGCTTGCGCAACCGCGTATCGACATTTCCACGCAAAGGGTGAATTTGCAAATCGGGACGAATCGCCTTCAATTGTGCCTGCCGGCGCAGGCTGCTTGTGCCCACGTTCGCCCGCTGCGGCAACTCGTCAATGCTTGCGAATTTCACCGAGCAAAAAACGTCGCGTGGATTCTCGCGCGTGGTAATCGCGGCAATCTCAAAATCCGCGGCCAGTTCGGTCGGCAGATCCTTCAGACTGTGTACGGCCAAGTCCACGCGATTCTCGACCAGCGCTTCCTCAATCTCCTTCGTAAACATGCCCTTGGTGCCGACTTTGGCCAGCGCCACGTCGGTGATCTTGTCCCCCGTCGTCTTAATGATCTCCAGTTCGACGGTGTGCCCCTGACCACGCAGCAGATCGGAAATGTGGTGGGCCTGCCAAAGAGCCAGCTGCGATCCGCGAGAACCAATACGCAAGCGGGCCATCAGTTTTGCCCTCCGGGGCGAGAACCGGCGCGACTCGCCGCTTCTTGCTCACCATTGGCTTTTGCCTGGGAATCGCTTATGCCGGGGCCAGGTCCGTGAGGGCCTTGATCCTGCAAATTAAAGAGCCGGCGCACTAATTCGACTACCGTGGTCGATTCGGGATCGCGGGCTGCCGTCTTCAGTGTGCTGATAGGTGTGTGCATGATCTTGTTAACGATGCCTCGCGTCAGAGCCTCCACTGCCATTTCCTGCTCGGTCGTCATGGAACCAAGGCGTCCCCGCACCCGGTCGATCTCAGCCGTGCGAATCGTCTCCAGGTGATCCTGTAAGCTCACGATAGTTGGCACAACATCCAATGTAAGCAGACGCGCATGAAACTTCTCCACTTCGCCGTTGACGATCGCCTCGGCCTTCTCCGCTTCTTTCTTCCGGTCGGCAACGTGCGAACTCACCGCCTGCTGCAGATCGTCGATATCGTACACGAAGATGCCATCCAGCTTGTTCATCTCCGGATCGACATCGCGAGGCACCGCTATATCGATAAAGAACATTGGCCGGTTGCGTCTGCGGGAAAGAAATTGCTGGGCGTGCTCAGGCTTGAAAACGAAGTGCGGCGCACCCGTCGAAGTAATGACTATATCGGCGCGATCGCAAGTTTCGTACAACCGGCTGAACTCCACCGCCTGTCCGTCGAACTTCTGGGCCAGCCGGATCGCGCGGTCGTACGTCCGGTTGGCGACGAAAATTGACGCCGCTCCATGTGCCAGGAGGTGTCGCGCCGCCAGTTCACTCATTTTCCCGGCACCCACCAGGTACACACACTTGCCGTTCAGATTGCCAAAAATTCTTTCCGCCAGTTCGACGGCCACCGACGCGATCGAAACCGAAGACGAGCCGACCGCCGTCTCATTACGAACGCGCTTGGCCACCGCAAATGCGCGCGTGAGCAATTGATCCAGCTGTGCGCGTACTGCTCCGACCGCCCGAGCCGTGGCATAGGCTTCCTTCACCTGGCCAAGAATTTGCGGCTCGCCCACCACCATCGAGTCCAGACTCGATGCCACGCGAAAAATGTGCCGCACCGCCTCGTCTTCGCGAAATTCGTAAAGGTGGCTCGCGTACTGAACGGGATCAACCTCAAAATAATCGCGCAAAAAGTCGCGCAAATCGCCATTGCCGTTCTTCATGTTGGCGATGAACTCCACCCGGTTGCAGGTGGAAACGATCATGCCCTCGGCCACCGCTGGATGCTCCGCCAGCTTCTTGCACGCTTCCGCCATGCGTGATTCCGGCACCGCCAGCCGTTCGCGCACCTCAACCGGCGCGGTCTTATGGTTCACGCCAATCAACTGAAATTTCATGAGGCGATAAACCTGTGCATGCCACTAAAGTAGTTCGCAATCCACGCGACAATTGCCGCCACAAACGCCACACTCGCCAGCATGGCAGCCTTGCGCCCGCGCCATCCTGCATTCAGCCGCGTATACACCATCAGCATGTACACCGCCCACATCAGCACCGAAAGCAAAATCTTGGGATCGAAGAAGTTGAGCCTGCCATAGGCCGATTCCGCCACCACCGTCCCGGCAATCAGGCCCAGCGTCATAAACGGAAAGCCCAGCATCAGCGAACGGTATCCAATGTCGTCGATCACCTGCAGCGATGGCAGGCTCTGGAACATTCCACGCGAGCTTTTCGATTTAAGAGCGCGCTCCTGCAATAAATAAAGGATGCTGGCGCCAAAGCTCAGGAACAGCGCCGCATATCCCGTAAAGATCATCAGAATATGCAGAACCAGCCAGCCACGCCGTACCACTAGAGAAGCAAATACCAGAGGCTGCTGCCCTGTTGCCGCGACAAACGTCAGCACGAAAACCAAGGGAAAAACCACAATTCCCGGAGTCGTGGTCTTATACACCATGTAGGCGATCATGAATACCACCATGATCAGGAAGCCCAGCAGCGATTCCGAATTATGAATCGACGCGGAAGCGATCTGTCCGCTTTGCATGACCGCTTCGGCCAGCGACACAAAGTGGAACACCATGCCCAGATAAGCCGCATGCAAGGCGAGTTTGCTTAAAATTTCCGAGGTGCGAGTCAGCGCCACCAGCGCATACAGCAACCCCACGCCATAAAAAATGAGCGCAACCCGAAGCCAAATCAGTGTCATATCTTTGAGATACCCAGCCCGGCCGGAGACTACCGCCCCACCCCTGCCCTGGCAATTATAGTGTGCCGATTGCCGCGCGCCCCGCGAAACGGATGGCATCACAACCAAATGTGATCCACATCACAACAGCTATTCCACACCCAGGCCAGCCAGCGATTCCTCCAGAAACTCCGCATCCACTGAGAGCGGCCCGGCGCCGCTCATGTCTGGAACCTCATCGAAGGCGCGGAATAAGCGGAGTTTTACGGCAGCGTACTGCTCGGAATCGCTCAGCGAACGGCCATGCGACTCGGTCCACGCCAGCGCCGCGGCTCGCGGGAACAAAATCCCCACCGGGTAGGTCGATTTGCGATCGGAAGTGACATCGAAAATGTACTCGGTAGTGTCCGCATTGCCTTGCGCAGTGCGCTTTCCAGCGAAGTAGTACTGGTATGCGTATCCCTGAGAGCTGGCATAGGTCTTGAGCCGGCGGATCGTCACGTGAAGAGAATACAGGATCTCGGCTTAGTCCGAACGCACTTGCCCAGCGGCACGCCCACCACTCCCTACGCAAGAGGGCAGTCTTTGCGGCAATTTGCAGGCAAAATGTCTACTTTGGTAGAGGGATACTAAAGGTGGATTTTTGATGGGTACGAAAGTAGACAAAAAGGCCTAAAACTCTTGTCGGGTTTAGGGTGGCCGCGGTTTTCGAGACATGGGACCATTCCCCACTCACCGGCACACCAGATTTGGCAGCCACGATTCTATGATTTCAACGTCTGGACTCGACGGAAGTCGGGTGGAGCCTGAAGCAATCCCAAGGGAAGTCTGCCGACAACCCACACTGATACAACGAACTCTGTTAGATCAGTCCCTTGCTCGGAATGGAACAGTTTGAGGGTTCCGGCCTAGA
>CAWDPB010000133.1:0-13905 GCA_963804075.1 uncultured Acidobacteriaceae bacterium | reverse complement strand
CAGCGATCCGCATCGGCAGCGACGTAAGCTTACTAGCATGTCGCCCTAATACCTCCAGCCTTCCTCCCATTCCCCCAGCAAAAACCGCCCATCTCCCCGCTCGCCGCGCTCATACCCCAGCACCGCCAGCCCATCGCCAAACGCCTTCGCGAACAGGTCACGATTCTTCTGCTGCACGGCCAGCGCCCGTTCGCGCGTAGCGGCCGCAGCCTTCCACACATAGATCTCTGCGGGAACCTCAATCTGCATCCGCGTCTCAAAATCCGCCCGCTCGCCCGCAAGCGCTCTTTCCACGCGCCGCGACTTCATCCACCACTCCGCCACCAGTTCATCGCCGGCAGCCCGCCCTGCAAAGGAGACGAC
This sequence comes from uncultured Acidobacteriaceae bacterium, assembly GCA_963804075.1. Classification (GTDB taxonomy): domain Bacteria; phylum Acidobacteriota; class Terriglobia; order Terriglobales; family Acidobacteriaceae; genus Acidiflorens. The sequence continues at coordinate 13,542 of CAWDPB010000133.1, read as the reverse complement.
GTTATCCCATACTGGTTGGCGTTGTACCGCCGCGCGATCGCACCCAACTTTTCAATATTCAAATACGCGTTCTTGATTTCCAGAGGATCGAACGTCCACTCCATCAGCTCGAACCCGCGCGCCAAAGCGTCTTCCCGCTGATAGAGCTTCATGCGCCGCCCCAGGCCGCCGTTGCGATACTGCTGCCGCACCGCCAGCATCTGCGAGTGCAGATACAAATGCCCATTGCGAACTCCAGGAAGCGCCAGCGTAAAACTGACCAGTTCGCCGCCGTCGAATGCGCCCACCACATGCCCGCCAATTTTATTGGCGAGCACAAAGACTCGAACGGGAACCAGTTCCGCGTCGCTGAATTTCCAGACTTCCTTCTGTAGCGCGAACGCAGCCTGCATCTCCTCCAGCGATTCGCATTTGCGAATCGTAAGCGCGCCACTCGCGGCAGCAGATGTCTTCGCGGTCACGCCAGCTTTTCCTCCCGCTTCGCCTGTTGCCACAGCTCTTCCAGTTCGGCCATGCTCGCCTGCTGGGGAGTGCGGCCGCTGGCGTGTAGCCGCTCTTCCATCCATTGAAAGCGCCGCTTGAATTTGCGATTGGTCTTGCGTAGCGCTGATTCCGAATCAAGCGCCAGAAAGCGTGCGATGTTTACCAGCACAAAAAAGAGATCGCCGACTTCGTCTTCCAATCGCTCTCGCGCCTCCGCCGATATCTTCGGCTTCCCAGACCCCGCCACGCCCTTCCCCGGAGAATCCTTTACCGGCACGGCTTTCAGCTCCTCCCGTAGTTCGGCCGTTTCTTCCGCCAGCTTGTCGAACAACCCTTCTATCTCCGGCCAGTCAAATCCAACCCGCGCCGCGCGCTCGCTCAGCTTGTGCGCTTCAAGCAGCGCCGGAACCTTCGACGACACGCCAGCGAGCACGGAAGGCGGCGTTTCCGCAACATCGCCCGTCGCCGATTTTCCGCCGACGTCGAGGCTCTTTCCTTCTCCATTCGCTCCTTCTCCGTTCGCTGCACTCGCTTCGCCCCGTTTCTTTTCCGCCGCAACCTTCTTCTCTTCGGCCTTCAGCGCTTCCCAGTTGCGAAGCACCTCCGCCGGAGTGTCGGCCTTCACATCGCCAAACACATGCGGATGCCGTCCCACCAACTTGTCGGAAAGCCGGTCAAGCACGTCGTCGATGGCGAAATGCCCCGCCTCGCGCGCCATCTCGGAATAAAAGAGCACTTGCAGCAGCAGATCGCCCAACTCGCCGGTCAACTCAGGCCAATCGCGATTGTCGATGGCCTCCAATACCTCGTAGGCCTCTTCCAGTGTGTAAGGTTTAATTGAATCGAAGGTTTGCTCGCGGTCCCACGGACATCCACCCGGAGCCCTCAGCCGCTCCATGATCCGAACCGCCCGCTCAAAACGCTCTCCAGTCGTGGCCATGACTAGTCAGACTAAATGAGAGGCATTCCATCGGCAATGGCGACAGGAGAGCGTCGCCATAAATCTCTGCCGCAGCTCACCGAACCGAATCCACCAGCCGTTCCGTCTCGTCCGAAATAATCGCGTCCACTCCCCACTCCGCCAGCCGCCGAATCTCTGCGACGCGATTCACCGTCCACACCATGATCTTTCTTCTGGCTCCGTGCACTCCTTCCACTAATTCCCGATCCACCAGGTCGACATGCGGAACCGCCCACTCCACCGGTAATTCCCGCCAGCGCGCCAGCGCACTTGGTTGATCGCAAAGGAATCCCAGAGGAATGACGCCATCGAGCGCATGAATCGCCGTCAACACTTCCGGCAGGAATGACGAAACAACATACCCACGCAATGGCGGATACTTGCGCAGCAGAGCGATCAGCGCCGATTCCAGCCCGGCGACTTTGAGTTCAATGTCGAGAAATGCGCGCGCGGAAAATTTTCGCATCACATCTTCAAGTGCGGGCAGCGGAAGCTCTTCAGCCGCAGTGCGCTCGATCTCCGCGCCTCGCACGATCGCATCGTGACAAATAACCGCCGCGCCATCCAGCGATCGTCGCACGTCAAACTCAAAGCCATCGCAGCCGTGATCCAGGCACAGCTCGAACGACTCCAGCGTATTTTCCGGAATATGCCGCGAAGCGCGCGCCCCGCGATGCCCAAGCAGAAGGGGTCTCATGTAGAAGTTGCCAGTTCTCAGTTCTCAGTAAAAACCCTTCCCATATGCCGCGAGAACACCAGCGAGTGTCGGTAACTAGCAACTAGCAACTGGGAACTAAGAACTAGTCCAAATCGAAGTCCCGGATCGGCTTCCCGGTATCGGGAGTCTCCTTGGCTTTCTTCACCGCTTCCTGGAATTTCTTCTCCAGCAGTTCCGACGCATGCTTCTGGGCTTCCACCGACTGCCGGAAAATCGAATCGCGCCGCCCATCCTGCTCTTTCATGGCGCGCGCAGCCTCTTCCATATCCTGAAACATCTTGGGCTTGACTGCCGCAACGTGCGAGATCACGGCCTGGGTAGCCGCATCCACCTTCAGCACCGCGTTGCAGCACGGGCAGGTTACTTCGAAATTCGAGTCGCGTTTGGCCACACGCGAATCATACCGCAATTAGCCGGCAGTCGGCTTCAGGCGAATCGGCAAAATGCCAAACACGTACAGCATCTCCCAGGCCAGCAAAACGATCGACACGACCACGACCAGTACCGCCAGCAGTTCGCCGAAGTTCAGCCCTCTTTTCTGCTCAAACCGGCGCGCCCCCAGGCTCAGAATGTTGAGCGTGGCAAACCCGAAAACCAGCCCCCAAAGAATGTTGTAGACCTCTTCGCGGTTCGACGAGAGCAGGAAAAGCGCGGGCAATGTTCCAACGGCCAGCTGATGCTGAATGCCGCCGAGCGCCCACCCATGCGCCTGCGTCACCGCCACGACCAGCGATGAGTAGGGCCGGGCAACCGGATTGAATCGTGCAAAAACTTTCATACGAAAAAGAGTTTTGATGCGAAAACGAATGCTCATGCGAAAAGCCGATCTTACAGTGTTTGAGATCGCCAGTCAGCGGGGACGTGCCTTTCTGATTATTCCCGGCTGTCAATCTTCTCCTCATTTTGCTGCAATCGATTCCCGCTCACTATTCTCCCCATAAGCCGACAACCTTCCCCATTGTCATTCCGAGCCGCCCGCAGCCGAAGCCGGGGGCGAGAGAGGAATCTGTATTCCCGTGACTCGGCACGGCTCTCCATCTACGGTCGAAGCGCTGCAGGAGTAAATCCGCCGCAATGTCTCTAAGACGCAGAGGTATTTGCGGCGGCCGCGACGGTCCCTACCGGATCATTGACAGTAATCCACTGATTTTATTGATAATATCTTTCATCTTGCACCTGTACGGCAAATTGCCGTACATTGATCATGGGGGTCAACAATGGCGACAGGATCGGCAACCCGCAAAGAACGGCTCGATGCGCGAGTCACTCGCGAAGAAAAAACAATGATCGAAGAAGCTGCCAGTCTGCGTGGCACCTCGGCTTCGGACTTCCTAAGGATGGCCGTCAAGGAAGCAGCTCTTAACACAATCCGTGAATACGAAACCCTGACTCTTACAGAGAACTCCAGACGGGTTTTTGTGGAAGCGCTCCTGAATCCGCCGGCACCGAACCAGAAGGCCATCGCGGCCGCAAAGCGATATAAGCGGGAGATCGCCTAGTTGGCAGATCAAGAAAAACAACAATTTAGATTTGAGCCGCTCGATAAGCGAGTACATAACCGAGCGGCTTTTTCCTGTGAGCACGACGCCCTGAATGTCTACTTAAAAGAAAAAGCAAGTCAGGATATACAGAAGCGAGTAGCCGCAGGCTACGCTCTCACGCCCGACGGCAAAACCATTGCCGGTTACTACACACTTTCTCAATACACAATCGAGCCCGGCGAATTGCCCGATGAAGCCGTGCACCGTTTGCGCCTGCCACACTACGATAAGTTGCCGGCAACTCTCCTGGGAAGACTGGCGCGAAGCAAACAATTCAAAGGAGCCGGGCTTGGAGAAATCCTGCTCATGGGAGCACTCGAAAAGGCTCTACTCCACAGCAAAAACATCGCCTCGCTCGCCGTTGTCGTGGACGCAAAAGACGAGAAGGCACACAACTTCTACCAGAGTTACGGATTCATCGCCCTTCCCGATCATCCCAACCGCCTCTTCATGCTAATTCAGACCATTGAGCAACTATTCCCGTAGTTGACCCGCCCGTCCCAGCCTTGAAAGTGCCTAAGTACCCTCGAATTTCCAACTTGCAGATGAACAGGATTCGCGGTTAGCAGCCGCGGAGCGGCGTAAGAATGCAGCCCACGCCAGCCGTGGGTGCAAGTGTTAAATTATTACGAACTATACAAACTCATGCCTAGCGATAAGGTCAACACGAAAACACGGGAAGATTGGCGCGAAATCGGTTTTTTCTATGACGTGGATGACGAAGCCAAAGTTTGGACGTTGATTGGATCTCGATCAGGTCTGCTTTGTTTTCGGGACATACTCCGTGCATAAGTAGCTAATCCGCGCAACTCATTAGAGTCAGAGCACCGACACTATGGACCCTATATGTACCTCACAGTTATGACGTGGCGAGAGGCCGGGTTCGACAAGGATGCGATTCGTGGAACATTGGGAGACCTTGCGCACCTAGCGGAGTTAGTTGAAACCAAACTTGCCAATGCCCAGCCCGGTTCTACGGTTGGTATTCATGAAGAGTTCGCCGCGGATAGTCCGTACGCTCTGGTTCTGCAAGCCCGCGAAGATGGCTTTGACCCCGCCACCGCAGATCCTAATCTCAACCCATGAAGAAGCCGGCTAGGTAGGGTTAGAGGGCCGAAGCCAAAACTCACCTTCATCCATCTGCCGCCTCCGGACGACCATCCTAATCCCCTGCTACAATCCTTCTCCGCATGGCCATCGGCCCCGTCCAACTCATTCGCCTAGCTACGCCCGGACAGCGACGCACTCTGCTCGCGGCCTCGCTCGGCTGGATGCTCGACTCCTTCGACGCTATGCTCTACGCGCTCGTCCTCACCCACGTCATGCGCGATCTCGGCATGACCAAGTCCACCGCCGGCCTGCTCTCCACGCTGATGCTGCTCGCCTCCGGCATTGGAGGCATCCTCTTCGGTTTCCTCGCCGATCGGATTGGACGCAAGCGCGCGCTCCTGCTCAGCATACTGACTTACTCGGCCTGCTCGTTCGCCTCCGGCCTTTCCACGTCCATCCTTATGCTCGCCATCTTCCGATTCATTCTCGGCCTGGGCATGGGCGGCGAATGGAACACCGGCGCAACCCTCGTCGCCGAAACCTGGCCCGACGATCTGCGCGCCAAAGCCCTCGCCATCGTGCAAAGCTCTTGGGCCATCGGCTTCGCACTTGCCGCGCTGGTCGCGGGAATCGTGCTGCGCTACGCCAACTGGCGCATGGTCTTCTTCATCGGCATCCTGCCCGCCATCGTCACACTTTGGATTCAAAACAAAGTCCCCGAATCCGAAATGTGGCTCGAACATAACAAGGAGAATAAGCTTCAACCGCAGAGCGAGCAGAGTCCAAAGAGTTCAACTTCCGAGCGCGAAAATCGGCAGCCGCCTCAGCGAACTCAGCGCCCACCTCAGCGCTCTCAGCGGTTTAAGATTTTTGACGCCGACGAGGACTCGTTCTTCCGCATCTTCCGCCCGCCTTATCTCAAAAGCACCGCGGCCCTGCTCTTCCTGAACCTTTTCGGATTATTCGGCTGGTGGGGATTATTTCAATGGATTCCGGCCTATCTCTCGCTCCCTATCTCGCGCGGCGGCCGCGGCTTCAGCGTGCTGGACACCACTTCCCTGCTCGTCGTCCTCAACCTCTTCGGCATGTTCCCCGGATACATCAGCTTCGGCTGGGTCGCCGATCGTCTCGGCCGCCGCCGCTCCTTCATCCTCTACCTGCTCGCCGCAGCACTCCTAATCCCGGTCTATGCCATCGCCCGTTCTCCAGCCGCTCTGTTAGTCCTCGGAGCTATCGTGGCCTTCTTCGCCACGGGATGGTTCTCCGGATGCGGCGTCATCGGCAGCGAGATCTATCCCACCGGCCTGCGCGCCCGCGCCCTCGGCTTTACTTACACCGGCGCACGCGCCCTGAGCAGCGTCGCTCCATTCATAATCGGCCGCATCGGCGATATGAAAGGACTAACCTCGGCCTTCTATCTCTGCGCCGCCGCATTCTTGCTGGCGAGCGCCATGGCCACGCAGCTGCCGGAAACAAAAGGCCGCAGCCTGGAGTGATCTCATTGTTTGAGAGTCGTCGGTCGTTAGTCGGCAGTCGCTGGCAACCCGGATTCTCCGAACAACCAACGACCGCCGACCAGCGACAAACGACGACAAAGCCCTACTCCATCATCTCCGCCACTAACTCCTCATCTCGCGCCCGCTCTGGCAACTGAATTAGCACAATCGCCACCAGCACCAGAGCAATCCCTACGGTCTGCATCGCCCGCAGTAACTCCTCCAAAACCACCGCCGCAATCACGATGCTGAACACCGGCTCCAGACAACTCGCCACAATCGCCCGCGTCGGCTCCAGATACTGCAACCCCGCGAAGTAACATGAAAACGGCAGCAACACCGATAAGAGTGAGAACACAGCCATGAATCCCCACTGCCCGCCCGCATAGTGCGCCGCCACAATCTTCCATGGAGGATTCACCAGCATCCAGAACGCTGCCGCCCCCACCAGCACCCAGAGCAGCACTTTCCACCGGTCGTAGCGCGCCAGCACGCTGTGCCCGCCCACGTTATATAGCGCGAATGAAAACGCCGCCAGCAGCGCCGCCGTCACGCCGCGTGCGTCCATGCGGAACCCGCCCGATCCCACCAGTCCCACCGCCAATGTGCATCCCACAACCGCCAATGTCACCGCCGCCGTTCTTCGCCACGAGGGACGCTGTCCTCCCCGCACCACCGTGTACAGCAACACCCACACCGGAGCCGTGTATTGAACGATGATTGCCGTTGCCACATTCGTGCGCTGAATGGCGACATAGTAGAAGTAATTCGACGCCGCCACTCCCAACACTCCCAGCAGTAACAACCGCGCCAGATCGCGTCCCGGAACGCGCAACGCAGCCGCTCCCCGCCGGGCCAGTAACAGCGGCAACAAAACCGCTAGCGACAAAGTTACCCGGCTCTGCGACAAGATCAGCGGATCGATATTCCCCAGCGCCGCTCCGCCCGGCAGCAAATGCCCCGTAAACGCCGCCCGTCCCAACGTCGCCGAAATCCCCCAAAGCAGCGCCGCGCTCCCTATATAAAGGTAGCCCCGCAAAGCACGCGGACGAACGCCCTCCGCGTGCAACGTATCCTCCCGCGCACCATTTTCCCGCGCGTCGTTTTTCCGCGCCCTATCTTCCGGCGCTCCGCCCCTCGGCATCTCCGTCCTCACGCCACGTGCTCAATCGTGTAAGTAATCTTCGCCGACTTCTCCAGCATCGCTGAAACCGAGCAGTACTTTTCCTTCGACAACCGCACCGCGTCTTCCATCGACTTCTTACTCACTTCGCCGTGGACCATGTAAGTCAAATGAATGGCCGTATACACCGCCGGATACCCCTCCGCCCGCTCTCCCTTCGCCCGCACTTCCAGCCCTGTGAACGGCTCGCGCTTCTTGCGCAGAATTCCCACCACATCCGACGCCGTGCACCCGCAAAGCGCTACCAGCACCAGTTCCATGGGAGTGCTCGCCGTCTTCTCCTTCGCCGTATCCATCACCACCGCGTGCCGCGAAGTCGCCTCGCCCACATACCGCTCCGCATCCGTCCACCGCACCGCCGCCTCAATCATGAGAGTCCCCCTCCCAGTCTTCTATACCAGATTTGGTGTGCAGATTGTCGATCGTCGAGGTTCCCCACTCTAGAACTGGTCTCATAAATGGTTTGGGGAAGGGCACGGCTTTAGCCGTGCCGCTAGAAGTCAGGAAGAATGGGCTTTAGCCCCTGAGGGCCAAAGCTTTCTCCACTAAGACTATTTATGAGACCAGTTCCAACTTCGCAAAAGGCGCGACATTAGATTCGGCCACCAGGGTTAAATACGCTCTCAGCTGTCAGCTCGGGGATGAATCGGTAAGGTTCAGGATACGACGCTCGCTGCCCGTGCATTACTGCCCAGCGTTTCGATGTCGGGGATCGATTTGCATTCAGTCTGCGTACGTGGCGGAGGCATAGTCCCTTGTTGCAGAAAGCATGCGATCAGGTCGATGGCTACAGGAGCCGTGGGCGGGCTAAGAACAGTGGCTGTCAGCAAACCCGTGCGGACATATTCCTGACCAGTTTGGGGCATACCGTCGCAGCCTAGAAATGGAATCTGCAGCCAGGACTGGCGAAGTTCGTGCCCCGACTGTTCGAAGGCCTTGCGCGCGCCCATCGCCATCGAATCGTCCTGGGCGCAAACCGCCACGATATCGGTTCCCCGCGATGTGGAAAGAGTAAGCCAGGAGCTCACGGCTTTTTGCGCACTGGTCTCGGTCCAGTGCGCCTTTACCGAGCGCAGATGAACGCTCTCGGGCTTCGTCGCTAACAAGCCAGCATGCCGCAAGGCGGCTGCCTTGCTCTGGCTAGGGCCTTGAATCTCGAGAACGATTCCTCCGCGCGGCAGCAGCGCGGCAAGCTGCCGTCCCTGAATGCGTCCGATTTCCTCGTGATCTGCCGTGACCACGAACGCGGGAATGTGAAAAGCCGCCCGCAATTCCGCGATGTACTCCGCATCGCGGCTGAGTACAACCCACCCGATACCTTCGGCGGCAGCGGCGCGCGCCACATGCGGAAGCGTGGTGGATCCGGCTGGCTCAAAGACGATCGCGTCGGGGCGGGCTGCGTCGGCGGACTGTATGCGCTTGAGCAGTTGCTGACTCTGACGGATGCCGTCATCCTGCGCGTAGACAATCTCGAGATCCGCTCCCAACCGTGCAGCCGCCTGGCGAGCGCCCTTCACCTGCTCGATTTGGAAATCGTTGGTGTCGTTCGTCACCGAGAGTAGGAGCCGAGGCTTGGACATGCGGGAGCCTGTCAACGTTACCGGAATGATAGTCCAAACAGTGCATTCAGTCGGGTAACGTCGGTAATGGTGGCTTTTCCGAAATGACGGGCGCAGAGCCGCCCGCAGCCGCAGCCCAAAACTCAGAGCCCGGAGCTCAGAGCGATGATCGCAGCAAAAACGGAAGTCAAAAGCCCCACCCTGACGCCGCAAGAAGCGCAACATTAGAATGGATCAGGGTCAGCGAGCGGCAGGCGATATTTCCTCAACCATCCAACGGCCTTACTCGATTGGGAGCGGACTCATCCCATGCTCGCTTCTCGTTCAGTCGTGCTTGTGAGCCGAGTGCGCCAAATCGGCGACCTTCTTTTCTAGTTTAGCAATCCGTTTTTCCAGACCGCTAATGTATGCGCCCAACGCTCTGGCAGCTGCCACAGGCACGCCTTTTTCACGGAGCATTGTTCCCCAATTGATAGCCACTTCTTTATACATTTCTTTCTTCATCTCTTTTTTCATCGTTTCCTCCGTCTATCGTTCTACCAGAGCGGACGGGGATCGGAAAGGACGGACGACCCAGCTCTCGCGCGCAACCGAGCACTCCGATAGCTACAGCACATAGACCCGCAGCATCCACCAGACAAGGAATATCGCAACCACGGCCCCTGCGATATGGATGATCCAGTCCCCAACGGTTTTCGGCTTGCCGAAATTAAACATGCTTGGCATCGTAGCACGCAGGCCCTGACGCGCCGCAGGGATCGCATTGCTTTTGGGTGGCGCGTTGCTTTGGCGTGGCGCGTTGCCTTTGGGTGGCGCAGCGCTTCAGCGCTGCGATAGCGTGGCCTCAATAAAACGGCTTTAGAGGCTGCGGAAAAAGTCAGGAACGTCGGTACAACCGTGGAAGAGCGGCCCTTCAGGGCCGCGTAAGTCGCGCTGATTCGTTTGGGCTTTAGCCCCAGTGGATATTTGAACGTGTCAGCCGACTTTTTCCGTAGCTTCTTTCACTCGTGCCGATTGGCTCCCCAAATGCGACGGCTTTAGCCGCTGACGTCCGCGATTGGTCGGTGGCCACTCAAGGCTTGCCAGCGCACCGACTGCAAAAGCCGCCCGGACGCATACTATCGCCGACCGCAGGAAGAACGTTAGTCAAGAATCCCGCCAGCCTCCCAACTTTCACCTTTGTCATTCCGAGCCGTCCGGAGCCGAAGGCAAGGGCCTGCCCCGAGCGCAGCCGAGGGGACGAGCGAGGAATCTGCATTTTGCCGCTCCGCTTGACTAGAGTGGATCACCGACTCGGTGCCCCAGGTTCGCGCACGTTCTTTGGCGCGCTAACCTTGGGTGCGGACACACACTCGCGCTGATGGCAGCAAGAACAGAAATCAAAATCCCGCGAATCCCCAGGTTTCACGATTGTCATTCCGGAGCCGTTCGCAGCCGAAGGCGAGAGCGAGCGAGGAATCTGCATTTGCCGCCCTCGAAGCAAAACCTACCGTCCAAAACTTCTGAAGGCGCTGCTCTCCGACATCGGCTGGACAGAAGCCGACATGCGCCGCCTCCGCCTAATCAAGTAAGCATTTCGCGCTGGCCCAGAGTTCAGAGCCCCGTAGGGGCTACCCACCTCAGCCCACCGCTTCAGCGGTGGGAAACAGTGAGAACCGGAAACCAAGTCCCGAAGGGACGCCACCGAGTTTTCATCTATGGAGCGAAGGCGCTGCGCCACCCAAAGCAGCGCAGGAGCCCCGAGAGTCGTTCGCATGCCACAAGTTCATCGGGTTTCTGCTAGGCTTTTCTCGACTCAGGCCAATGCCATGACGCTCGAAGCGCTTTTGACCTTCTTCGGAATCCTATTAGCAGCACTCACTATCGCTAGCCCTGATTCAGCGCCACTCCCTCCGGCTGTTTGTTTCCCGGTAGGCCCCTGAGCCTCGCGCTTCGAGTTTCTCTAGGCCTGATTGTGTGTCGTGACGCTCCGTTGGGCTGGCCTCCGCGTTTGGCTGGTCTCTTCCGGCAGTTCAATTCGGTCTGACATTTGGTTCTTTCTTATCTCCCCGTTGCGGCAGCTCTGGGGAGTCGGTACCGATGGCACGAGGCTAGACTCATGCCGCAAGGAAATGCGCGGCGTGTGGAAGGGCTCTTTAGGCGGCACTGCGGTAAACAGGAGTTCGACGAGGTCGAGAGAGTAGTCAGAAGAAATCAGTATCAGTCTTACGACCTTTTCATCCGGGCGCCTCCCGGCTCTCTTCGATCCGGGGCACGCGGTATGCACTGGTGGGCTCTCATTCCCTTGTCCATCTCGAGTTGTTGTCGGACCTGCAATTTCTAAAGAAGCTGGAGAACCCTCATGCCGCAGTGAACGTTGTAGTTCGCGAGCTTCTGCAATCAGGAGTTTCGCCTATTCGGGACGCCGTTATTGCGAGATATGGGGGCTTGGAGCCTTTCACTTACTCCGATGTGTCGAGAGCGATGTTCGAGCGAACTTTCCAAAACGCTGAATGGTATTACGAAGCAAGTGCACAGTACCCTCTTACGGTCTCCGCGTGGGAGGCTATACGAGGCGGCGAGCTCGACGCTGCTTACAATCAGATCGGTCGCGACTACGAGGCCAGCCAAGGCGTGAGCAAGCGTGCATTTTGCCCGCTCTATCTCGCCGCTAAGACCCAAGTACTGGCCGTCGAGTCTGCTCTTAAGGACAAAAGCGAGAAAGACTTCTACGTTAGTAATCTTTTCGATCTGTTCCGATTTGTGCAGGAACGATCCAGTTTTGATGAGGCCGTCTGGCTGAGCCATCTCAGCAACCCCGAGTTTCCGACGCCGTATGCCTATTTGATGCACACGATTGTTGCGGACCTAGAGGATCTCTCGTGTACGGCTGTTCAAGAAGCGACATCCGACTCCGTGCCACAGCAGATAGCACGGCCCGGCCGAATCGCGCACGACCTAGCAGCGAACTGGTCATTCTGCGTTTGGAGCATTGCCAAGTCTGAAGGTCAGGTGGCTCCAAGTTTCGCAACCACATCATAAAAGAATATCTCGCGTTCATCCTGAAGCTCGGATGGGGGCCGAGCGAGATCTATTTTGGTCCGCGTGCATGTGCTGGCTCAGCGTGAAATGGAGAAGCGACGTTCTCCGTTAGTGTAGATTCCGCCCCTGCGGGGCGGGGATTTTCGAGGCATTGGGGTCTATCGTCCGATGACTTTTTGCCGTTGTCAGTGTGCAGCGCGAGAACATTGACTCCCGCGCTGCTAAACATCGGCTCGATGAGCCCACCGGGCTATCCCTCGGCATGGTTGCGTCCCCGCAGTGCCCGCTTCCGTTTCGTCCGGCAAGATCATTGTAACTCCGCAAGACCTGCCGTTTTCTCTAGATCCAGTTGGCCCGTGATTCCGCCAGAGCCCAGACCTGCCAGACCCGATTCGTGTGTGTAACCGAGCCTGTTACCGACAATTACGAATCTAGGCTCAGCGAATCACAGAAACTCTTTCAATTTTCTCGGGACCTCGTGTAGCCGAACCCGGGATGACGGTGCCGTCCTTATCCGCCAATGTTCCATCAGCGTTGTACGGGCCGCCGATGCGCCAGTTTTCCCGCTGGTAGAAAACAACTTGCACTGGCGGCCCATGCACCCGACGGTGTGCAGCGGTCACGGCTGTTAGCACCTTGGACTGCTGATCCCGTGGAACGCCGTATGTCTCTAATACTTGATAGCGCGAACGAAGGATGCCATACTCCGCTATCGAGCAGAACGCTGCAGGTTGACCGGGGGATGACACAGATTGAGGGACAGCGTTTGTATGAACTGCCGCGTCGATAAAATCCTGACAGTGTCCGAGATCACCTGACTTTTGAAACGCTGACGCAAGGAATGAAAAGAGACCCCAGCCGATGTAGCTGACAAGCAGCACTGTGCCAATAACCTTTAAAAGAGTCCGAGACACGTTCGGCGCGCACGCCCGTACCACACCCATAAGACCGTATAGGATCGCGACAACCCCTCCAAGGGTGCAAACCGCGTCCCACCACATGCTGTAACGCATCGGCGGCAATAACGTCCCGATGCCCAGACCTGCAACTACGAGAACGACTCCAAGAGCTATTCGATTCCGGGGAAGCACGCGCCAATTATGCCACGGTTCTGACTGGGTCATGTGATAACTCGTGTAACGTCGCGATAGCACTCACAACCACGTAATGGGCGGGGCACTTGGCGAGTGGTCGGCAAACCTGGAACCCATCGCCTTCAACGGTTGTCCGACATCGCTGTGTCTGGGTCGCTTGCTCTTCACGCGGCTTGCTGGCGGCGACTCTGACGCTGCTGTCTGGCGGCTTCCAGCTTGCGGTCGCGCTCAGCGTGAATCTCCGCCTGTCGGCCCACGAGCATGTCCTTCGGCGTCACGTAACCGACCGCGCTGTGCAACCGGACGTTGTTATAGCGATCCACATACTGTTGGATCAGGCGTTTTGCATCTTCCACTGATAGCGGCGTTCCGGGACGAATGCATTCGCTTTTCAGCGACTTATGCCAGCGTTCCAGTTTCCCATTCGACTGCGGGT
>CAWDPB010000132.1:0-10135 GCA_963804075.1 uncultured Acidobacteriaceae bacterium | reverse complement strand
GACGCGCACTCGCGGCCCGTTCTGGTCCATCCGCCCAGCGAAGATTTTGTGGATAGCGGTGCTCGGTACACAAATCGTGGCGACACTGATCGCGGTTTACGGCCTGTTCATGACGCCCCTCGGCTGGGGTTGGGCCGGGTTCGTGTGGGGCTATGCGCTGCTGTGGTTCCTCTTGAATGACCGCGTGAAACTGCTCGCGTATCGGATTTTTGATCCTGTCAAAGCCGCAGCTAAACCTGAAGCTAAGGCCGAGCCAAAACCTGAAACCAAAGCCGAACCTGAGCATAAAGCTGAAGCCGCGGCCAATCCTGCGGTTGAGCCTAATACTGAAGTTAAGGTTGAGCCGAAGCCTGAAGCCAAAGCCGAGCCGAAACCTGAAACCAAAGTCGAGCGCAGCCCGAAGCCAAACCAGAACCTAAACCCAAAGCCAAGACGCCTTCCGATTTGACGGCGCAGATCGCCACACGAGCTTATGAACTCTACGAGCAGCAAGGCCATAAGGACGGTCCAGCCGTTCAGGACTGGGACAAGGCGGAGCGGGAGATTCAGAAAAATCAAGCCAAAGCCAACCCTGAAACCAATGCTGGACCTGAGCCTGCGGCAAAAGCTGAAGCCAAGCCCGAAAACTGGTTAAGGATTCAGAGCCGAAGACCTGAAGCTAAAGCCTGAAGACAGCCGTCCGACTTGACGCCGCAGATCGTCAAGCGGGTCCATGAACTCTACGAGGAACTGGGGCGCAAGGATGTTCTATCAGTTGAAGACTTGGAGAAGGCGGAGCGCGAGGCTCGGAAAGATCAGAAAGGACATAAAGATGTTGCGTAAACTTCTTTCTGAGCACCGGAAGTTGCTAAGAGCACGCACGCGTCCCGGGAGGAAAAGTGATCGGGCCCGCGCTGGCCTGGGAACTGATCCAGTCTTTTCTGACTGCTCACTTCAGCGTCGCTTCACGTCACCAACGCCGAGTGGCTAAAGTGCGGACGTTGGAGAACCAGGAAGTCGACAGTGCAAGCCGCTACAGGAGAGAAATGATGAAAGCGACCCAAAAACTCCACGAATATGGGCCAGAGCCTCTGGCTCGACAACATCACTCGCGGTCTGCTGACCAGCGGCACGCTCCGCCGTTACATCCAGGAGTTCTCGGTCACGGGGCTCACCTCGAACCCCACGATCTTCGATCACGCCATCAAGAACAGTCACGACTACGACGACGCCATCCGCCAGAAAATGAAGGAAGGCAAGTCGGGCGAGGCGCTGTTCTTCGAGCTGGCGCTGGAGGACCTCAGGCAGGCCGCCGATCTGTTCCGGCCGATCCACGACCAGACCAACGGCGTGGACGGCTGGGTGTCCTTGGAGGTCTCGCCCCTGCTGGCCCACGACACGTCCGGCACCCTCGCCGCGGCCAAGGCTCTCCACGCCCGCGCGGAACGGCCCAATCTCTTCATCAAGATTCCGGGCACCAAGGAGGGCCTCCCCGCCATCGAGGAGGCGATCTTCGCGGGCGTGCCGGTCAACGTGACACTCCTGTTCTCCCGCGCACAGTATGTCGCGGCCGCCGAGGCATACCTGCGCGGCATCGAGCGGCGCATCGCCGCCGGGCTGAATCCCGATGTCGGCTCCGTGGCTTCGCTGTTCATCAGCCGCTGGGACGTCGCGGTGATGGGCAAAGCACCCGAGGCGCTGCGCAACCAGCTTGGCATCGCCATAGCCGGGCAGACTTATGAGAGCTACCGTCTTGCTCGACTCGCCGCGCTGGCAGCGCATCTTCAACGCCGGCGCCCGGCCCCAGCGCCTCCTCTGGGCCAGCACCGGAACCAAGGACCCCAAAGCCTCCGACATCCTGTACATCCACGCCCTCGCCGCACCCTTCACCGTGAACACGATGCCCGAGGCCACGTTGAAAGCCCTCGCCGATCATGGGGATATCGGCGAGACCTTGCCCGCGCGTGCCGACCTGCCGACGAGGTGCTGGCCAAGTTCGCCAAGGCTGGCATTGACATTGATGCCTTGGCAGCCCAACTCCTGGACGAAGGGGCCGGATCGTTCGTCAAGTCCTGGAACGATCTGATGGAGTGCATCGCGTCCAAGAGCGAGGCACTCAAGGCCGCTGCGAAGTCGTCCTCGCCGCGCGAGCTGAAGCGAACGCGGCGCGGTCATCAGGCTCCACCCTCGTTGACGAGTGCATGCACATCTAAACGCGCTTGTGTATTCATTTGCCCTTACTCCATTTCCAGTTCCGGATTTCCGGCATGTCCTGGCCATGCTTGTCGATGTAGTGCTTGTGCTCGATGAGCTTGTCCTGCATCTGCTGCTTCAGGTAGGCACTTTTGGAACCCATGTCCGGCAGCCGATTCACCACATCCAGCACCAGGTGGAAGCGGTCCAGATCGTTCTGCACTCTCATGTCGAAAGGCGTTGTGATCGTGCCCTCTTCCTTGTAGCCCCGGACGTGGAGGTTGCGGTTGGTGCGGCGGTAGGTCAGACGGTGGACCAGCCACGGGTAGCCATGAAAGGCAAATATGATGTGCTTGTCTTTCGTGAACAGCGAATCGTAATCTGTTTCGTTTAGTCCGTGCGGGTGCTCACTCGAAGATTGCAGCTTCATGAGATCAACGACATTAATCACCCGGATTTTCAGATCGGGCAGATGCTGGCGAAGGATGGAAACAGCGGCCAGAATTTCCAGCGTGGGAGTGTCGCCGCAGCAGGCCATCACCACGTCCGGCTCAGCGGCGTCCTGGTCGTTGCTGGCCCACTGCCAGATGCCAATTCCTTCCGTGCAATGCACGACCGCCGCGTCCATGGCCAGCCATTGTGGGAGGGCGTGCTTGCCTGCCACCACCACATTGACGTAATTCCGGCTGCGCAGGCAGTGATCGAAAACCGACAACAAGCAATTGGCGTCGGGCGGAAGGTAGACGCGCACGATATCGGCCTTCTTGTTGATGACATGGTCAAGAAAGCCGGGATCCTGGTGCGTGAATCCGTTGTGGTCCTGCTGCCAGACGTGAGAGGCGAGCAGATAGTTTAGCGACGAGATCTTCCGGCGCCAAGGCAGTTCCAGGCAGACCTTCAGCCACTTGGCATGCTGGCTGAACATTGAGTCGATGATGCGAATGAAGGCTTCATAACTGTTAAACAGCCCGTGCCTTCCGGTGAGAAGATAGCCTTCCAACCAACCCTCGCACTGGTTCTCGCTGAGCATCGAGTCCAGCACGCGGCCGGCGGGCGCAAGGAATTCATCGTTACTTATTTCGCGCGCGTCCCACTGCCGGTTGGTGACTTCAAAAACCGCGCCCAGGAGATTCGAGACTGTCTCATCGGGGCCGAAGATTCGGAAATTACGCTGATCCTGATTCAGCTTGGCCACATCGCGCAGGAACGAACCCAGCACCTGCGTATCTTGGGCGTTCAGCGCGCCGGGCGAAGGTACGTTCACCGCATGGACATGGAAATCCGGCATGCGCAGGTCGCGCAGCAGAATGCCGCCGTTGGCGTGAGGATTGCTTCCCATCCGACGGTTACCCTTCGGGGCCAATTCCGCCAATTCCGGCAGGAGCTGCCCATTCTGATCAAACAGCTCCTCGGCCTTGTAGCTCTTCATCCAGCTCTCAAGCAGCTTGACGTGATCAGGATGCTCGGGGTCTACCAGAAGCGGCACCTGATGCGCCCGAAACGTGCCTTCGATTTGCAGGCCGTCCACAAATTTCGGCCCCGTCCAGCCTTTCGGTGTTTTGAGCACAATCATGGGCCAGCGTGGCCGCGTTGTATCGTTGTTGTTTCGTGCGTTCGTTTGGAATCGACGAATGTCTTCGATGGCTTTTTCTAAAGTGGCAGCCATGAGTTCATGCATCTTTTCGGGCTCATCGCCTTCCACAAAGTATGGCGTCCAGCCGCAGCCTCGCAGAAATTGTTCCAACTCTTCGTGCTCGATGCGAGCCAGAACAGTTGGATTGCTGATCTTGTAGCCATTGAGGTGCAGGATCGGCAGCACGGCTCCGTCGGTAATAGGGTCGAGAAACTTGTTGGACTGCCATGAGGTCGCGAGCGAGGCGGTTTCCGCTTCGCCATCGCCGATAACGCAAGCCACGATCAGATCGGGATTGTCGAACGCTGCGCCAAACGCATGACTTAGCGAGTATCCCAGCTCGCCACCTTCGTGAATCGACCCCGGCGTCGTGGGTGCAACATGGCTGGAAATCCCGCCGGGAAACGAGAACTCCTTGAACAATTCCTTCATTCCCGCTTCGTCTTGCGTGACGTTCGGATAAACCTCACTCCAAGTGCCCTCGAGATAGACATTGCCCACCAGCGCCGCGCCGCCGTGGCCGGGACCGGCGATGTAGAACATGTTCAGGTCATATTTCTTGATGACCCGATTCAAGTGCACGTAGATGAAGTTCTGGCCCGGCACCGTGCCCCAGTGCCCTACCACCAGCGGCTTGATGTGCGACAACTTCAGCGGTTCCTTCAGCAGCGGATTGTCGTACAGATAAATCTGGCCGACCGACACGTAGTTAGCGGCTCGCCAGTAGGCATCCATCTTGCGGCGCAGTTCTGGAATCAGTGTGTTGGTTTTCTTGGTCGTTTTCAGCGTCAACTCTTGTTTGTTCACTGCTTCGGGTTTCTTGTCGAGCAGTTCCGGAGTGAGTGTGTCAGTTTTCATGGTTCAATTCTCCTTCTTGCGGCCAAGTCCGAGAACCTGGCAAACTGTTTTGGCAATCATGAGTTCTTCGTCCGTGCGAATAACGCGGACCGCAACCCGGCTGTGCTCCGAGGAAATCACGCTTTCGTCTGCAGCGTTTCGCTTGTCTTCCAATTCGATCCCAAGGAATCCCAGCCCGTCACAAATCCGGGCGCGAACCGGAGGTGCATTCTCTCCGATGCCACCAGCGAACACGAGCGTTTCCAGTCCACCCAGCGCCGCCGCGAAGGCGCCGATCCACTTCTTGATCTCGTAGCAGAACAAAGCGACCGCTTCAGCCGCCCGCACGTCCTGTGTCTCACGGTCCAACAGGTCCCGCATGTCGGAACTGGTTTCCGACACGCCGAGCAGTCCAGACTGGAAATTGACCATCGCGTTAAATTGCTTCGCGCTCATGTTTTCGGTGCGCGCCAGATACCAAACCAGTCCGGGATCGAGATCGCCGGAGCGAGTGCTCATCGGAACCCCGGCGGTCGGAGTGAAACTCATGCTTGTGTCGAGGGATTTGCCGTGACGCACGGCCGCTAGACTCGCGCCATTGCCGAGATGGGCAAGGATGACGCGGCCTTGTGCCGCTTCCGGTCCGGCCAATCGGGCCAGTTCTTCCATTAGAAACGCATACGACAACCCGTGAAACCCGTACCTCCGCACGCCCTGCGCCTCATAGCGGCGCGGGATTGGCAGAAGTTGCGCCACACGCGGCAGGTCATGGTGAAAAGCCGTGTCGAAACACGCTACTTGGGGCAGGTCGGGAAATCGGCGATGAAACGCTTCGGTCAACAGAATCTCCTCCGGCATATGATCAGGATCGAATGGACTGAGGCGCCGCAACTCCGCAACCATTTCCGCAGTGATTCGCTCGGGCTTGTAATACTTCGGCCCGCCGTGAACCACGCGGTGTCCAACCGCGGTCAATGTGCCTCGCCCGCTGCGCCCCTCGATCCAATCCATCAGAGCGCCCACCGCCACTGTGTGATCCGGTGCCGTCACCAGTCGCGAAAAGCTGTCCGCCTGATCCGAGCCTTTCACCCGGAGGGTTGCCTCCGGCAGTCCAATCCGCTCAATCCCGCCCTCCAGACTCCGTCGCAGCGAGTCACCAGCATCGAAGATCGCGAATTTGATACTCGAAGAACCGCCATTGATCGTCAGAATGCGTGGGTTAGCTGGTTGCACGGCTGATACCTTCCTCATTCCGCAATCCGAACAGAGCCAGTTTTGCGCACGTAGACCTGTAATCCGTGTGAAGAATGCTCCGAATCCCCAAACCTTCCGCGATCTGGACGAACATCGGGGTGTTTTCGATATAAAGGACCTGTGGCGCTGGCGCCTGGGCGATGTCCAGCGCAAGCCGAAAGATATCCGCGTCCGGCTTGCGGACGTGGACGAAGCAGGAGGAAATAAAAGCATCCACAAACCCGTCGAGATTGAACTTCTGAATCCGGTAAGCATTTAGTTCGCGCGCTTCGTTGCTGACCACGGCGATCTTCAGCCCGTACCGGACCTTGAGCTGAGCGGCCAGATCGATCATCCTGGGGTAAGGTTTCGATTGCGCGAACATGAAGCTCCGAAACTGAGCCCGGGTGAACGATCGCTTTTGATAGAAGACCACCCGGCCTAAATATTCTTCCAGCGTGAGTTTCCCCTCCTCGTAGGTGTCGAAGGTCAGGTGATGCCGATCCTCCATCTCGGCGAAGTTCAGCTTGAAGTTCCTCGCCGCTCGTCTGCGAGCATGATGATCCCAACCGTCGGTGAGCAGGACGCCGCCGATATCCAGAAACAGCGTTGTGACCGGGAGCGCTCTTTTCATTTGGACTCCCTCAATGCCGTTTGCCATCTTTCGCCCTTCGTTCCTCGCGCCGGAAAAACGAGCTCGACTGTGGGCTCAAGTCGTACGTTTTAATCATCGTTGCCACAGTATGCGAGTGTCTTCCAGTGGGACCGCAACGCCGTCACGGTGGGGTATCACTCGCGTCGTGTAGTCTCCCGCTGGACGCGCAGCGGGTACCGTCGCGTGGTAGACGCAGCCGTCGGGTGCGCCAGGAAGCAGTCGCGCCCACTTCATTTCCTGCCGTACGGGAACGCCGCCGTTGATTGCGTCCGCATAAAGCTCAACTCGCACCGCATCTTTGCCGAGATCGTTCAGGAAGATCTCGACTTCAAACACGTGGTGATCTGCGTTGGGTTCGACATGCAAGTCTCCGAAACGCAACAAGCCCCACTCCCGATCCACCGCATGCTGCCACTCGACCACTTGCCTACCTGCGGCACCTTTGTTCGCCGTCCGGTCACGGTAGGCGGCTGCAGCCGGAAGGTAATGTTGCTCGGTGTATTCGCGCACCGCGCGGTCGGCGGAAAAGCGTGGTGTCAGTCGCGCCATGCTTTCCCGCATCCGCTTGACCCATGCAGTGGGAATGCCGCTCTGGTCCCGGGTATAAAACTCCGGGATCACCTCTCGCTCGAGCAAGTCGTAGAGCGCGTCGGCTTCGACAGCGTCCCAAGCCGGATCGTCGCCATGTTCCTGGCCGTCTCCCAACGCCCAACCCACTTCAGGTGTGTAGGCTTCCGCCCACCAGCCATCCAACTCCGAGAGATTGATGCCTCCATTGACGAGCACTTTCATTCCGCTCGTCCCGCAAGCCTCCCAGGGCCGGCGTGGAGTGTTGATCCAGACATCCACCCCCTGCACCAGGTTCTCGGTCAGCAGCATGTCGTAATCGCTGAGGAACATCACATGGGGGCGTGTCTCGGGCTGGCGGATGAAATTTATCCATTCATGGATCGAGGTTTGCCCCGCCCGATCCTCCGGATGGGCCTTGCCAGCGATGATGAGTTGCACCGGTCGCTGTGAATCAGTTAGCAAACGAAGCAACCGCTGCGGGTCGTGCAGCAACAGGTTCGGCCTTTTGTAGGTCGCGAAGCGTCGCGCAAAGCCCAGTGTCAACGCGTTGGGATCAAATAAATGTTTCGCTCCGTCGATTGCCTGGGGCGACGCGCCAGAGACAGCTAGTTCCCGGGATAGGCGTCCGCGAGCGTATTCCACAAGAGCCTTGCTGGCGGCGGTGCGAAATGTCCAGAGCGCGGAGTCGGAGACTCGCCGGACGTCCTTTTCCAGGTTTTCCGTCGTCCCCAGCCAACGGCTCTTGCCACAGGCTGCCGTCCAAAGATCGTCGGCCGCCGCCGAATCCCAAGTCGGCATATGGACTCCGTTGGTCACGTGTCCGATGGGGACTTCGTCCTCCGGCCAGTGCGGAAACAGGGGCAGAAAAATGTGCCGGCTCACCTTCCCGTGCAAGCGACTCACGCCGTTCACCGCCCCGCTCCCGCGGACCGCCAGATAGGCCATGTTGAAACTCTCCGATGAGTCGTTCGGGTTCTGGCGGCCAAGAGCCAGCAATTCGTGGAGTGCTATGCCGAGCTTCTGCTTGGCATAACTACCGAGGTATTGCTCGATGAGGGCGGGAGCGAAACGGTCAAAACCCGCGGCCACTGCCGTGTGCGTGGTGAAGAGATTCCCCGCTCGAGTGGCGGCCAGCGCGACTTCGAAGGGCTGCCCGGTTTCTTCCATGAAGCTCCGGGCACGCTCCAGCACGGCGAAGGCCGCATGCCCTTCATTCAAGTGACAGACTTCCGGCTGGATGCCGAGTGCGCGGAGCAACCGCCATCCACCGATCCCGAGAAGCAGTTCCTGCTTGAGGCGAAGCTCCGGCCCGCCGCCATACAGCTCGCTGGTAATTCCTCGATGAACGGGAAAGTTCGCCGCGTCATTGCTATCCAGCAGGTAAAGCTTCACTCTGCCGACCTGGACCTGCCAGGCACGCAGCCAGACCGAGTATCCAGGCAACGCGATTTCCAACCGCAACCACTCGCCGTTTGGTTGGCGCAAAGGCGTGATCGGCAACTGGCCGGGATCGTTGTACGGGTAAAGAGCCTGTTGCTCTCCATTCTTGTTGATCACCTGGCGAAAATAGCCTTGCTGGTACAGCAGTCCGACGCCGACCACTGGCACACCCAGATCGCTGGCGGCTTTGAGCTGATCACCGGCCACATTACCAAGTCCACCCGAGTAGATAGGCAAAGCTTCGCTCAACATAAACTCCATGCTGAAATACGCGACGGAGGTCAAGGAGGCTTGCGGGTGTTTTTGCTGAAACCATGCGGGCGTCTCCAGAGCCTGCCGCCTGGCCTGCACCAGGGCATCGACGTTCTTGCGAAAACCAGAATCGGCCAACACGCGCTCGATCTGGTCACGCGAGACCGTCTGCAATACGACCCAGGGGTTATGCGTGATCTCCCACAGTATGGGATCAAGCTGCCGCCACACTTCATCGGTGGCATGATTCCACGACCAACGCATATTCAAGGCGAGTTCCGCCAGGGAATCGAATCCCTCGATTTCGGTCGGTAGAAAGTTATAGATCGGATGGCTGACGCGGGTTTGGTCGCTCATGATTTTTCTCTGCCGGTGCCACTTGCCCTGAGTTGATCCGAATGAAACGACAAGTGTCATGCGGTATTTTGGCCGTGACCGAGCCAGGAAGTAGGCGACGAAGCGAGCCGGTAGCTATGCGTCACTTGTGCCAATTCTCGTAAGTCCCTCGACAGAATGAACAACGAAGAAAATCCCTCATCCCAGGGAGACAGAATAAGAACCGAGATGGTGCATGTCTGGCCCTGACTTCCCAGCACGGTTGTCTTTCGTGAAAGATCTACCACACAAACAAACGGGCACCGGCGCCGGGGGAGCGGACTCTGCCAGCCTGGACAGAGCTATCGCGACCGGGAGCCATGTCATCGCCGTCCGTACTAGGGAGGTGCGGTTCCGAGGCGCTGAGTTCTTCGATCTCCACAGCGCAATTGTGGTTCATGATCTCAGCAGCCGCGTCCGCCTTCTCGGCTGAACCAGTTGCGAAAACCATGACTCCTCCACGCCGTACTCCTCGAACGTAAGCTTCCGCGTCCGCTTCGGTGGCCCCGATCGCCCTGAGGTCCCGAATCAAATCCACTTCAAAATCAGTGTGTGGGGTACTCATGACTCCGCTACCCGCCATCTCCCGCGGCTCGCCTAAAACACGGACGTCCTTCTGAGGGATACCGCTGGCCTTGAGCTCGCGAACAACCTCGTTGACCGAGTCCGGATTCTCAAACAAACCGACCGCCGTTTTTGCCATATTGACCTCCATCCATTTAATCTGCAGCACTGAAGACCTCACAGGTTTGAATTCACCAGGCCTCATCTCATCCACCAGCCATATCTCATTGAAAGGCAGGCGCGGAATGAGGTGCGCGTTAAGACTTGCAATCATGCCGTGCACGTCTCGCCTTTGCTATGCTGCCACTGCTTCAGCTTCATGCAATGTGTAGTAGGCAGGATGAGTGGTTTCGATAATGTCCTTCGCCTCGGCCATCTTCCGCCGCGGGTCTTTTGGCGATGAG
>CAWDPB010000131.1:0-4331 GCA_963804075.1 uncultured Acidobacteriaceae bacterium | reverse complement strand
TGGCGCAAACGTTCGCGTCTCCATGATTGGTTTCGATGATGGCACCCAGAGGGAACGAGTGCTGGACGGAGCCCCCGCTTCAAGCATTAATGCGGACTTGACATGCGGCAATGATGCAGCGAGTGCAAATGCGTTGATTGAGAATGCTGGCCTCTGCTTTCTCGGCATAATGAAAGGTGGTCCGTTCGACATCGAGGCGGGCACGGCAAGTAAGATGTTGGCCGCGCCCATAAATCCAAACGGCAAGCCCAATTCCGATGTTGTGAAACGCCGACTTGGCGGTCAGGATATAACCGGCAGACCGCGTGATGGATGGCTCATCGATTTCAATCAACTGTGCGAAAGTGATGCCACGCTATACCAACTCCCGTTTGAGTATGTGCGCGCAACCGTGAAACCTGTTCGCGACAGGGCTCGCGATCCCTTAATGCATACAAACTGGTGGTTACACGGCAGGTCAAGACCGGCGCTGCGGGAAGCAATCCACAATCTAAAGCGCTGTATAGCGACACCCGAAGTGGCGAAGCACCGCATCTTTGTGTGGATGGAGACGAATACCGTACCGGACCACACATGCCACGTGATCGCTCGCGAGGACGACTACATGTTCGGCATACTCCATTCAAAATCTCATGAACACTGGGCCCTATCTCTAGGGAGCACTCTTGAAGATCGCCCCCGTTACACCTCGTCAGTAACTTTCGAAACCTTCCCATTCCCATGGCCACCCGGAAAAGAACCCAAAGACGACCCGCGCGTCGAAGCAATCGCCGCCGCCGCCCGTGAACTGGTGAAGAAACGCGAGGCCTGGCTCAATCCGCCCGACGCCTCCACAACGGAACTGAAGAAGCGCACCCTAACAAACCTCTACAACGAAAATCCCACGTGGCTCCAGGACGCTCACCGCGAATTGGACGACGCCGTATTCGCCGCCTACGGCTGGCCGAAAAATCTGAGCGACCAGGACATCCTGACCCGCCTCCTTCAACTCAACCAGGAACGCTCCCGCCCACCAATCTAAATTCTGGTGCTGCTCGGGCCCCCATCGCTCACTCTGCGAAATTCGAGGTTTGGCCTGCTCGTAGCTCGCGGCTCGCAGCCGAGCTTTGTTTTTTTCATCACAAATTCTCCGTACGACTATCACAGACTTCCCATCCTCCGAGTGTCATGATGAGGCGCTAACCTGGGCATCCTCAGGTGCTGCCACTCCACGCTTTTGTGGCGTCGTCAGCTGGAATGCCGAACACTGGTTACTGGCTACTGGGTACTGGGTACTGGCAACTGACAATACGAGGTGATAACCATTTGGTTACTCCACCCAACCAAGAAAATTCGAAGGAATTTCGGACAATTTTCCGAAAATGCCACCCTCCCAAGTCCACGCCAATGAACAGACTTATTGGTTAACTTCTTATTTTTGAATACTTTGGAGTTAACAACTGTTCTTTCAATAGTTTAGCGGGAAATGGGTGGGGGGGGGGGGGGGGAGGGGGGAATAATTTTCTAGTTATCAAAAATGATTGATGAGTTCTTCCCCCTAGAGAACAGGAACCGGCGGAAACTCCTGCGAGAAGCCTTTGAACAGGAACACCGTTTGTTCGGATCGCTTTGTGCCATCGTGAACGGCGATCTTGTGCGGATTGCCTTTCGAGTAACCTTCCCACAATGAAACGCCAGCGTAAGCTCCATCTTTGCGCACGATGTAGTAAGTCATGTCCACGAAGCGCAGCCGAATCATGTCGTTGTTATAGATGCGCACGATGCGCTTCAGCGCGTCCATGCCAGCGTCAAGCGGCGACATTCCATGCCGCATATTTTCGACGATGGTATGAGCTCCCGCAACTTTGATGTTCTCTTCTCCGCTGCCAGTCGCGCCCGCCGATCCAACCTCCTGATCGGTGAAACAGCCCGCGCCGATGACAGGCGAATCGCCGCATCGGCCAGGCAGTTTGAAGGCAAGACCGCTGGTAGTGGTGATGCCAGACATTTCCCCTTTGTCGTTAAGCGCGGAGCAATGAATGGTTCCAGTAGGAGGAAAAAGAACGCGCCGAATCGCAGCCATGCGGAATTCCGGTTCGATGCCAAGTCTAGCGGCCGATTTGTCAAGATGTTGTATGCGGTCCTGCCATAGACGCATGCGGTTTTCATCGAGCTGCGACTGAGGTTGCGCGTCAGGAGAACTCGCAGGTGGCTTCCAGTTTGGATCGGCCAAACTTGGTCCCCACCAATCCTCTGTGGAATGATTTTCTTTCCACAGCAACCAGACTTTCCGCGAGTGCTCGGTAAGCAGATTTTCGCGCGGGAAACCGACAGCGACGGCAAAGCGCTCAGCACCTTCGCCGACGAGCATCACATGTCCTGTGTGCTCGAAAACAGCCTTCGCAACCATGGAAACATTCTTAATGTTTCGCACTCCGCCGACAGAACCTGCGCGTCGCGTCGGTCCGTGCATGCAGCAGGCATCGAGTTCAACCACTCCTTCTTCGTTGGGCAATCCACCGAGTCCAACCGAGTCGTCGTTAGGATCGTCTTCCGGACCTTTGACGACGAGGATCGCAGCGTCCAGCGTGTCGCCGCCGCTCTTCAGGAAGGCGAACGCATCGTCGAGATAATTGACGCCATTGTTGGCACAGACAATGATTGGCCGCTTGCCGATACGCGTCGGTTCGCCGGACTTGATCAACTCGGACTTGGCTTCATTCGCGCTCTGATCGGATGCGTTAAGACTGGTAGCAAGTGAAGCAACAACTGCGGACTCGATGAATCCACGGCGAGTAATGGACATTATGACTCCTGCATGGAACCGGCAAAAGGATACCACGCATAAGCGCGATGGCTAGCTGCCGATGAACCGGAGCAAACGCGCTATGCCTTCGCGGAACACTGCTGGTTCGGTAATCAGGCTCAGCACAAGGTAACCGTCGCCGGGATAATCGTAGAAGTGTCCAGGATGCAGGCTGACATTCGCGTGACGCAGCAGACGGATCGCAAGGTCCTCATCGCTTTCCACCGCGGGAACGCGCAGTACGACGTACCATCCGCCTTCCACCTGAAGCCTTGTACAAGCCGGATAATGGACGAGCAGAGCGTCAAGCTCCGAAAGATTGGCGCGCAAACGATCCAGCAAGACAGGCTGGATTCCCTTGCGCTGATCGAGAAAGACCTGCGCCGCGAGCTGAATGGGAGCGTTCATGGAAAGGTAGGTATCGGCGATGACCTCCAGTCGAGCGCCAGCTTCAGCAACCGCCTGCTCGGGACCGCTGGTCACGACCCATGCGAGTTTCATCTGCGGCAGAGCGGAAATCTTGGAGATCCCGCTAAGCGTGAACGGTAAGAGCGTCCGCGTTCGCTGTGAAACTTGGTCGCGGATCGCCGTCATGCGCGTAGTCGAGAAAAACTTCATCGACGATGAGCGCCGTTCCGTAATCGCGGCAGAAGGCGTTCAAGGCAGAGGTTTCCAACTCGGAAACATAGGATCCCGTCGGATTGTTGGGATGGACAAGAATCACGGCCCGCGAACGCGAGCTAGCGGCTTTGTAAAGCGAATCGAAATCGATTTGCCAGCCGTGATCGTAGATGAGCGGATACGGCACGAGCTTGACGTCGCAGAGATCGGCCAGAAACTCGAAGAGCGGATAACTGGGCTTGGGAACGAGAACTTCGTCCGAGGGATTGCAGAGCAGGCGAAACACGTAGGAATACGCTTCGCTGGTGCTGGTGGTCAGTACCAGCCGTTCGGGATCGAGATCGAAGACCCGATGAGCCTCACGGTAATAGTGGCACACGGCATTGCGAGCTTCGAGCAGTCCGCAAGGCTGCGGATCGTAGTGCGTTGCCTCTGGATTCACCAGGGCAGCGAGCACGACTTCAGGATCGGGACGTACACCCGCTTCGGTCGGGTTCGAGATTGTGAGGTCGAAAATCTCCGGCCTGAAGCGCGCATTTCTTGCAGCACACGGCTGAGCGCGTTGGGAGCGAGATGCCAGTTTGTGCGGGCGGAGAACATAATTCGGATAGTCGAAATCTTTCTAGCTATACCCGCGTTCACAATCGGCGTGTTCTTGCACCAGCCCCTCAGGGGCCGCAGTCATTAGCGGCACGACTTGAAGTCGTGCCCTTCCCTAAACCCGCATCGTGCGGACTTCCATAACCGTGAACAACTCTGGAACGTAGGATGCGCTCAAGGCTTCAGGAAGAATCCCAACGTCTCCGGAGGGGGTAGTGTTTTCGTCGTCCAATACTGCCGTTGCGCCTCCATTACGGCTATGATCTTGGCCTGGACTTGCAGGGCAAGATTGTCGTAGCGAACCAGGACATTGTCCACCCAGTAT
>CAWDPB010000130.1:0-65954 GCA_963804075.1 uncultured Acidobacteriaceae bacterium | reverse complement strand
CTGGATCACGGGATACGTCGTCATGCCGGAGCACGTACATCTGCTCGTGAGCGAGCCGGAGCGGAAGAGTCTCGCACTGTCACTGCAAATGTTGAAGCAGATGGTCGCCCGAAGAGTGCTACCCAAACTCGCACAGAGGACCGAACACTTGCCCCTCGCAACAGCACCAGCGACTCCGTTCTGGCAAGAGCGCTATTACGATTTCAACGTCTGGAGCGAAGAAAAACGCGTGGAGAAACTTCGCTATATTCATCGGAATCCGGTCAAGCGCGGATTGGTCGATCGTCCAGAAGACTGGCGGTGGAGCAGCTTTCGTCACTACCAGACCGGGGAAGAGGACGTGGTCGAGATCGAGTCGCATTGGACTGCAAGCAAGCGCGAGAAGTTGGGAATCCATCCCGCTGTTCGTCGCCGCGCATGAACCCGCCCTCGTTCCTCTACAATGAGCATGAAACGCAGGTATGGCGACGAAAATCGAACTCCAACTCATCCCGCTGGACAGGCTGTCGGGCCAGCCCTTTGATCTTGCACAGTTGCCGTTCGCCATTCTGCCGGGCGTTGAAGTCGCTGACGTTTCCGGCCTTCTTCCCCCAGCGATGTTTGAATATTTAAGAGTTGAGGTCGGCCGACACCGCATGCGCGTTTTTGACGGTCAGGTCAAATATGCTCTCGTTCATCGATATGAGGAGCATCCGGAATGGCCTCACAACGAGGAACACGAAAGAGGCGCCAAAATGAAGGCCGCTTTGTTGAACGAGGTGTTCGCGTGCTCCAGAATAGTTCGTCCGACACGTCGTCTCGGGTCTGTCTCGGACGGTGCCCCGTCCTATCGCGAAGCGAAGGGCGGGGACTTTGACTTCCGATCCACCACCACCACTTCCATCCGCCCATCCATGTTCCCTCCCAAAACAACCCTCGACCCACCCGGCGCTCGATGTCTCCTCGACCCAAGAACGGAGTGCGACGAATCGGAGGGCAAAGAAAGTCAAAGGCGAACAGCGGGAGAAAATCGGCGAAGAAAAGGAGGGTGGCTCACGCAAGCCGTCTTTTGGCTTGAGTGGGGGAATTCGGAGGGGCTCCCCTGAAACGACCCGCGCCCCCAACTCCATAGAACAGAATGTCATGAAACCGCTCTAGCACCTAGAGAATTCTTGGGCCGTTTTGTCTACTTCCGTAGCCTCGTAAAGCCTTGCAAAAGTCCTCCAAAAGTCCACCTTAGTACCCTCCACTAAAGTCGACATTTCGCGTCTCATCTGCCCCTAAGACTGCCCACCATTCCCGGCGGCCGAGAGCATAAAAAAGCGGCCCAGGTTTCCCTGGGCCGCAGTCATTATCGGTGTTCGCGTACCGTCTGGCAGAGTCTGCCGACGGTGTCGCTTCTTAGTGGGTCACCACCAGGCACACCGACGCTGTCTCCTTTGCGTAGTAATTGCTTTGCGTTGGAGTAAACGTGACCTTCAACGTATCGCAAGTCGCAGGCGAAACCGGTATCCGTGGCTCGGTCCCCGCTGCCGGTACATAGACGAACGTTCCCGGCACGCTGGCGGTCGCATCAAGCTGGGTTGAACTCAACAGCGTCCCATGCGTGATCGGTGCTGGCGTCGCCCATGCGAGTCCGCTGGGCAGCTTCGACGCAACCGTTTTCTGTGTCGCCTTTGCCGAGGAATATACGTCGTCCGCTGCCCACGTTGCCGTGAGCGTACAGGTTCCTGTGCCGTCGACCATCGTGACCGTTGTGCCCGCGATGTAGCAAACGCTCGCTGGCGAGGCCGAGATGGCTGCGGTGGTGCTGGCGTTGGTTGTCGCCACTACCGTGAACGAGCTTCCGTACGGAGCGCTGGCAGGCGCACCGGTGAAGCTCACTGTCGGCGCGACAGGCTGGGCCAACTGTGTCTGCTCGATGACCGGGGGCGCCGCCAGATAGTTGGTGCTGGCCGGCGCATTCATCGTGACCGTGCAGGTGCCGCTGGTCTTGGTGATGGTATAGGTTCCGTTCACATCGGTGCATGCGCCGGAACTGCTGAATGTAATCGCCGTTCCCGCGCTCGCCACTACCGTGAACGAGCTCTTGTAGGTTGCAGTTGGAGGCGCCGGAGTCGTGACCGCAATGGTCTGACTGGCCGGCGTTGCGCTCGTGGTTTGCGTCACCGTAGACGCAGCCGAGTAGTTGGCGTTGCCCGCCTGATTCGCGATCACCGAGCAGGTGCCAGCGCCGCTGGTCATGGTGTAGGTCGCGCCCGAGTTGCTGCACGATCCGGAGCTTGTAAACGCCACCGGATTGCCGCTTGCGCCGCCCGTAGCCGCAACCGTGAAGCTGCTGTTGTAGGCCGCGCTCGACGGAGCGTTCGTGGTGAACGCGATCGCCTGCGACAGCTGCGTCGCGCTTACCGTCTCGGTCACCGTTGGGGCCGCCGCATACTGCGAGTTGCCCGCCTGGTTCGCAATCACCGAGCAGGTGCCGGTGCCGCTGGTCATGGTGTACGACGCGCCCGAGTTGCTGCAAGCCCCGGAGCTTGTGAATACCACCGGGTTGCCGCTTGCGCCGCCGGTCGCCGCTACTGCGAAGTTGCTGTTATAGGCCGCGCTCGACGGAGCGTTCGTGGTGAACGTGATCGTCTGGGTCTGGCTCGGATTGACGACTTGGCCGCTCAACGTGCCCGTGCCGCCGCTGTGGTTGCTGTCGCCCGAGTACGTCGCCGTGATCGTGTCGGTCCCGACTGGGAGACTTGTCGTCGTGCAGGTTGCGGTCCCAGGATTGCCCGAGGCGACCGCCGTTGTACCGCAGCCAGTGTTGGTGCTCCACGCGACCGTTCCGCTGACAGCCATCGGTTTGCGGCCCTTGACAAGTCCGTTCGCTCCGCTGATCGTCGCCGTGAACGTCACCGGCTGGCCGAAGTTCGAAGGATTCAGACTGGAAGCAACGCTCACACCCGCGCCAGCCGCACTCACAACCTGGCCTCCGCTCAATGTGCCCGTGCTACCCGCGTTATTGGTGTCGCCCGAATACACAGCCGTTACGGTGTGCGTCCCTTGCGTCAGCGTCGAGGTGCTGATCGAAGCGGCCGAACCCGATACCAGTGTCTCGGTATCGAACGGGCTTCCGTCGATGTTGAACTGCACCGTTCCCGTCGGACTCGATCCCGTCACGCTGGTCGTGAAGTTCACTGCCTGGCCATACGTGGACGGATTCAGGGTGGAGCCAACGCTCACGTTCGCGCTCACCTGATCGACCGTTTGGTTGAGCGTGCCCGAGCTGCTGTTGTGGTTGCTGTCACCCGAGTAGTTGGCCGTGATCGTGTCGCTTCCTACAGGGAGACTTGTCGTCGTACAAGTCGCCGTTCCCGGATTGCCGGTCGTGACCGTCGTCGTGCCACAGCCCGTGTTGGAACTCCACGCGACCGTTCCGCTGACCGCCATCGGTTTGCGGCTGTTGCGGCCACGGACAAGTCCGTTCGCTCCGCTGATTGTTGCGGTGAACGTGACAGACTGGCCGTAGGTGGTTGGGTTCACACTGGAGGCAACGCTCACGCCCGCGCCAGCCGCACCTACTACCTGGCCGCCTGCCAGAGTCCCCGTGCTGCCGCTGTTATTGGAGTCGCCCGAGTAGGTCGCCGACACCGTGTGCGTCCCATTCGTCAGCGTTGAAATGCTGCCCGAAGCGGCCGAACCGGATACCAGCGTTACCGGCGAACCGAAAGCGCCACCGTCGACCGTGAACTGCACCGTTCCAGTCGGACTCGATCCAGTCACGCTGGCCGTGAAGCTCACCGCCTGGCCATACGACGAAGGATTCAGAGTGGAACCGACGTTTACGCTCGCGCTGGCCGGCGTTGCGGTCACTGACTTCGTGACCTGAGCCGCAGCCGAGTAGTTGGTGTTGCCGCTCTGATTCGCGATCACCGAGCATGTGCCCGCGCCGCTCGTCATCGTGTAGGTCGCGCCCGAGTTGCTGCACGCGCCGGAGCTGGTATACGCCACTGCCAAGCTGGAACTCGCCGTAGCCGCTACCGTGAACTGGCTGTTATAAGCTGCGCTCGCAGGCGGGTTCGTGGTGAACGTGATGCTCTGGCTGGCCAATGTCGCGCTTGCCGTTTTCGTGACCTGCGCCGCAGCCGAGTAGTTGGTGTTGCCCGCTTGATTTGCGATCACCGAGCAGGTGCCCGTGCCGCTGGTCATGGTGTAGGTCGCGCCCGAGTTGCTGCACGCGCCCGAACTGGTATACGCCACTGCCAAGCTGGAGCTGGCCGTAGCCGCTACCGTGAACTGGCTGTTATAAGCCGCGCTCGCGGGCGGGTTTGTTGTGAACGTGATGCTCTGGCTGGCCAATGTCGCGCTTGCCGTTTTCGTGACTTGCGCCGCGGCCGCATAGTTGGTGTTGCCGGCCTGATTCGCGATCACCGAGCATGTGCCCGTTCCGCTGGTCATGGTGTAGGTCGCGCCCGAATTGCTGCACGATCCCGAGCTGGTATAGGCAACTGCCAAGCCCGAGCTGGCGGTAGCCGCTACCGTGAATTGAGCATTATAGGCCGCGCTTGCGGGCGGGTTCGTGGTGAACGTGATGGTCTGGCTCGCCGCTGTAGCGCTCGTGGTTTGCGTTACCGTAGGCGCCGCCGAGTAGTTGGTGTTGCCGGCCTGATTCGCGATCACCGAGCATGTGCCCGTTCCGCTGGTCATCGTATAAGTCGCGCCCGAGTTGGTGCACGATCCGGAACTGGTGTAGGCAACTGCCAATCCGGAGCTCGCCGTGGCCGCAACCGTGAAGTTGGCGTTATAGGCTGCGCTCGCCGGTGCGTTAGTGGTGAACGTGATGGTCTGGCTGCCCGTAGTAGCGCTCGTGGTTTGCGTGACTGTCGGAGCCGCCGCGTATGTGCTGTTGCCGGCCTGATTCGCGATCACCGAGCAGGTTCCGCTTCCGCTGGTCATCGTGTAAGTCGCGCCCGAGTTGCTGCACGATCCCGAAGACGTGAACGTCACCGCCAAGCCCGAGCTGGCAGTGGCTGCTACCGTGAATTGGCTGTTATACGCCGCGCTCGCCGGGGCATTCGTGGTGAACGTAATGGTCTGTGGGGTCGTGCCGCCGGCAACCGGCGCCAGCAGGTTGATCAGACCGCTGCCGTTCGGAGAGCCCCAGCCGCTGAGCAAATCGTAACCGGTCACGGTTTTGTACTTGCCATTAGAAGCGCCGTCGCTGATGTCGTGGAAGTAAGTGCTATAGCTCGACGTCAGATTAGCCGGGTAAATGATCGGATTAATGAACCCGATCGATTCGCTATTCGCCGCCGCCTGCTGATTGGCCAGAGCCAGGTAACCGGCCCACATGGGCGCGGCAAAACTGGTGCCACCTTCTTCGTTTGCCGTGCAGCTTCCCCCACCGCAAACGTAGAACGTGAAATTCGCGTTGGCCGAGACATCCGGGCCGTTGCGCAAGGTGGTAGAACCCGCGTTAGACGAGTTAATGACGCCTGTCAGTTGCTGCCAGGAGGGGATGGGAACGGAATTGGTGGTGATACCGCCGCCGCTATCGGTCCAGCCGCCTTCCGATGCCCAAGGCCCTGCCGCGCCGGAGGTGGTCAAGTCCGTGCCGCCGACTCCAACAACATAGGCATCGTCCGCCGGCCAAGGCGCTGAATTGCCCGTCCCGTGCCAGTAGCCCGAGTCGCCCGAGGCCGCGAAGAAGTTCTGGTCCTGAGTCCCCATCTGCTCGAAGTACGGGTTAAGAGTGCTAACGTCTGCCGTCCAGCCCCACGAACAGCCGATTTGTTTCGATATCGGAGCGACCACGTTCGCGACCATCGCGCTAAGGATGGCGGTATCGGTGCTTCCCACGTAGTTGTAAACCATCGTCAAGCCCGGGGCCATTCCCATCGCCTGCCCCATGTCCAGCGTTTGTTCGATGTCGTCGCTGGAAGTCGTAGAAGTTCCGTCGACGGATATGACGGTCGGCACGAAAGGTTCAGTTTGGCCCGCGTTCTTGTAGTACAAGGCCAGGTCGGATAAATTGGTGCCTTCGTACTCGAACAGTCCGACAGTCTGGCCAGTGCCAGTGAGAGCCGTTCCGCCGTAGTAGGCCGCGCGCATGTCGCTGGCGCAGAAGGATGCTGAAGGACACGATCCCGTGGTGGCGTCCGGCTTGATGACTTCATCGGGATTCATCCCATGCTTCTTCGCGTAGTCGTGCTTGTTGACGAGCATGGAATGCTTTTTTATGTAGCTGTCCAACCCCGAGACATGCCAAAGCGCGAACGGCAGGTCCACGCTAGGCTCGCGGTCTGGCGAGAAAAAGGTGCGGTTCTCGTTGGGGTCCTGGTAAATGCCCAAAGTTAAATGGAAGGCCTTCTCGACATTCGCCACCGTGCCCGTAACCCTTAGGTCTCTTTCATCGCGGGTGCCGCTGAATATTTGAAAGCCGCTAGCCTTCGCGAAATTCACCATCGTTTCCCAGTCTTGGTCACTGGGGCCAAACCGGGCAGTAAACTCCTCCGGCGTGATGAACTGATGGAAAAAGATGCTAGAAGGATCGTAGAGTTGCTGTAGGAAGATGTCCAAGCCAGTCTGATCGCGCAGGGGCATCACAATGTCGAAGCGCATGACTTGGTCCGCCGGAAGATGCCCTACCAACTGGGCCTTGCCATTGGCAACTACTGCGGGCACATGGCGCGTCAAAAATGGCTGGGGTTGCGCTTGGCATACGATATTGGCGAAGAACAAAATCGCGAGAAGGGTGACAGCGACGACGCCGAATCTACGGAACATAGTCTCTCCTGGAAGACACACGTTTTTCCCTTTTTCCACGCTTTGCGTTTCGATTCCCAGTGGCCGTACTCATTGGAATTCGCGCTGCCTAAGAAGGGGGGGCCCGGCAGCATATTGGAACACATCTGTAATGTTCGTCCGGACGGGGTATGCTCAATAAGAACTAAAGAAGACGTTAAATACCCACAATCTACAAAGCTCTGCGCACAGCTTCGCCCGACGACCGCAAATGCTACGATACGAATGAGTCCCTGTCAAGATGAATAAATTTGCATGTCATCTGCATTGCAAATGCTCAGCAAAGGCCGTTTGTGACCCTCATTCATTGTGGGAGGCTGGCGGCGAGGCGCTGACTTTCAGCCCTCTCTCGCGCGGCATCTGTTTCGCGTCCCAACTGGCTGTAAGCATCCGCCATCGCCATGTGCGGGTCCGCCTCTTGGGGCAAAATCGCAGCCGCTTTTTTCAGCTTCGGCAGGGCTTCTTCAGGGTGTTTCGAGAACACCAGCGCTCGCCCCTCAAGCAATAGGGCCCCGTAGTTCTCGGGAGCGACTTTCAGCACTTTGTCGCACTCGGTGATCGCTTCCCGCGCGCGGCCCACCTTAATATAGGCAGTCGCCAGGACGAGATGCGCTTGCTCCCAGGCCGGCGCCAGGGCGACAACCTTCTCGAACTCCGGCACTGACGCGGTGAACTCTCCGGTTTGATATAACGCCATGCCCAGTGCGAAATGATCTTTCATCGAATCCGGACGCAACTCCACCGCTTTGCGCAAGACGGGCACAGCCTTCTTAAAATCGCCGCGCACCATGTAAATCTGGCCCAGCTGCCGGTAGGCAATGAATTGGTCCGGTTCCTTCTTGATGACTTGCTCCAGCAACGCAATGGCTTCCTCGTAGTGCAGGTCTTGCGCGAGCAGTTCCACCCGGTGCAGCGTGTTGCTGATCTCGATCTTGTCCTTGGGATCGATGCTGCTGGTTTTGGCTCCCGCCGCTGTCGGAGCATTGTCCGCGAAGTATCCGAACGAAGCCAGCTTCGCCTGCTGGTCGTCGTCGAGAGTAGCCGTGGGCGCCTCGCGTGAAGTGCTCGTCTTCTGCCGGAACGCATCGAGCTGGCCTTCCAGGGTGTCGGCCACAGCCTTGGATGTGGGTGCGAGGTTACTCTTCGCTTGCGGGTCCGTCCCCTGGTCGTACAGCTCCCGCCGCGGCGCTTCCACAAATAGATATTTCCCCGTTCTCAGCGATCGCAGAGAACTCCAACCAAACGACGTGTACGCGTAATCAGATTCCGCATACATCGGCCGGTCGCCCGGCGTCGCATGGATCATGCCCAGCAACGATTCCCCTTGCAC
Organism: uncultured Acidobacteriaceae bacterium; assembly: GCA_963804075.1. GTDB lineage: Bacteria > Acidobacteriota > Terriglobia > Terriglobales > Acidobacteriaceae > Acidiflorens. The sequence continues at coordinate 57,853 of CAWDPB010000130.1, read as the reverse complement.
TTCCTTCGGAATTGCAATGCCCGCCGCCTGCAAAATTGTTGGTAATACATCCACCAGCCCAACACGGTCATCGACGCGTTCTCCCTCCGAGACTTCCTTCGGCAGCTTGAACAGCAGCGGAACGTGGATGGTCTCGTCGTAGAGAAACATGCCGTGGGTATCTTCTCCGTGCTCGCCCAGCGCTTCGCCATGATCGGACATGACTGCAATCACCGAGTTTTCATAAACTCCGCGCGTGCGCAATTCGCCCAGCAATTTCCCGGCGGCAGAATCGGCGTAGGCAATCTCGCCGTCGTAGGGTGCCGAATTGTACCGGCTCCTATATGGCTCCGGAGGATCGTACGGATCGTGGGGATCGTACAGGTGTACCCACATAAAGAAAGGACCATGCGGGTGCTGCTTCAGCCACGCCAGCGCGTGCGCCACAACCACATCGCCTCGACGCTCCGCCGTGTGATAACGATCTCCTCCCGGAGGCATTTGCGTGAAGCCCGCGTCGTAGGTGTCAAACCCGCGCTCGAAGCCAGGAACACTCCCTGCTTTCGGGTCGAGGACCAGGGCGCCGACAAACGCGGCAGTGTGATATCCGTGGGCGCGCAAGATTGCAGGCGCGTAAGGCAGGGTCTTCGCCAGCGGTATGCCGAAATTGTTGATCTGATGAAACTGGGGGTACGTTCCCGTGAGGATGGTTGCGTGTGAGGGGGCGGTCAGAGGGACTTGCGAATAGGCTCGGGTGAAAACCACTGACTGGCGGGCCAGGGTATCAAGGTTTGGCGTCAGTCCACGTTCGGAGCCCAGAAACCCCATGCGGTCGGCGCGCGTCGTATCCACCGTGATCAGCACAATGTTTGGAGGTACAACGCTCGGCGGCGCAGCCCCGGCAGCAGGCGCGCTCGCCGCCCGGCGCGCTGGCAAAGCCTGTCCTGGCGGATCTCTGCCGGACGAATCCTGGAGGAGCGCCGTCCGGTGCAGCTTTGCGCGACGAGCTGGCGGCTTCGATCCAACCTTCGGTTCTCGTGCAACGGCTCTCACGGGCACGTGCACCAGCAAACTCTTTCGGCCCGCCAGGCTATCGCCTTTCAGCCGATTCCACTTGCGGATCATGGCAGAGGAAACGCCAAAGTTCTTTGCCACCGATTCAACCGTATCGCCTTTGCGAATCTTGTAGCGCGTGATCGCGTGCGCGTAAGTGGTTGTGTCGCTCTCCTTGCTGGGAGCAATTGGAATGATCAGCCGTGTCTCCGGGCGCAGGCCAAAAGTGAGCGCGTTCTCGTCAAGATCGTTCGCCTCCGCGATCGATTGTGGCGAACTGTGATACGTGCGCGCGATTGAGGCGAGAGTCTCGCCGGCCTGCACTTTGTGGTAGTGCCACCAGACCCTCTTATCCACCGGAATCAAAGCAACCACGCTCTGGAATTGTTCGGCCGTTCCGGCGGGAAGATGCAGCTCAAACGCTTGATCCTTGGGCGTGGTCAGCCGCAGTAGACTTGGGTTCAGATCCTGCAGGTCGTCCGCGGAACCGTCCACGCATTCGGCCGCCAGCCGCAGGTCGATTGGATAATCGATCTTTACCGTGTCATACGGAATAGGCTTATCCTTCGCCACCGCCGCCACGCCATATTGATCGGGATTTTTTGCCATGATGGTGACGGCCAGGATAATCGGAACGTAGTTGCGCGTTTCCTTCGGCAGCACGTTGCGCTGGTAAAGCTCCCAGAAATCCGCGTAGCCAGTGCGCTTCACCGCGGCCTGTACGGTGCCGGGACCCGAATTGTATGCGGCCATCGCCAGGTACCAATCGCCGAACTGGTTGTAGAGGTCCTTCAAATGGTGTGCGGCCGCACGCGTAGCCTTTTCCGGATCCTGCCGGTCGTCGGTCCACCAGGTACGCTCCAGCCCATATGCGGAGCCGCGGCCCGCCATGAACTGCCACATGCCGCGCGCACCCGCCTTCGACACTGCCAGCGGATGAAACCCCGACTCCGCCTGCGCCAGATAAATCAGATCCTGCGGCACTCCTTCTTCCCGAAACGTGCGCCGGATCATTTCTTCATATCGTCCCGACCGCGCCAGCGCGCGCTCAAACGTTCCGCGCCCGCGCGTCGAGAAGTAATTTATGTAGCCGGCGACCTGATCGGTCATCATCAGCGGCAGATCGGAGTGTGTCGATTTGATCTCCGCCTCGGCCTTGGCTTTCACGTTTTGGTCGACGGGCGGCGTAAATTCGTTGGCTTCGTCAATCGGCGCCGGTTCGGATTTCTGCTCGGAGAATCCGTCCCCCATTTGCAGCGCTTCCAGTTCCGTGCTGTTGGTTCCATCGAGAATGCGGTCTAGTTCGGCCTGTAGGCGGTCATCCGACTGAATATCGAGTCCGCTTCCGAGCAGCAGGTTGAACGCCGCATCAAAATTCTGCTTGGCTGCCGCCAAATGCCCGGCGCGGTAGTTTTCCTGCCCCGCGCGATACTCATTTTCCACCCGCGAGATGAGTTCGGCAACGGAATCGACAGCCAGAGCTTTTGCAGCCTCGGGCTTTTTCTCGGGCTCGGGATTCTTCGGCACAGCCTGTTGCTTGTCGGAATTCGGTGCCGCGCTCGCAATCATCGGCGGAGCCTGCGCCTTAGTCGGCGGCAGAAATGCCGACTGCCTTTGCGCCGTCTGGCAGCCCAGACTTATCCCCATGAGGGCCGCGAGCAAAATGGCAGATTTTTGAGAAAAGGCTCTCATCCAGAAAAAGCTCGCGTCACTTTCTTATTACTTTAGCAGTCTGCAACCTTGTCATTCTTGCCCTCTTCAGTCATTGTCATTCCGACCGAAGGGAGGAATCCGCTGTTGGTCGCAGCTTGGTCTTAAATTGAATATGAGATGGTACTACCCCAGCGAATCGTTGGGCAACGCCCCAAGAGACGCATACTCAAGCGGTGACTTTAGGAACCGGCCTGGATGTTACCGCGCCTTGCACATGTGGCAGCGCCATCACTCGCTGGCCGGTCAACGCGGTACACTGATCGCCACGAAGCATATTTCCACGCACGGCTCATGGATTCCAGCCTAACGCCAAACAAACGCCCGACGCCCAAGCTCAAAAAGGCACTGCGGCTCCTCACTTTTTCGGTCATAGGTTTCTATATACTCCTACAGATCGGCGTCCGCTACCTTCGCTATCGTGCTTCACGCCCGGTAGTCGTACGGCTCAAGTCTGAAGTCGAACTTGCCAAGCTCCCGATCTCAACCGACGCTTATCCCTGTCTGTTGATTGAGCGCGCCGCGCCGGCCCAATCGCTGCAAGTCTCTATTCGTCAGTGCTCGCCCGCACTGCACAACGATGGCAATGTCGAGCAATATGAAGTTGACCTGCGCTCCGGTCTTTTCTTATTGCGCAAGACCGACCTCTTTGTTCCCGATACCATGCCTCTTGCGCTTACGCGTGGCTACCATCTGTGGGACAAGCACTCGCGCGCATTCGGCATCGGCAGCAACCACGCATACGACATCTTTCCCTTCGGCGACCGGTTCCCCTACACCTACATGGAGCTTGCGCTTTGCGATGGCCGCCAGGTTCATTCCAGTCGCATCTCCGAGGGAACTAGTTACAAAGACGATGTTGAAGAGCATCGCGGCACGCCGCCGACGGTTTTCGACAGATCCCAGATACGCTGGAACGTCGATCACTGGGATATGACATTTCAGGACGGAACCCTCTACCGCTTTCCCGAGGCCTACTACGCCAAACGGCCAGTTGACGGAGCACTTGTCGGCATGCGCAGTCCCAGCGGCGACGAGATCAAGTTCGATCGCGATGCCAGGCACAATCTGAAGAGCCTGATCTCGCCGCACGGCCACCAGATTCAATTCACTTACGATGACGGCGATCGAGTCATCCAGGCCGCCGACGATGCCGGCCATGTTGTTAGCTACTCCTATGATCCAGATGGCAGGCTATCCGAAGTTCGCGAAGATGGCCACATCGTCTGGCGCTATTTGTACAGGTTCCGGCGAATGACAGCGGTTCAGGATTCGACCGGAAATGACATCCTGGTCATTGAATACAAGGGAGGGCGAACCTCCCGAATCATTCAACAGTGGACCAGCACCTATCATTTCGACTATGTCGAGACGCCGGCCGGCCAAGTGCAAGAGACAACCGTCACCGATCCGTCCGGCAAGAAAACGGTCTTTAAGTTTTGACGAAAGCGGTGGCGTGCTCGATCGGTCCTCCGAAATTTGACATCCGCCGCCGCTGAGTCTTACAAATTTCCAGGACATCAAAGCTCACTATGAAAGCCATTCAGATACAGCAAACCGGCGGTCCGGAGGTCATGCTACTGGTAGACCTCCCTGTCCCGCAGCCGAAACCCAACGAAGCCGTCGTCAAGATTGCAGCCGCTGGCGTCAACTTCATCGACGTTTACAACCGCGAGGGCCGCTACAAACAGCAAGTACCGTTTGTTCTCGGCCAGGAAGCCGCCGGAACTGTTTCGGCCGTTGGGAGCGATGTCCACAACATCGCCGTCGGGGATCGCGTGGCTTACACGATGTCTCTTGGCGGCTATGCCGAATATGCGGCCGTCGCTGCCGATCGGCTTGTGAAGATTCCCGACGGTGTAAGCGAGCGTGAGGCCGCCGCCGCCGTCCTACAGGGAATGACGGCGCACTACCTTTCTCACGACACCTATCCGCTTAAGAAAGGCGAAACAGCGCTCGTCCACGCCGCCGCTGGCGGAGTAGGCCTGCTGCTTGTTCAAATGGCGCACAACATCGGCGCCCGCGTGATCGGCACAGTTTCAACCGAGGAGAAGGCGAAGTTGGCGCGCGCCGCCGGCGCCGACGACGTCATTCTTTATACGCAATCTGATTTTGAAACTGAGACTAAACGCCTGACCGGCGGCAAAGGTGTGGACGTCGTGTATGACTCTGTCGGCAAAACCACGTTTGACAAAGGGCTGAACCTGTTGCGCCCGCGCGGCATGATGGCTCTCTATGGAGGGTCGAGCGGAGCCGTCGCGCCCATTGATCCCCTGGTGCTGACGCAAAAGGGATCGATTTTCCTGACGCGCCCGTCGCTCGGCCATTACATCATCAGTTCCGAAGACTTGCAGCGCCGCATGGGCGCGGTCTTCACGATGATTCGCGAGGGCAAACTCAAACTGCGCATCGAGCACGTGTATCCGCTAGCCGAGGCGCAACAAGCCCACCGCGACCTGGAAGGGCGCAAGACGACGGGTAAGTTGCTGCTGATACCGAATTAAAGATTTTGTCCGGCTGATTGGTTGGGAATGTCATCCTGAGAGCTTGTGACTGTTTGGTGCCCCAGGTTCGCGCGTTCTTTGCGCGCTAACCTGGGTTAATTTCTGGTCTAAAAGATCCCATGCCCTTTGTGGAATTGAAAAGCTCGCCGCACGCGGACGAGGTTTCGCCCGTCCCGATTCACTATCGAGAAGTTGGCAGTGGTCCACCACTCGTCTTCCTGCATGGAGGCTGGGGCTATGGCGTGTACCCGATCGAACAGGCAAATCGACGCATTGAGCAGCCACGTCCGGCTTTTGATTCCAGATCGCTCCGGGCACGGGCACTCAGCACGCTTCGCAGGACCGTTACCGCTCGACTTTCATCGCCGGGCCGCTGAGGAGACACTGCTGGTACTGGATGTCCTGGGAATCGAGCGCGCCGTTTTCTGGGGACACAGCGACGGAGCGGTCATCGCCGCGATGATCGGGTTGCAAGCGCCGGAGCGGTGCGACCGGCTAATTCTGGAAGCCTTCCACTTCTATCGCAGTAAACCGAGGTCGCACGAAATCTTCTTCCAACGGTTTGCCAACGATCCAGGGGCAGTAGGTGAAAAGCTCCAGAAGCTGTTGGCAGCCGACCATGGAGAAGAGCACTGGCGCAACGTCGTGCAGCGCAATTGCAGCGTCTGGTTGGAGCTTGCGGCCATGAGCGCGCGTCCGAATGAGGACTTGTACGATCGGCGCCTTGGCGAAGTGCGCGTGCCGGTGACATTCATGCATGGCAGAGGCGATCCGCGAACCGAACCTGGGGAGATGGAAGAAGTGCAGAAATCCTTGTCCAGTGCTGAAGCGCGCTTTGTCGAGAATGGACGCCACAGCCCGCACAGCGAAGAAGCTTCGTGGCAGGAATGCAACGAAATTCTTCGGGAGTTAGTAACGGACAAGCAGGCCAGCGCAACCACTCTGGATTCAATTCGCCCTTAAGGTTTTTTCTTACGGGAATAGTTCTTGAGATACTCCGGAAACTCGCGCTGGCAATGCTCATCCGCAATTGGCGCACCAGTCTTCACTTCTAGCGGAATTACTCCCGCCCACGTCGGAAACGACAAGTCCTCCTCATCGTCAATCGGTGGACCCACGCGCACCTTGGAAGAAAATTCTTCAATCGGAATCTTCAGCACCGAAGTGACCTTCAGTTCTTTATCCGTAGGCAGCCGTGCATCGTCCCAGCGACGCGGTATGACGTGCTCGCTCACCGCGCGCAGCGCCGCTACCTTTTCCGCCGCATCTTTCACCAACGTTGCCATCCCCAGAATCACCACGGAGCGATAATTCATCGAGTGATTGAAGACCGAGCGCGCCAGCACCAGTCCATCCAGCAGCGTGACCGTGATGCAAACCGGCGCACCTTTCTCCAGATTGCGCAACATGCGACTGGCAACCGATCCGTGAATGTAAAGCACATTGCCATCGCGGCCGTACAATGTCGGGATCACATAGGGCTGTCCATCCACAACGAAGCCAGCATGGCAGATAAAAGCTTCGTCGAGAATTTGGTTGACCGTTTCACGGTCGTAAATGCCCCGATGCGGTTCGCGCACCACGCGCGTGCGCGGAGTAGGCATGGCACTACCGGAACTAGCATTGCTGGAAGTAGAGTCGCTGGACATGTAGCAGAAACCTCAGGCAGGCGCCAAAAATAGTGTCGGAGAATTTTAGCAGGTGGGTGCCGGACGCAAAGGTCAACTCGGCTGCCAGCGATTGTCGAATCGTCTTTCTTCGGGTCCGATGCTTCCGATGTCTATAGCCACTGTCGTGTTGTCATCGTCGTTCTCCGCGGTATTTATCGCGAGCACAATGCACACTAGCACGACGATGTCGGCATCATCTTTAAGGCTTACCTCATATCGATTGCCTTTCCCAATCACGATGCGATTCTTTGTGAAAGCTGCTATCTGACGATCAGATTGAAAAACGGAATATCTGAGTCCTTTGTGCCCATAGATGCAGTAGCTGTCCTTGTCGTCTTCGCACACGAATACACGCTTCCATCTTTTTTGACAGTAAAAGTGGAAGATCCGGCCGTCCTGCAGCACGAAGTCATACTTGCTTCGGAAGAAGGAAAACCTACACTGCAGGATTGCAAGGACGCGCCCGTCCGCTGATTGCAGTTTCAACCTTGCTGGCCAAGAAAAGAACGCCTTTTGAGCGTAGTAGAAGGAGCCGGGCGTTTCAATTTCGTATTTCGACCTGAAACTCAGCCTGCTCTCTTGTATTGTGATTTCCAAATTCGTGCTCGGGTCATTCCCCTTTTATTAGACAGGGCATGAGTGAACAGAGATTCTATACGTAAGATCAGTGTCGGCGCCTGGGTTTTGCTTGTTTCGGCGCTTCTTCAATCACCGCGAACTGAATCTTCTTTTCCACCGGATCGATGCGGTCCACCAGCACCCGCACGCGATCGCCCATGCTGTAGGTCTTGCGTGAGCGCTGGCCGATGATTTCGCGCGTGTTCTCGTGGTAGGTGTAGCGGTCGTCCGCCAGCGTATTCAGAGGCACCAGGCCTTCGACAAATAGATCGGTAAGTTCGACGAAGAAACCAAACTTGGTCACGCTGATAATCAGACCGTCGAAGTCCTCGCCAATTCGCCGCTCCATGAATTTAACTTTCTTCCATTCCATCAGCTCGCGCTCGGCGTCATCGGCGCGGCGTTCCGAGTGGCTGGATTCCTCGGCGATGGCGTGCAGCTCTTCGAGCGAAATCGGCCCGCCCAGCGGCTCAAGGGATTTTTGATGTGCGTCGTGATCGCGCCGCTTCGACCACGGCGAAGGCGACGCCTCATCCGTGTCTATGTGGCGCGGGCGCCCCGCCCGCGAACTTTTTGCATTCGCTTGGTCTCTTAATGAAGAGGACTCACCGACCGGAATCTCTCCGTCCACGCGCTCCGCCGAGTCCCGCAGCACCTCCTTCAAAATGCGATGCACAATCAAGTCCGGATAGCGTCGGATGGGCGAAGTGAAATGCGTATACGTGGTCGCCGCCAGCGCAAAATGCCCGAGATTCTCTTCGCTATAGCGCGCCTGCTTCAGCGAGCGTAGCATCAGAAAACTAAGAATCCGCTCTTCAGGTTTCCCTGCAATCTTCTCGGCCAGTTTCTGATACATCCGCGGCGTGATATGTACTTCCTTCGGTATCTCAATCTCGCGCACGCGTTTGCCGGTGCCGTGCGCGGCGCGCCGGTCGGTCTTCATCTGCATGCGCTCGATCGGCAGCGCGCCCACTCCCAGCGAATACCCAAACGTCGCCGCGATCACTTCAAAGTCGTAAACGCGCTTGGCGTCGGGTTTTTCGTGAATGCGGTAAAGCGACGCGATGCGTTTGTTTTCCAGATAATGCGCGACGCACTCGTTCGCCGAGAGCATGAATTCTTCAATCAGCCGGTGAGCGATATTGCGTTCCGACCGCGTGATGCTCTTCATCAGCCCGAATTCGTCAAACTCAATCACCGGCTCCGGCAGGTCGAAATCGATCGAGCCGCGCCGCTCGCGCTTGCGGTTCAAAATCAGTGCCAGATCGCGCATGCGCTCGAAGTGCTCAACCTGGCTTGCATAGCGGCTGCGCGCTTCGGCTCCTTCGATCACGGCGTTCACCGCCGTGTAAGTCATTCGTTCCGCCGAGCGGATCACCCCTTCGTTGATTTCATATCCAACGATTTCGCCACGATGATCGATCTCCATCGTGCACGAAAGCACCAGCCGGTCGAGTTGCGGCCGCAGACTGCAAATGTCGGTCGAGAGTTCGAGCGGCAGCATCGGCACGGCGCGGTCGGGAAAGTAAACGCTCGTTCCGCGCAGGCGCGCTTCTTCGTCGATGGCAGACCCCGGAGTGACATAGTGTGCGACGTCGGCAATGTGAACCTGCAACTCGTAGTTCCCGTTTTCCAATTGGCGCACATGGACGGCATCGTCGAAATCGCGGGCCGTTTCGCCATCAATCGTGACAATCGGCAGTTCGCGGTAATCGCGCCGATGCCTCAGATCACTCGCGGGAGTGGCGTTGGCAGCGCTATTTGGAGTGAGGTTTTCCGCGGCAAGATTCTCCGCCGCAAGCGCTTGCGCTTCCTCAACAACCACAGGTGGAAAACGGTGTGGCAGATGAAACTTGCGGATCATGATTTCGACATCCACGCCGAAATCGTTTTCTTCGCCAAGAATTTCAATCACCCTGCCTCGCGGATTCTGCGTAGCGCTCGGCCAGTCGGTGATCTCCACATCGACCACTACGCCTTCCAGATCCTGCCAGCCAGTATGAACTTTAGCCTCGTCGCCAATAACGCGGTGCTGGGCAGCTTTTGACTTTTCCGGTTTGCCTCTCTCTGCGTTCTCGGTGGTTAGGGGTTTGGGAATCTCCATCCCCGGCGGAATCACGATCTCGTTCGTGACTTTTCCGTTCGATCGGCTTCACGTGGTTGTGCCGCCGGTCGTAGTGGAAAATTCCAACCACCGTTGGATGTGCGCGCGCAACCGAGCGCAGGATGCGCCCTTCCGCCCGCCCGTCGGTCCGAAACGCGGAAATCTCAACCAGCACGCGATCCCCGTGCATCGACGATCCCGTGGCATGTGGAGGAATAAAAACATCGCCAGCCAGCCGTGCTTTTATACTCGGGTCGAGCGTAGCAGCGTCCGGAATCACGAAGCCGAATCCGTCGCGGTGCATGCTCAACCGGCCAACCAGCGCGTTGCGCCCCGCTTTTGCCTGCGCAACGGAGTAGCGGCCCTGGTCGATCTCGAGCAACTGGCCCTTTTTGACCAGCGCGTACAGCCGGTCGGCAAGTTGGCGGCGCTCGTCGCCTTTCGCTCCCAGCTCGCGCAGCAATTGCTTGTAAGTTGCCGTTTTTTTCGGCTGGCGTTCGACGTGGCGAAGGATGGAGGAATCGGAAAACATGAAAAGAAGGTCGCAGGTCTTAGGCGTCAGGTTTCAGGGGCGTGTTGAAGGCGCCTCACGGTTTTTCGTGCGACCTAAAGAGCTGACACCTGAGACCTATTTCAGATATTTCTCCTGCAGCATCCGCCGATGATGCAACTCGTGGCCCGCGACGATGTACGCCAGCGCGCGCACGGTCACTTCATTATTGTTGGCGACTCCACGGCGAGCCCAGGCCGCTTCGTCCAGATTGCGAAACAACGACACGGTCGCGCGGCGCACCGCGATGAATTCTTCGATCAAGTCGGCCAGCGGATGCGTAGCGAACGGCGCGTTGGCCACGTAGTTGTTTTCGTCGAAGCCGGCGAGCGGGGTCGAATCGCCGCGCGCGATGCGCAAAGCACGGTACGACATCACGCGCTCGGTATCGCAGATATGACCGACCACTTGCTTCACCGTCCACTTACCGGGAGCGTAACGAATCTCTCCGTCGGATTCACTGCGTCCGGAAAGCAGTAAAAGCATCTGGCGCCGCTGTTCGTCGAGCGTGACCACAATGTCGTTGCCCTGTACTCCGGCAATGTACTTCTCATAGTAGGCGGCATATTCGCCGGGTCCAGGCCGGCCGATCGCGGTCGTGAGCGTAGTCATGAGATTCCTCGAATGTTTATTCCCCGACGGTGCTGAACTAACAAGAACGATGTTCAACCCCAACCCTCCCTAATATTAACGCGATTGTGTGAAACGCACGCGAAGGCAAGGCATGGCAGGAAGAAATGGCCAGTAACCCGGAATCGATTACATGATTACCTCTAATCGAGGCAAGACGGTAGTCGAACGAGGAACCACGAAAGTCCCTATAAATAGCGCGATTTCCACAGTATGCAAACGCGGCCCGGGAGTAGAATCAATTTGGCCACCGAAATGCGGCGGTGGATGCGAAACCCCTTATTACGAAAGGATTTCAAGCAAAATGTGGAAGCCCACGAATCAACCTGCCACTCCCGGAAGACCAGCTGAACCCGAACGTCCCAGCGCAACGATCCCCTCGTCTCCGGTTGTGAGCGAATCTCCTTCCGCTTCGCCACGTCCGGCGGTCACGGCCACCGCCTCCGATCAGGCCACGATTGGTAAATCTCTCGTCATCAAAGGCGAAGTAACTGGCTCGGAGTCTCTGTACATTGATGGCAGGGTCGAAGGCTCCATCAACCTCGCTGGAAATCGCGTAACCGTCGGGCGCAACGGCGTGGTCGCGGCGAACATTAACGCACGTGAAATCGTGGTCCTGGGCAAAGTCCGCGGCAATCTGACCGCCAGCGACCGCGTCGATATCCGGAGCGATGGCTCGCTGACCGGCGACGTTGTAGCGGCGCGTATCTCGATTGAAGATGGCGCGTTCTTCAAGGGCGGAATCGATATCCGCAAAGCCGGATCGAAGCCCGAAGAAGCCAAGGCCGCAGCAGCATCGGCCCCTGCCGAGGCGATCGCAGCGAGAGCGTAGAATCGGGATTCGCTGTTCGTCGTTTGTTTTTCGCCGCTTGCCGACAAGAGAACTTACAGTTAAAGAGCGGGCCTCCGTTTGAGGCCCGTTCGTTTTGTCCACCTGTAGGTGGACATGTATCTTTCGTCTGTACACGTACAGGTGTACACGCGGGAGAATGTCGACTGCTCTGCATGTTGGGAAATTGATGCGGAGTTCCAGAGCGAACAGCGAAAGCCCAACGCCCGGAGCCGAAAGCCCGCTTCCTTACGGTTCCTTCCCCGTTTCCATTGTCTCCGAGACTTGGCTCTCCGCCACCCGCGGAAAGGACGTAGATCGCTTTCTGAGAAGGTCTCCCGGCAGCTCCGAGCTCAGAATCCATAGTCCCGCTGCAACCGCCGCGGCCCAGGTCAACGATCCCAGAGCTAACGCCGCCAAGTCGGCGCGGCGATTGCCGGCCACCAAAAACACCCTTGCAACCTGGTAGCTCAATCCCCCGGAGACCGCGCCGATCAGCGCCGCTTTGCCCAGTTCCTTCCAGTTCATCCCACGCAGCGGCACCATGCCGCGAACGTGCAGCAACAGCGCAATCGCCACCGCATTTGCCGCGATTCCCAGATCCGATGCTATTGCCAGCCCCGTCACCGAGAACTGATGAAAGAGAAATCTGTACATCGGCAGGGAAGCGAGCGTAATCAGCGTGCTCGCCACCATGGGTGTGAGCGTGTTGCCGGAGGCGTAGAAGGCGCGCGCATACAACGCCTGGCTTGACCACAATGCCAAAGACAATGAGAACCAGAGGAAGTAGAGCGCGGTCGATTGCGAATCGGCAAACGTGAAGCTGCCCCGCCGATACACTAGATCGACCAGCGGCACCGCGACAGCGACCATCCAGCCCGTGCTCAGCAGCGATGCGGCCGTGATGCGATAGACCGAGGCATTAACCGTCGCGGCAAACTCATCGTACTTTTTCTCGCCAAACAGCCGCGAAAAGAAGGGAAGCGATGCTTGCCCCGTGGCCTGTCCGAGAATTGCGATCGGAACCGCGAACAGCCGTTTGGCGAAGTTCAGCCGCGCGATGTCGCCCACTCCGCTCGATGCGAAATAGCGCAGGATCCAGTCATCGACCGTCACCAGCGACACTCCGATCATCAGTGGAATCGAAAGCCGTATCCACTCTCGAAACGCGGCATTCTTCACGTCGAACGATGGACGGTATCCGGTCCCTATCTTGGCCGCGCCGATTGCATTCACCAAAAATGGTCCGATAACGCTTCCTGCGAGCGCTCCGTAGGCGAGCGAAGCGATGCCGAACCGATGCCCGCCCACGACCCCGCCCAGGATGATGAACACGTTGTAAATGAGCGGCCCAAATGCCGGAAACAGAAACAGCCGATGCGACAGCAGAACGGCGGAGACCACTCCTCCAACATAAAAGAAGATCTGTGCCGGCAGCAAAATTCGCGTCAGATGGACGCACAACTCCATCTGCTGCGGATTGAACCCATGAAACATCCACCCTGCAAACCGCGGCGTGAATATCTCGGCAATGAGCGTGCCAATGACGAGCACCGTGGTCATCACCGTAATCACGATCGAGAAGGTTTTTTGGGCGTCAGCCTCGCGTTTATCGGCTAGAAATCTCGTATAGATGGAAATGAATGTAATGGATGCCGTTCCGCCCGCCACAATGTAATTCAGCCAGTCGGGCAGTGTGAACGCGGCGACGTAAGCGTCGGTTTGCAACCCCGCGCCGAACGCATAGGCGATGTAGGCCTCGCGGATGTATCCGATCACGCGCGAGAGCGTGATGGCCGACATCAGCAGCAGCGTCGCCGAAAAGGCCGTGTGCTGATGGGACGGACGGAAAAAGCGCAGCAGCCGCATCTCTGGCAGATTAACGCATTGGGCGAACCGTGCGGGCGCGGATCGCCGGTGACGAATCGCGAACGACAATCGCGAGCGATGAATAGCTGTCTGCAATCGCAGAATTCGCCCGATATCAGGCGAACTGGCGATCTACTCAATGCGGTGTCTTGCGGAAAATAGATAACCAACCCTATCTTGTTGACAGAAAACCGGATATCTCTTGATCTACGCTTTACCCGCCCTGCATTGCCATTTCCCAGCCTCCGCGCGTTTACTGGCCCCAGTTCGGAGGCACTTATGGCAATCGCAACCTCGGGGGCAAACTCAATGGCGGATTTTGCGGAACAAATCAATCCCTCTACTTTGTCGGAAGTTCGACGATCCGAGTTTCGTCACGCCGCGCGGGTGCATCGAAGTTTTTTGGCGTCGGTTGAGGCGCGCGCATTGGTTTGGATGGCCATGCGCATGCCGGGTTGGGTGAATTCCGACCACCTCACCGTGCTTGGTTTCGCGGCGCAGATTGCGACTGGCATTTTTTACGCGCTCGCCGCTCGCGACCGGCGCATGTTGCTTGCCGCCATCGTTTGTCTGGCTGTAAATTGGTTTGGCGATTCCCTCGACGGAACCCTGGCTCGTGTGCGGAACCGGCAGCGCCCTCGCTATGGATTCTATGTTGATCACATGATCGACTCCTTTGGAGCGGTAGCCATGATGGGAGGTCTGGCGCTATCCGGGTATATGCATCCCGCGATTGCAATGGGACTGCTGGTCGCGTTCCTGTTACTTTCTATCCAATCGTATCTGGCCAGTTACACTTTGGGCGAGTTTCAACTATCATTCTGGAGATTTGGTCCGACAGAGTTGCGAATCTTGCTGGCGATTGGAAATCTCGCCTTATTGCGGTGGGCCTGGGTAATTCATGGACGCTACCGCCTGTTCGATATCGGCGGAGCCGTCGGTCTCGCCGGAATGACTCTGATGGCGATTGTCTTCAGTGTAAAAAACACTGTGCGTTTGTATCGGGAAGAACGGCTCGTCTGAACGGCGATGATTCTCAGTTCTTAGTCCCGGTTCTCAAAGGGACCGGATTCTTGGAGGCTTAGTTGCGTTGGCTTAAATTCAATTTTGTGGGCGGGGTGGGAGTGTTAGTGCAGCTTATCGCATTGACGTTCTACCGATCGGTATTTCATTTCGATTATCTGATCGCGACCGGTTTGGCGGTGGAAACGGCAGTCATACATAATTTCCTGTGGCATGAACGGTTTACCTGGCGCGACCGGCCGTCGGCCCATTTAACGCAATCGCTGGCCCGGTTTATCAGGTTCAACGCCACCAACGGAGCCGTATCCATCCTGGGCAATCTTCTGATCATGCGCGCCCTCGTGGGGCAGATGCAGATGAACTACATCGCCGCGAATCTGATTGCGGTGGGCGTCTGTTCGATCGTGAACTTCATATTGAGCGACCGGCTCGTGTTCCCGCAGTTGGAGGCAGGCCCAAGTCCCCCCACCACCGATTCCTCGCCCACTACTTAAAGCGTGTTTCATAAATCGGGGTTGGGAAGGGCACGGCTTCAGCCGTGCCGTAAAGCCCCTCAAAAAATGCGGGGCTTTAGCCCCTGAGGGAGCGCATGCGGCTCGAAAGACATTTGTGAACACGCTGTAGCCGACCCCTCTGATCAAGTGTGGCGCGGACCCGCCCTGAGCGTCGGTGACCACTGAGAGACCAATAGCGTTGGCAAAATCGCCCTCGTTTTTGCAGGTTTTCTTCGTGTCGCCGTTTTGACGTTAGCATCATGACTTCCTCGAAGGGCCGCCTTTTAGGGAAGCTCCGATTAAGCCTCTGATATCCTCCGTGAAACACCGTGTACCCTGCGGTTTCCCGCTTTTTGCGGATACTTAATCGGAGCTTCCTTAAGGGGGTTCCGCCGCGCCGCAATCCCGGATATAATTCATATAGTAAACATGCGCTCCAGCGGCTCCATTTCGCGCTTCCGTATTTGCTGGATCCAGGGGCTTGCCTGCCCTCGCCGCTACCTCTCCGTGCTGCCCTCGCGCGTTCGCGCCAACCTCTTCGGCAGCGACTAATTTTCGTTCTCCTCGCACCTTTGCAGTGGATGAGCTTGAACACGGTTCAATGACCGTGCGCCAGCACTCAGGCTTCGAGCTAAGGGCTCGAACTTCGAGCAACCGTCGAGAGGCGCCACTGACCACGAACCACCGGCCACTAACCACTGGTTTCAGGAGAACTCGCCATGACGACAAAAACTCTTACTATCGGCCCCAAGATCGCAACCGCTCTTCCCGGCCCCAATGCCCAGCGCATTCTTGCGGGCGACGAAAAATATATCTCCCCTTCCTACACGCGTTCCTATCCGATGGTTGCCAAGCGCGGCCGCGGTGTTGTCGTCGAGGACGTTGACGGCAACGAGTTTTTCGATTTTTCCGCCGGCATCGCCGTGACTTCGACCGGCCATTGCCATCCTACGGTCGTCGCGGCCATTCAAAAACAAGCCGCCGAGCTGATCCACATGTCGGGCACTGATTTTTATTACGAAGGCATGGTCACGCTGGCCGAACGGCTGTCGAAGATCGCTCCCATGCCGGGCCCGCATCGCGTCTATTACGGCAACTCCGGCGCTGAGGCCGTTGAATGCGCGCTAAAGCTCGCGCGCTACCATACCAGGCGCCAGCAGGTGATCGCGTTCCTCGGCGCCTTCCACGGACGCACTATGGGCGCACTTTCCCTGACCGCGTCGAAGCCGCAGCAAAAGCGCCGCTTCGCTCCGCTGGTGCCGGGGGTTACGCACGTCCGCTACCCCGATATCTATCGCGGATGCGTCGGTGGCGCGCAGGATGCGGAGCCGTTTGCACTCGGCTGCGCGCGCTACATCGAAGAGAAGCTTTTCAAGACCGTCCTCGCGCCCGAAGAAGTGGCGGCAATTTTTGTCGAACCGATTCAGGGCGAAGGCGGATACGTCGTCGCTCCCACAGTGTTCATGCAGGAACTGCGCCGTATCTGCGACAAGCATGGAATTCTGCTCGTCGTCGATGAAGTGCAAAGCGGCATGGGCCGCACCGGCAAATGGTTTGCCGTCGAGCACACTGGAGTGCATCCTGATATCGTGTGCATGGCCAAAGGCATCGCTTCCGGCATGCCGCTCGGCGTCACCCTGAGCAAGGCCGAGATCATGGATTGGGTTCCGGGATCACACGCTTCAACATTTGGCGGCAATCCGGTTTGCATCGCGGCCGCGCTGGCCACGCTCGACGTAATCGAAAAAGAAGGATTGCTCCACAACTCGCACGAAGTCGGTGATTACATGATCAAGCGTATGGCGGACTGGCCGAAGAAGCACAAGATTGTCGGCGACGTTCGCGGCCGCGGCCTCATGATCGGCGTCGACATCGTCAAAGACCAGAAAACGCGCGAGTACGGCGCAGCCGAGCGCGACCGCGTAGTCGAAATGGCCTTCGAAAAAGGAGTCCTGTTCCTCGGCTGCGGCCCCAGCACGGTGCGCATAGCCCCGCCGCTAGTCGTGACAAAAGACGAAGCCGATGTAGCGATGGACGTATTGGAAGACTCAATCGCCGCCGTCGAAAAGAGCGCATAAGAGGGAGTGTTTTGCTGGACGGTGCCCCAGGTTTGCGCGCGGTTTTTGCGCTAACCTGGGGCCCCGCGCCGACAGAGGCCGAAGCCGGGAGCCCAAAGCCCAAACCACCTAACTGATTGGAAAATAAATATCTTAGACGTAAGTGCTTATTATTCAATGATCTAGTATGAGTTCGTGCGCTAGATCTTTGATTCTAAAGGATCGAGTTCGGAGGGGGGATCTCATGCGATTCCCCTTACGGATCAAAACGGGAGACACCATGGGCGACAACACACTCCGCGAACTCATCTACGGCAAAGGCGCTCACGTTGATCCTGTCGCTTGCATCGAAGACATTTCCGCGGAATTGGCCGCGCGCCGTGTTGCAGGCTATCCGCATTCCATCTGGCAGATCGTGCTGCACATGAATTATTGGATGGATTACGAACTCCGCAAAATTGCCGGCGAAAATCCCAGCAATCCCGACCATGCCATTGAAAGCTGGCCGCAGCATCCTGAACCCACCGCTCGGACGCAACCCAAAGATCGGGCGGAAGCAGAGGGCTTGGCTGAACCGGTGCGTCCAGCGCAGTGGTACGCGCCGAATTACGAATGGCAATCCGCGCGCCAGCATTTTATCGACGATCTGGCGAAACTCGCGTCCCTCGCCGATTCCGATGCCGCAACTCTTGATCGCCTGGTGAGCGACGTGAGCGCGGAGAAAGTCGCGCGTCAAACCACCGTGCGCTCCTCGCTCTGGCAGATCGTCGCGCACAACAGCTATCACGTTGGCCAGATCGCGCTTATGCGAAGGCAGTTCGGCTCCTGGCCTCCAGCGCGCGGCGGAGACAGCTGGTAAGTCTCGTCGCGCTCCTTGCTTCTTGTATTCGGTCCCGACGGATTCGACCCAATCCGTCGTGATGAGTATCACCGTGCAGCACGCCTCAGCAGTCTAGCCTGAGAATGGAACGGTGCATTTCATGTCAGGCGAACGTTTTACCCACGCAATCGTGCGCATTCTGGACAGGGTGATGCCGAAGCCCAGTCTTCCAGTCGACGCTCCTGAACACCTGCGGACCGGCCGGCGCGGCGAGGAAGATGCGTACTTCTACCTGCGCCGCCGAGGCTACACCATGATTGCCTGGAACTACCGCTCTCCCGACCTTCGTGGTGAGCTTGATCTGGTCGGCTGGCATGGAGACGTGTTGTGCTTCATTGAGGTCAAGACACGAACCACCCGTGCCGTTAAGCCGGCGCAAGCGGCGGTTGATCGAGAAAAACAAAATGAGTTGCGTCTGATGGCGCACGAATTCCTGCGTCACATGCCGAGTCCGTGCGAATGGCGGTTCGACGTGGTCGCCGTTTACTATGATCTTGGATTTGAAAAGCCTACATTCGAACTGTTTCAAAATGCGTTTTCGGTGGCGTACAATCATCCATTCGCACATTCGCATTGAATTTGAAAGGACGACCGGCAGGTGCCTGAGCTAAGGAAAGACCCGATTGTGGGCCGATGGGTGATCATCTCGACCGACCGCGCCAAGCGCCCGACCGACTTCGTGCGCGAGGCGGTGAGGATCAAAGGCGGTTTTTGCCCCTTCTGCTACGGCAACGAAGGCAAAACGCCTTCGGAAATTCTGGCTTACCGGCCCAGCACGAACGGCGGTCCGCAGAAAGACGCCGCGGGATGGACCGTGCGCGTGGTTCCGAACAAGTTTCCGGCGCTTGGCATCGAAGGCAATCTGAACAAGCAAGCCGAAGGCATGTTCGACAAGATGAACGGCGTCGGCGCGCACGAAGTGATCATCGAGACTCCCGACCACGTCACCACTCTGGCCATGCTGCCCTCGAAGAGGATCGAAGACGTGCTGTGGGCGTTTCGGGATCGCATCCTCGACCTAAAGAAGGATCGGCGCTTCAAGTACATTCTGATTTTCAAGAACCACGGAGAAGCTGCAGGCGCGTCGCTGGAGCATTCGCACTCGCAGCTGATTGCCTTGCCCATTCTGCCGATTTACGTCGTCGAAGAACTACAGGGCGCGAAGCAGTACTACATCTACAAAGAGCGCTGTGTGTTTTGCGACATTATCCGGCAGGAACTCGAACATGGCACTCGCGTGGTCGCCGAAAACGACGATTTCATTACGCTGGCTCCGTATGCTCCGCGCTTTCCGTTTGAGACTTGGATTCTGCCCAAGCGGCACGAGTCGGCATTCGAGAATTCGTCGTCGCAGATGTTCGAGAACCTGGCGAAGGCGCTCAAGCTGCTGCTGATGAAAGCCGACCGTGTGCTCGACAATCCGCCTTATAACCTGGTGATCCACTCTTCTCCCGTGCAGGACCCGACCAACGAGCACTATCACTGGCACATCGAATTCATGCCCAAGCTGACCAAGACCGCAGGATTTGAGTGGGGCACAGGCTTCTACATCAATCCCACGCCGCCGGAAGAAGCAGCGAAGTTTCTACGCGAGGCCAGCGTGGAAGATGTGGCGCCGGCGACGGTGGGAGCGAAGTAGGAGCGGGGATTCTCCGCGCTGCACACTGAACTAGTCGGGTGCAACGGTGACTCGGCTTTTCTCATTTGTAGGAGATGTTTACTCCACTCTTCTTGACGACCTGAAAACGCACATCTTCATCGCGGCATCGACAATAAAGCGAGAGATGTGAATCATCCTTCCATTCGATTTCAAGGCGATTCTGTTGCACTGCGCTAAAGACAATGTCGTTGGAACGGTCGTATTTGTCGGCTGTTCGATGCAGAGTGACCCACGTCGCATCTTTGCCCATTGCGCCACAGCCTATGTAGACGACTGTCGCGGTCAGCTGATGGTTCGGCGAAATGGTGTCTGATATCTTCTCTCCCTCGCAGGGAAAGTGGGAACACCCGGAGAGTAGGAGACAGCAGACGATGCAAAGAACCGCGTTATGCTGTTGGATGAGCACGTTGATCACGTGTTACAGGATACTTCCGAGGATAGATTGCTCCTCTTAACACGGGATTCCAGTCACGACGGTAACGGCTGAGACGATGTTAATGCCAGCTAATCGCTAGCTCTGCGTGCGGTCGAGAAACTCCGAGTGCCATGCCATCTGAATCGCTTCGAGCTTCGCTTCGTTTGATTTTGTGGGGTCGTCTTTGAAGCTGGGGAGCGCGATCACATACTTGTGCAGGTCGGTGAAGCGGACCGCGAGCGGATCGACTTCGGGATGAGCTTCGGAGAGCAGGATTCCAATATCTTCCGAGTCGGTCCAGGTAAGTTCTTTTGGCATGAGCGCTCCCAACTTGCTTAATCGGTAAAATTCCCACGTCTCTCTGGTTTGTCATCCCGAACGAAGTGAAGGATCTGTAGCTGGCCTGCGACTAACTGCAGATTCCTCGCGCCAAAATCAGGCGCTCGGAATGACAATCGTTTGAATGTTTAATTCCGACATCTAGTGTTCTTCGGACACGTAGTTTCTATTCCATGCCGGAATCTCTACTACTACTTTGCCGGGCTTGTTGATCACTGCCTGGCATCCGAGACGCGAGTTTAGCTGAAGATCGGCGGCCATGTCGAGCTTGTCGGCTTCGTCGTCTTCCATCCCGGAAATCAGATTCGCACCTTCTTTTACCCAAACGTGGCAGGTAGTGCAGGCGCAGTTGCCGCCGCAGGCGTGATCGAGGTGGATGTCATAATTCAGCGCAACGTCGAGAATCGATTGTTCCTTGCCATGATCCTTGTAGGGCAGTTTGCCGTGCTCGAATGTGACTGTCTTGCCTTCGGGGAGGAAGGTGATCTCAACGGTATTTTCTCCAGAGGGGGCGATGGTCGTGGCTCCGGCACTGTGTGATTTCTCGTCTGACATAATGCTCCGTGTTCAAAAAGCTGCGAGCTGCGAGCTATGAGCAAGCAAAACCAAATACCGTTACGCCGCGTTGCTGCCTGCCTAACGTCTGAACGCAAACTGTGACAGCTCGAAGCTCACAGCTCGAAGCTACTTGAATTCCGCTTTTGCTACTGGATGTCCAGCGTGTTCCCCTTCTTCGATCCCTGTGTCATCCATGGCCTTGCCTTTGAGCGCGGATGAGACGGCTGTATCCATCATGAGCTCGGCGAGACGCATCGTGCCCTCATTCAGCTCGTCAATCGCTTTGCGGATGGCCAGATAGTCGTTGCCATCTTTCGCCGCGATCAACTTCTTTTCCAGTGACTCGGCATTGGCTCGTTCTGCGCCCGTCAATTCCTGCCATGCCGGACTCTTCTTTCCTTTGGCAAGGGCTGTCAGTATCGTCTCGGCTTCGCGCTGTGCTTCGATCACCTGGCGCTGACGGAAATCTTCTTCCGCGTAATCGAACGATTCGAGCAGCATGTTTTCCACCTGCTCATCGGTAAGGCCATAACTCGGCTGCACATCGATTTCCGCTTCTTTGCCGCTGCGCTGCTCCCGTGCCGAAACGTGTAAAATGCCGTTCGCATCGATCAGGAATTTGACTTCGATGCGCGGCATGCCTGCGACCATCGGCGGGACGCCTTTCAGGTCAAACCGCGCCAGCGACCGGCAATCCCGCGCCAGTTCGCGCTCGCCCTGCAATACATGGATGGCAACGTTGGTCTGGCCGTCGATCTGCGTCGTGTAATATTGCGTCGCCGAAGCGGGGATGGTCGAATTGCGAAGAATGATCTTGTCAGTCACGCCTCCGGCGACTTCGATGCCGAGCGAAAGCGGCGTCACGTCGAGCAGCAGCATTTCCTTGGTTGCGGACGAGCCCCCGCCGAGAATGTTGGCCTGCACGGCTGCGCCGAGCGCGACCACTTCGTCGGGATTCAGATCGGTATGCGGCGTGCGCCCGAAAAGGTCCTGCACCAACTGCCGCACCTTTGGAATGCGCGTCGAGCCGCCAACCAGAACGACTTCGTCGATCTGCGCAGGCTTGAGTCCGGCATCCTTCAACGCCTGCTTCGTCGGCCCAATCGTGCGATCAATTACCGGCTGAATCAACTGCTCGAACATTTCGCGCGTGATTTCGCGCTGATAGTGTTTGCCACCGGGCAGTTCTACATCGAGTTTGGTCGATGGTTGAGTTGAGAGCGCAATCTTCGCTTCAATCACCGCTTTACGAACGAGCTGAACCGCTCCGCCGTTGCGGCGGACGTCGAGTTTCAGATCGCCTTGAATGTCATCGAGCGCAATGGCGATTAGCAGATTGTCGATGTCGTCGCCGCCGAGGTGGGTGTCGCCATTGGTGGCGACGACCTCGAAGATGCCGTCGTGAAGTTTGAGAATCGAAATGTCGAACGTACCGCCGCCGAGATCGTAGACGGCGACGATTCCCTGCTTGCGCTTGTCGAGGCCATAGGCGAGCGCGGCCGCGGTGGGTTCATTGACGAGGCGTAGCACGTCGAGCCCGGCGATGCGGCCTGCATCTTTGGTGGCTTGCCGCTGCGCGTCGTTGAAGTACGCAGGGACGGTGATGACGGCTTTCGTTACCGCGCCGCCGAAGAAGCGTTCCGCGTTGCGCTTGAGCTGGCGCAGAATCAGAGCCGAGATTTCCGGCGGCGTGTAGCTCCGCTCCCCAATCTGGATGCGCAGTACTTCGCCCGGCTGCATGTCGTCGGCGAGGCGGAAGGGAAACAGCTTGAGTTCTTCGCGGATATCTTCAACGCCGCGGCCCATCAGGCGCTTTACCGAGTAGACGGCGCGGTTCGATGTTTCGATCAGAAATTTGCGCGCGGGATTGCCGACGATGACCTGATTATTTCCGTCGAGCGCCACGACCGACGGAACGAGATTGAGCCCGTCTTCTCCGGGGATGACAGCAGGCGTATCGCCCTGCATGTAGGCCACGAGCGAGTTCGTGGTGCCTAGATCGATACCGACGATGTAATTAGAGCTCATTTGTAATTTCTGATTTGTAATTGGGGCGCGAACGATGGTTAGTAAATTGCAAATTACAAATCGCCAAATATCAATTGATTTATTCCAGCGCCTCATTCACGTCCCGCACCAGATTTCTGATGTAGTTTCGGCGGTTCAGTACGTCGAGCATGCGGGCGAGGATCTTCTGGCGCGTCTCCTTCGGTTCCGCTATCGACGGATGCATCCCACTTCTTCCACTCCTGCTTCATTTCGTTGAACAGAGAGTCGTATTTTTCTTCCAGGGAGAGCTTCGCTTTACCGATTTCTTCGAGCAACGCGGGATCGTCTTCTCCCACCTTTTTTTGCATGCGGAGTTCTTCGAGGTGCATGTTGAGCTCGAAGACTTCCTCCAGCAAATCGGGTGGGACGACTTGTTTTTTCAGTTCTCCCGTGGCGCGCGCTTTTTCGGTGGCCTGCTTGGATTGCTCTTCCAGTTCGATGCCTTCCAGTCGCAACAGGTATTCGGTGCGCTTGATTGGATCCTTCAAGGTGCGGTAAGCATCATTCAGCATGGAACTTTGTTCCAGGCTCCAGGCTCGCTCCTGTGCTGGGATTGCGCAAACACGTCGGGATGCAGGCGGCGGCTTAGCGCGTAGAACTCTTTTTCCAGGACTGCCGTATCCAGGTCAAGTTTGCGCGGGAAACCGAAGAATGTGAAATAGTCGACGGGCGCGGCAGGCTGCACTTTGCCGCATGCGCTACAGAAGTGCTCCGCGCGCATGGTGCCGCAGGACCAGCAGCTTGTACTGGCCTCGCCGGGCATGATCAACGACGATTTGGATTCTGAAGTTGCCATAAGAACTAGCTACGAGCTTTGAGCCGCGAGCTTCGAGCATCCACTTTGGGCACGAGCCGTGTAGTGGGCGAGCTATTGGCGCGCTCGAGGCTCGTGACTCCGGAGCTATCTATGCCAAGAACTATGCCGAGAACGAGGTGCCGCAGCCACACGACTTTGTCGAGTTCGGATTCACGAAGACGAAGCCTTGCTGCATGAGAGTCTCCTGATAGTCCAGGATCATCCCGTGCAGATAGATAAACGACTTCGGATCGACGAATACACGCACATCTCCGAACTCGAAAATGCGGTCGCGCTCGCGCGGCTGCGTATCGAAGCGGACGTTGTAGCTTAAGCCGGAACAGCCTCCGCCTTGTACGCCGAGGCGAAGCCCGCCTTGCTCGGGTGAAATGCCTTCCTTGGCCATCGCGGAACGAATCTTCGCGATCGCCTTGTCGGTGACCTGAATGCCTTTGGCCGGAGCTGAGGGCGCAGTTTTCACCGCTTCGTCTTTGATTGCTTGATCCATAGTCTTCTATGAGTCCGATTCCCGGACTTCGCTGATACCCCCCTCTTACCTCGGTCTTTAAGAATCAAAGACTTAGGAGGAGATTTTGGCTGAGTCTTTGAGAGATAAGGACTTAGACGTAAAGTCTTTATAAACCAGAGACTTAGCTCGAATCCCTTACTTTGCCTGCGCCTGCATCTCTGCTGGCTTCGACGAGTCCTGCTTCTTCTTCCAGTCGCCGATCGCGGCACGGATGGCGTCCTCGGCCAAAACGGAGCAATGAATCTTGACCGGCGGCAAAGCCAATTCTTTCACGATCTCAGTGTTCTTGATCGTGAGGGCCTCGTCGATCGTCTTGCCCTTCACCCACTCGGTAGCGAGCGACGATGATGCGATTGCCGAGCCGCAACCGAACGTCTTGAACTTGGCGTCTTCAATCACGTTGGTTTCGGGGTTGACTTTGATTTGCAGTTTCATTACGTCGCCGCACTCGGGGGCTCCGACCAGGCCAGTTCCCACGTCACTGTCCTTTTTGTCCATCGAGCCCACGTTGCGCGGATTGTTGTAGTGGTCGATTACCTTATCGCTGTATGCCATGTCTTACTCCTCACGTTTTCTTTGCGCCCTGCGGATTTCCTCAGGGGAAAAGCCCCACATTCTTAACAAAGCTCTCGAGCTGCGAGCCGCGAGCTGCCAAAACCGGCTATGAGCTTTGAGCAACCAAATTCCCAGCCTTGGCTGTCTGCCGCCCGTAGCTCATGGCTCGTAGCTTTCAATGCGCTTCTGCGGCCCACTTCACACTCTTCAAGTCCACGCCTTCTTTTGCCATCTCGTAGAGCGGCGAAAGCTCGCGCAAACGTTGCACGGTCTCGACTACGCGGTCAGCGACGTAATCGACTTCGGCCTGGGTATTGAAGCGCCCGATGCCGAAACGAATTGAGCTGTGCGCCAGGTCGTCGCCTGTGCCCAGAGCCTTCAATACATAAGATGGCTCCAGCGTCGCGGAGGTGCACGCCGATCCGCTCGAAACCGCAATATCGTTGATACCCATCAGCAGCGACTCGCCTTCCACATAGGCGAAGCTGATGTTCAGGTTGCCGGGCAGGCGATGCTCGGTCGATCCGTTGATGTAGGTCTCGTCCAGCCGGTTCATGATGCTGTCTTTCAGACGGTTGCGAAGGCCGGCCATCTTGCAGGATTCCTGCGGCATTTCTTCCATCGCGATGGCGCACGCTTTGCCGAGGCCAACGATGCCGGGAACGTTGAGCGTGCCGGAACGCATGCCGCGCTCGTGGCCGCCGCCATCGATTTGCGCCACCAATTGCACGCGCGGATTCTTACGGCGCACATAGAGAGCGCCCGCGCCCTTGGGGCCGTAGAGTTTGTGGCCGGTGATCGAGGCGACGTCTATGTTCATCTTTATGACATCGACGGGAACCTTGCCGATGGCTTGCACGGCGTCGGTGTGGAAGACCACGCCGCGTTCGTGGCAGAGCTTGCCGATTTCGGCGACGGGCTGCAATACGCCGATTTCATTATTGGCGGCCATGATCGTGACCAGTATGGTCTTGTCGTCCATGGCGCGCTTCAAGTCGTCGAGATCGATGAGGCCGTCCTTTTGAACGGGTAGATAGGTGACGCGGAAGCCGAGCTTCTCAAGATGCTTGCAGGTATCGAGCACAGCCTTGTGTTCTGTGACCTCGGTGATGATGTGGTTGCCCTTTTCGCGGTACATCTCGGCAACGCCCTTGATGGCGAGGTTGTCGCTCTCGGTGGCGCCCGAGGTGAATATGATTTCTTTCGCGGTCGCGCCGATCAGCTTGGCGATGCGTTCGCGCGAGAGTTCGACGGCTTCTTCGGCGGCCCATCCGAAGGGATGATTGCGGCTGGCAGCGTTGCCGAACTTCTCAATGAAGTAAGGAAGCATTTCTTCGAGGACGCGCGGATCCATGGGCGTGGTCGCGTGATTGTCCATATAAATGGGCAGCTTGATGCCATCGGGTGTTGCGTGATGGCCATTAGTGGGGGTCGCCGTTTTTACGTCGGTACTCATGAGTCCATTTCTCCTTGCGTACAGTCCTCAGGGGCTAAAGCCCCGATTCAGATGATCGAGCAATCGCAGCGCTGAAGCGCTGCGCCACCCAAAATCCAGCTACGAAATCGTCACCAAATCCGCCGGCTTGCTGACCGCCGGATTCTTCACTTCGATGGTTTCCGGCTCTTCTCGCATTTGCGAAATCTTGATGTTCTTCAGCACCTGCTCGATGCTCTCGTTTACCTTGCGCAGCGGCTCGCGGATGGTGCAGCGGTCGCTTTGGCCGCACTCGCCTCGCACCGTAACGCAGGACGTGATGAACAACGGCCCGTCAATGGCTTTGATAACCTCGAACGCCGAAATCGTTTTCGCGTCACGCGCCAGCGTGTATCCGCCCCTGATGCCATGCTGCGAAGTGAGCAAGCCCGCCTTGGCCAGACGCTGCAAAATCTTGGCCAGCGCTTCCTGCGGGATGCCGTAAGCTTCGGCAACATCTTTCGCGCTGCAAGAGCCGTCGGCGGCGTGCTCAGCCAAATGCTTCATGGCCATCAGTCCGTAGTCGGCTTTCTTGGTCAGCTTGAGCATTTAGCGCATGCCATTCCAAATGGCGATCAATAGAGTCGGATAAAACTACGACTCTTTAGGTCGCCTTTCATTCTAGCTCTATCGGCAGCTCGCTGGCAAGCGTGAGCAGCCAACGGATAAAAATGGCAAGCGGGCGGTAAGTTTCAGCCAGCTAACGGTTTACAGGTCAACAGTCCCATGGATTTGGGGCGGCAGCAGGTCGGCGGCCCACCGAGCAGGCATTTGTTGGAAACATGATCGAAGGAAGTCTTACTTTCGGGTCTTGACAGCGGGTGCCGACCCATCTCAAAATACGGCCAATTTCGACAAATCGACAACCAGACCCTTCAACAAACCGAAATACCTCGCAATGCAAATGATGCCGATCCCGTCCTCGCAGCCTCTCAAGCAGAAAATCAGCCGCGAACTTTGCAAGCACCCTCAGGTCCAGATCGTCTCGCGCGACGAGGATGTCGAATACGTAGAGTGCAAGGAATGTGGTGACGTATTCGAATCCAGCGAATTCAAAGATATGGAGATTGAGCAGCGCAAGAACAAAGAGGAAGACTAGCTAGCCGTATGGTGAGTTACCGGCTCGCGCTAGTCGCTGCTCTTATGCGTGCGTGCTTCGGCGTCGAGCATTTCCAGAGTATTTGATTTTTCTTGCTCGGTTAGCGAGAAGGTGTGACCGCACTTCGCACACATGAATTTATCCGCGCTGACAGGTTGCGCCATTTCTCTCAAAGCTGTGCGGGTTATCGGCTGCTCCATCGGCGTTTCAAACATTACGCACAACGGATTGTGACAGCGGAATCGGACCATGATTCGTAGTTCGGAACCGTTTTGTTGGCTAAACATAAAGTACATTGTAGCTTTATTTAGACGGATTCATATTAGGCAACTTCGTCGGACAAGGGAAAGCCGCCTGCATTGACTCGGCTATTAAGGCCGCAGCAATTCTGTGGGTTTGCTCAGGATGGTCGTTCAGATACTTTACCGCAACTCGATACTGTTGTCCTCTGGTGATTTCATCAGGTGGGCAAAACGCTCCAATGACCTTCTCGTGGTTCTTTGCCTGAACATCAGCGAAGGCAAGGTCATAGCCGTCAATTACGCCGTTTGCGTAGCCTGAACAAAACCCATCAATGGCGGCCGAGTGTTCCCCTCTCGGTTCGCACCTTCTCAGAAAATCATTTCCGCTCTCAGTTCGATGATCAGGTTTTCCCAGGAATCAACCCAAAACCTCTTCCCTCCAGGAATGACCGTGGTCGCGCTGTATTCAGTAATTATGGCCGGTCCTTCTATTACGTGATTCTCGGGGAGCTGACTGCGCTCGAAGATCGGCGTGGCCTCCGACTTTTCGAAGACGATTCTTGCCCGTTCTACCGGCTTAATTCTCGATGCCCGAGCTGCGCACAACGGAGCGCTGGCGCTCTGCGCGGACAGGAGTGTCCGCGCCACACAGGCTTGGGGTTCGCAACTTTGCGCGCAAACGCAGAGTCACGAGTTCAATTTGCCGCCCCGGATGGTGATAGCTATAGCGCCGCTGATGCTCATCGTGAAAACGCGCGACCGCGTCTCCGCTCGCGGCCACGTTGATCTCGTAGCCTTGCCCGCGATAGCGCAGATCGAGACTCTTTTCGTATTGGATCGCTCCCTGTTTCCGCGACAGGTGCGATTGCCACCGCTCCTCGGTAAATGACTTTTTCGCCGCGGCTTCAAGTTTGCGAAACTCTTTTTTCAAGGCGGCTTGGGCAGGCCGTCTTTCACCCGCACTCCCACTCGCCAGAGCAGCGTGCGCGAGAAATCCTTGACCACATCGCTCGCCAAAATTCCGAGAGCCGAAAGCGCGCCCGGCCGCGCAGGAATAATGACAGTGGGAATCGCCAGCGCTTCTGCCAGTTCACATGCGTGAAGGCCTCCCGCACCGCCAAAGGCGACGAGCGCGAATTCGCGCGGATCGTAGCCGCGCTCAATGGAGACGACGCGCAACGCCCGCTCCATGTTCGCGTTCACCACCCGCACCACGCCGCGCGCAAACTGCTGAAGACTCAGAGACGAGTTTTCCTTCTTCAGCCATTCGGTTGTGACTCGGCGGGCTCTTTCGACGTCAAGCGCGAACTCGCCACCAAGGAAGCGATCCGGGCGGAGCCGCCCAAGCAGAAGATTGGCATCGGTGACCGTTGGCTGCGATCCGTGGCCATAACAAATTGGGCCGGGATCGGCGCCGGCGGATTCCGGACCTACGCGCAGCAGCCCACCGGCGTCGAACCGCGCGAGCGATCCGCCTCCCGCACCCACGGTGTGAATTTCGAGCATGGGAACGCCGACGGGAAGTCCGGCCACCTCCGACTGCGAGCCAGCGCTAATCTCGCCTTGCATGGCAGCAACGTCGGTGGAAGTGCCTCCCATGTCGAAGGAGAGAATTTTCGCGTAGCCGCTCTGCTTCGCGGCTGCCGCTGCGCCGACCAGTCCGCCCGCTGGCCCCGAGAGCACGGTGCGCACAGGCTCGCGCGCGGCCGATTCCAGCGCCGTGATCCCGCCGCTGGATTGCATGACAAAGATTCGCGATTGGGATGGTTGGGATGCTTTTTGCCGCGTGCCGGCGGTAACGAACTTGCCCAACTGCTCGACGCGCCTGGCCAGGTTTTCCATGTAACTCTGCATGAGCGGCTGGAGATAGGCGTTTACAACCACTGTGCTGGTGCGCTCGTATTCGCGGAACTCCGGCAGGATCTTGTGGGACACGGAGAGCGGCTTGTCCAATCCGGTGAGCGCGGCGGCAACGCGCACTTCGTTCTCCGAGTTGGCAAAGGAAAAAAGTAGTGAGATGGCGACGGCTTCGGGCTGGGCGCGCATTACTGTTTTGCGCAGCCGCGCTAATTCCGCGTCCGATGGACGTTCCAGCACGCGGCCTTCAGCATCGATCCGCTCCTTGACGCCAAAGCGCATGTCGCGCTCGACGAGAGGGGGAATGCGGTCGAAGAAGAAATCGTAGAGGTGCGGACGGGCCTGACGGCCAATTTCGATGACGTCTTCAAAGCCGGCCGTAGTGACAAGCGCCACGCGCGCGCCCTTACGTTGCAGCAGCGCGTTGGTGCCTACGGTTGTTCCGTGCAGCAGTGTGACGCCGGCTTGTGCGCCGATTTTAGCGAGGGCCTCGGCGATGGCACGTGAGGGATCGTCGGGCGTGGAGAATACTTTGAGGGTTTTGAGGACGCCGTGCTCCATCCACACGCAGTCGGTGAAAGTCCCGCCGGTGTCAATGGCAACGCGCAGCGCTGGGCCGCGTTTGGGATGGGGAGGGGTGGTCATCAACAGGGAAGACTACCATGTGCGCACAACCGGTAAGGGAGCGGCGAACTTGACGGTGCCGGAAACATAACCACATCGCGAGTTGTGGTGCCGTATGCTGAAAGACATGCCATGGGCGGGGCATTTCGGGGGCAGATGAGCGCGTGCGAGCCTAGGCAGTCGCAGACTTGTTGATTCCGTGGTTCGTCGTTGCATTGGGGGCGACCGTGAACGCGAAGGCGTGGAGATCGTGGGTGGTTCCGGGAGGGATGTTACTGGCGCTCGCGGTGGCGCTGGTGAACGGCCCGCTGTTCGCCCAGGTCGCGTCTTCGCTCTCCTTTTATTATGCGGCCGCTTTTACCGCCGGCCTGCTTCTGGCATGGCGATTCAACTCCAGCCGCATTCTTTTTTCGCTGCTGACGCTTCTGCTCGCGCATCGCGCGGTCGATTTCTTTTCCTCGGGGCACCCTTACAGCGGGCCGGGGCACATGGCCGTCCTACTGGCTGCGCTTTTGATTGCGCTCAATTTCATTGTGTTCGCCGCCATGCGGGAACGGGGACTTACGATCGCCGGGATCGCGCCGCGTTTCGGCCTGCTGTTTATAGAATCCGTCGTAGTTGCGATTTTGTGCCGACCGGAGAACAGCGTGGTCGTGCCGCGGCATCCGCCGAGTTTGTCCGGTGTTCCCATCTGGGCGATGGCCGGTCTGGTGGCTGCGGTGGGATTGTTTATACGGCGCTATTTGCAGACCCGCAAACCGATCGAGCCCGGATTTGTCTGGTCGGTGACAGCCGTTGTGCTTTGGCTGGAGATTGCGCCGATTGGGAAAGCCTCCGATGCCTACGTTGCCACGGCGGCTTTGATCCTCGCGGCTTCGCTGATTGAGACCTCGTATGTGCTTGCCTACTTCGACGAACTCACGGGCATTCGCGGACGGCGCGGGTTCAACGAGGCGCTGCTTTCGCTCGATCAGCAATATGCGATTGCCATTGTGGATATCGACCACTTCAAGAAGTTCAACGACACCTATGGGCATGACGTGGGCGACCAGGTTTTGTGCATGGTGGCGGCTCGAATCTCAAAGGTGGGGGGCGGCGGGCAGGCGTTTCGTTGCGGCGGCGAGGAGTTCGCTGTGATCTTTCGCGGCGTTTCCGCAAAAGATGCGGTTGAGCATTTGGAGATGCTACGCAAGGTCATCGAGGTGTCGTCGTTTCGATTGCGCGGCACCGATCGAAGGGCCATAAGAAGCGCCGAGAAAACCAGCGACCGCCGCGTAGCTGGCGAGTCGGATCGCAGAAGACCGGCAAAGAAGAAGATCGCTTCGAATTCAGTTCTCAGCCAGCCGCCGGATGGCTTGTCGGTGACCGTCAGCATAGGAGTCGCCGAACCTAGTACGCGTTACCGGCAACCGGAGCAGGTGATCAACGCGGCGGATCAGGCGCTTTATCGCGCCAAGCAAAGAGGGCGCAATCGGGTGGAAATGGCGTCCACCGCTCCGCTGCGGCTGGAGAGGACGAAGCGTGTCAAAGCGTCGCGGTCGTAGGCCGACCGCGGATCAGTTGACTCCTAGAGTTCTCTTCAACTCGCGTGAGGCCTTTGTTGGCTGTCCTTTCTTTGCATTGAGAACGCCAGCGACAGATATCTTCCTAAGAAAGAAAGTGCGCTTGTTGTTGATGAGTTTGTCATTCTTGTTGATTCCTGCGGCTATGAGCCAACCTTCTAGGAAATCGAGGGAGCCCGAGCCCGTGCCCCTCTTTCTATAGCGTCCGTTCGGCGTTCGCATAGGGAGAAAGAACATGAACGGCGTGCCGTTGCTTTGAGAGCAAGCCTTGTTGTATTTCTCCCGGTTCGACGGGTTCAGCGCCTCACCGAGAAGTGACCGCTTGCACGCTTGACCTACGTAATACGGCGTGTATCCTTTTCCCGCGTGTATTGCAAAAACGTAGCAGCCGCATGCTTTAGAGAGGCCGGGGTTCCGCTTTTCGAGTTCTTGCTCTAAGTCTGCGATCAACTGTTGGGTGATCAGTTTCTTTTTTTCGTGGCGAGTTAGTTTAAATGGGCCAGCGACATCGAAGCGCATATTCAGTCCTCTTTTGACCGGGCTAGGAAAATTTGTCGAGCGCATCTTATCGCACAAATCAAAGCGTCACCACTCAATAAGGTGAATTGCAAATAGGAACACCGTGGCTCCCAGCGGCAATAATAATCCCGCACGGAGGCTGCCCGTGTGTTGCGAGACAACGCCGACCGTCCACGGAATGACTGCCGGTCCCACCGACGCCAGAGAAAACATGAGTGCGCCGATGCTGCGCGCGGCGACTCCGAAGCGATGCGAGAGCCGCGCCACCGTGATGGGATACAAGGTTGCATAACTCATGCCGGTAATCAGGGCTCCGGCAATTACTCCCGGCAGGGAAGAGGAGACCAGCATCAAAGCGATTCCGGCGGCGGCGGTGGCAAACCCTGCGCGCAAGACGCGCCGCTCCCAATGGTCGGAGAGAAACGCTGCGCCCAATGCGCGGCCCGCGGTCAAGGCACTCCAGAAAAACGCCGGCATCAGCGACGCCCATTTCACTTCCTCGGGGCCCTGCCGTGCCACGTAGGAACCGATCCAACCGCCGACAGCGGTTTCCGCCCCGGGATAAAGGAAGAAGACTGCCCCGAACAGCCAGATCGTTGGATTGCGCGCCAGTTCGCGCCAGCGCGGGCGATGCTCAGATGTGGCTGCCGCGGGCGGGAACGGCAAGGTGCGCATCATGAACGCCAGTAGTAAAGGGAACAACGCGACGCCGCCAAGAAAAACTGGCAGCATTTTGTGCGCGGCCGCCCAAGCCACCATCAGCGAGCAGAACACCGCGCCCGTTCCCCAGAAGAAATTCAGCAGGTTCACGGCGCTGGTGCGGGCATCGGCGCTGATTTCGGCGATCAGCAGGCTGTCGGTTGGAATGATCAGGCCAAGTCCGAGGCCGTAGGTAGCAACCGAGGCCATCCCGAGCCACACAGAGCCCAGCAGAATGGTGGCCGCGCCCGCCGACATCAATAACAATCCCAACAGGAAGGCGGGACGATATCCGGCACGCCTGAGGAGAACTCCCGACAACTGCACACCCGCTAGCGAAGCCAGAAATTGCACCAGAAACAGATTGCCCGCTTGCG
The DNA here is from genome assembly GCA_963804075.1 of uncultured Acidobacteriaceae bacterium. Taxonomy (GTDB): domain Bacteria; phylum Acidobacteriota; class Terriglobia; order Terriglobales; family Acidobacteriaceae; genus Acidiflorens. The sequence goes on along the minus strand of CAWDPB010000130.1, from coordinate 24,529 downwards.
TATCCGTGAGCGCCCAGCGCGCGATGAGCAGCGGCAGCATGGGGCCAAGCAGAGTGGTTAGAACTCCCGTGGGGAGGAAGGCAAGCTGGGCGGCAAGGATCAACCTCTTGTTGGAGGGTGGCGACAGCTGCTCGATTTGTGCGCTCGCCATTCTGAAGAAATGCCTCGTGATGTTGCCGAACGATCTCCGGCGTTGTTGAGAGAGTTGAAACTGTTCAACAACAAAACCGCCAGACTGAAGAATAACCGATGGCGTGTTGCTTTTTGCGAATGTCAGATGAAATGTGGAGCGTGCCATTCGTTGACTTCTTGATCTCCGCAGAAGCTTCCCGAAATGCCATGCCGATTCATCACAATTCTTCCGTGACCGGGCGCATAGCGTCGTAAGTTCGGTCGCGCTATTCTCGGTTCACTCCCAGGAACCACCAGGGTCTGCTCCTTTCCGGAAAGAGATTTGCGATGTGCATCTGGCGGCCTGTGTTTCTTGTTGCCTTGGTTCTTGCTGTAGTTGGCGTATTGAGTGCGACCGCTCTATGCGAATCGGACGAGTCCGCCGCCGAGCGCATTTTGGGCCCGCAATGGAAACACCTCTCGCGTCGGGCAGGGATGGTGTTTGCCGGTACCGTGCTCAGCGTTCCGCGGCAGGCCGTTTCCGCGAAGGCTGCTCCTGAGAAGGTCATTCCCGCGCAGGCGGTCAGAATGGACCGCGCCGTTCCTTCTATTGCCTTGCGCTTTCGCGTGGACCGCGCGATTGCCGGCGTCCAGGCCGGGCAGACTTTGACGATCCGCGAATGGACAGGGGCTTGGTCGCTCAGTCCGGCGATGCGGCGAGGCGAGCACGTTCTTCTCTTCTTATATCCGTCGAGCTGGTTGGGTTTGACTAGCCCCGTCGACGGAGCGAAGGGACAGGTTCGGCTGGATGCGACTGGCCGCACATCCCGAGGCCTGGTGACCGTAGACCAGCTGGATCGGGCGATCCGCTTCGCGCGAGGGGAGTGAGCGATGCGAACTCGTATTCCAATCGTCGCGCTGATTATCATTCTTACTCCCGCCGTTCTCTGCGCCGGAGGCCCGGCTTTCATCGCCGGTTCCGGCTACGATCCCGGAGTCGAGGGCCAGCCGCTCTTATGGGCGGGCGCGACGGTGCAGTATTACACCGATCAGGGCGACCTCAGTCCGATCCTTACTAATGCGCAGGCTGATACTTTCGTCGCCACCGCAATCACGCCGTGGACAAGTGCGCCTGGGGTGGGCCTCACCGTTACCCAGGCTGGCCATCTCGCAGAAGATGTGACCGGCAGCAACATACAAGTGACCGATGGCGTCATCACCGCGCCTGCGGACATTACTCCTTCCGCGACCGGCACACCGCTGGGAATCGTCTACGACTATGACGGCGCTGTTACCGACGCTCTGCTCGGCGAAGGCGCGGGCAGTGCCGAAGATTGCTTCACCAACGCAGTGTTTGGCGGACCCGACAATTTTGCCGCCAGCGGCAACATCATCCACGCTCTCGCTGTGATCAACGGAGTCTGCGCTTCCAGCAGTGCGCAGCTGCCCGACGTGCAATATCGACTGGTGCGCTTGCTGGCGCGCATATTCGGCTTGGGGTGGTCGCAGGCGAATATCAACGTCCTGACGAACGATCCGCCCCCCGCGCAAGCCGATTATGAGGGGTTCCCGGTTATGCACTTTGCCGACCCGATCAGCTGCGTACCCATCACCATTTGTTATGGAGGCAATGACGGAATCAACGTGGCCGCGCCCAAGTTCGACGACGTGACTGCGTTTGCCGCGCTTATCCGCAGCCGGCGGCAATTCGGAGCCAACGGGAGAAGTCTGGGGCAATGTGTATTTCACCGACGCCACAGGCAATGCGGCGCAGATGATGCAGGGCGTAAATGTGGTGGCTCGCCTGATGGTGAACGGGCAACCCTCGCGCCAATACGTAGTGACGGCCATCTCTGGCTATTCGTTCGCCGGCAACGCCGGCAACATCATCACCGGATATCTGGACGCGAACGGCCTTCCTTTTGACAGCTGGGGATCGAGCGACCCGACCGTCGAAGGAACTTACAACCTAGGTCAGCCTATGATCCCCAGCGGCCAGACTACTGCCCGATATCAGCTCAGCGTGGAAGCGCTCGATCCCAACTGGTCGACCGGTGTGGGACCGTACGCGCCGACTCAGGTTGAGCCTTCAGGTTCGTTTGCGCCTGTGGTCGTCACTGTCGCCAGCGGTGTTACCGCAGAGCGCGACATTCTGCTGCTCGGCAGCGCAATCGCCCAAACGCATCCCGGCAGCGGCTCGACGTATCAAGATCCCGCACCGCTGCCTCAAGCTGGCGGCTGGGGTTCGTGGATCTCCGGCCATGGCTCTGCCGATTTCTTCGAGTTCACCGCGCAGGCCAACCGCACTGCGTCGATCGCCGTAACGGCTTTTGATGAGTCCGGGAACCCCACCGAATCGAAGCTGCTTCCGGTCATTGGCATTTGGGAATTGAGCGACCAGAGCGGCGATCCCGCGCCCGCCTCAACCCCTTCGGCGTTCAACTCGATGACATTTGGCATGACTCGCCTCGATGTATTGTTCAACGATTCCGAGGCCTACCGTGTCGGCGTGGCCGATTATCGCGGCGACGGCCGCCCCGACTATTTCTACCAGGCTAGCGTTCTTTATTCCGATACTGTGGCGCCCGCACGCCTCAGCTTGGCTGGCGGTGTGACCACGCTCCAGGGAATCGGCTTCCAGCAAGGACTACAGGTGAGCGCCGGCGGCAACGGCGGTACGGTACTCACTCAATCCGCAAACCAGATGCAGGTGGCATTGCCAGCGGTGGCGCAAGATGGCACAGCCACAATCCAGATCACCGATCCGGTAAGCGGATCGTTTTCGCAAATGATTGGAGCTTTGACGTACGGAGCGGGTGTCACCGATCTTCTCTTTCTGCTGCAAGGCATGGAGTCAGCGACTCCGGTGGGAGCGCCGGCGGCGAACCTGATTCGCGTGCGCGCAACAGCATCTGACGGCGTTACGCCCGTCAACGGTGCGACCCTTGCCTGGAGTTCCACCAACGGCGTCCAATTCTCCGCATGTGGAGGCGCAATGTCTTGTTCGGTGCTGACCGATGCTGCGGGAGAAGCTTCAACCGCTGTGACCCCAGCTGCGGCTGGCTCCGGCACCATCACCGCGCAGTTGGCGCCCGCATCTTATTCACCCGCGCAAACGCAGCAGACCTCGGTGGTTGGAACCTCATCGCCGCTTAGCCTTGCTGCCATTTCGCCCACGCGCTGGGTCGCGCAGGGTGCGACGCTCGCCGTTTCCCTGATCGTGGAGGCGCTCGACCAGCAGAACGCTCCGCAGGCGAATGTGCTGGTGAGTTACACGCTCACTCAGGGCGCTGCTTCTCTTTCGTCGGCCGCCGCGACCACCAACAGCGCGGGCCTGGCCAGCGTCACCGCGCAGGTCACGAACCTCACCGGCATTGTCCAGGTGAGCGCGTGCGTTTCTCCCGCTGGCAATCCTTGCCAAACGTTTTCCTTGCTCGTTGTCGCAGCATCTTCATGGACGCTCGAACCCGTCAGTGGCACCGTGCAGGTTGTTCCCAACGGCCAGCCTTTTCAGCCACTGGTGATGCGCGTGACCGACGGCTCGTCCGCTGACAACCCAGTAACGGGAGTGACCGTTACATTCGCGACCACGCTCGAACGAAACCCGCAGGGGCCGGCAGAGCCGCCGCCGGGCGGCGATTTCCAAGGACAGAATGGTACGCCCAGCGATGGAGCGCCCATCATTCTCGCAACCTCGAAAACACAAGCAGTCACCGGGCAAGATGGACTGGCTTCGATTTCACCAACGGTAGGAACCCTAGGCCCGTGTGACGCGTTCATTGTGATAAAGGCTGGCAAATCTGTTGCGCAGTTTGAATTAGAAATCGTAGATCCGCTGATCGTTGAACAGCAGCAGCCCCAGAGAATTCCTTCGCCGCCGCTCTCCCGCAGCCTGCCACATTTCGACGGGACGACTTCTCCTGCGCAGCCGGACGTGCCAACCGTGCTGTTTGCAGTGCCGCTAGTACTGCTACAAGACGTGCCATCGACGAACTCTCCAACGGGCGCCTGTTCCGGATCGAGCCAGGATGCTGCCTGCGGCACAAACTCCGATTGGAAGCGGGCGTCGCGCCCGACGTTATACAGGCTGATACCACAAATCAGAGCGGGGGAGATCCGTGAAGTTGGCGGCAGGGAGTGTTCGGAGTTACAGATTACATTTCACCACTTTTGTTTTGGAGGCGCTTCCATGAAGAGTTTCTTTACCATACTGGCGCTGGTGGCGATATTTGCAACCGCCGCGCACGCGGCTGTCAGCGAAATCCGAAAAGACTTTCTCAACCAGACTGCATTGCTTCCGGCTACGCCTTTCATCTCCGCTCCCGGCGCAACCGGGAGTTATCTCGTCTGCGTGTATCTGGACCAGCCCGGCACCGAGAATGAACTGTCTGCTGTGCTTCGGTGGACCGACGAGAACAGCCTGCCGCAGAACTTTACATTCTCGGCCGCCGCCGGGCCGATTAGTGGCTGCAATCCCATTCGCAATCTTGCCGGCAAGGCTCCGACTATCGAAACCGATGGCGCGTATCCAGGAAGCTACGAGCTGTTTGTCACCGGCTTCGGTTTTTGGCCGACCGGCGCGCAGGCCCAGAAAGGAATTACCAGGCCCATCGCCCGCGACTTCGTCGCTCGTTTCGACGGAGTTCTTCTCACACCTGCGGCTACCGGCGATTATTTGATGGCCTTATGGCCAACTGGTGGTGCGTGGACTTTGGGCTGGACCGATTCCCAGGGGCCGCAATCGATCAGTGGAGTCGAGTCGGGTAATGGATTCGCATTTCCTATTCACGCCCTGGGCGGAACGGAAATTACATTTTCCGGCGGCCAGCCGACCGAACCGGCCTACGTCTATGCGCTCCATTTCGGAGCGCCTGCTGTTGGCTCCGGCCCGGTCACCGATTACGAGTTGAATCTTCTCAACTACACGAATGTGAAATGGCCGAACTATGTAAACGTCGTGAATAGCACAAGTCCAGGGATGTATGTGTTCGCGGGTAACATTGCACGCGTGCCCGGCACAGGCGGGCCAGCCTATTTGGAGTTCTTCGGCGACAATTTATTTTTGCAAATATTGGAAGCGCAACCCGAAGGAGCGCCGGGGACAAACGGCACGTTTGCTCCACCAATCGGAATCGTAGGTTCGGGATTTCGCAATGGCAGCGATGCTCAGCCGTTTACGTTTAACGTGACGACCGCAGTCAACATCAACGGCCCTCACTTTGGACCTTCCGGGACCTACAGCGCCGAAGTGGATGTGATCAAGTTCTAGGGAAGATGAGTGGTCATCCTGAGCGCAGCGGGGACGAAACGAAGCGAAGTTTCGTCGGAGCCGAAGGATCTCTATCTTGCGTAATGGTGCCCCAGGCTCGCGCGCGTCCTTTGCATTCTGGCCTGGGTGAGAGCGAACTAGAGCGGTTCTCCTGATGTGCAGAAAGGCCACCCTCAGCGGGTGAAGCCGGAATTCGTTGCGGCGCTTTCGGCACGACTGAAAGTCATGCCCTTCCCGTTTTCGATTCGCACTTACAGCCAACTGGAGAAATGCCCCAGGCTATAAGGCCCGCTACTTGTTCGTCCGCTGATCTCCAATCCACTGGTCCACCCAGTCGTTCACCGTCTTCTACCACAGCTGCGAATTCTGCGGCTTCAGCACCCAGTGGCCTTCGTCGGGGAAGTAAAGCATCTTCGAGGGCACGCCCATGCGTTTGCAGCGTGGTGAAAAGCTGGAAGCCTTCGCTCACGTCGAGGCGGTAATCGAGCTGCCCGTGCACCACCAGCGTCGGCGTCTTGAAATTCTTCGCGTACTGGTGCGGAGACCACTTTGGTACCTCGCGCGATTGTCGTAACGGAGTGCCCTTGAACTCCCAGTTATTGAACCAGAGTTCTTCGGTCGTGCCCCAGGCCGACTCGGCGTTGAACATGCCGTCGTGCGACACCATGCATTTGAAGCGGTCGGTGTGGCCCATGAGCCAGTTGACCATGTATCCGCCGTAGCTGGCGCCGAGCGCGCACTCGCGGTCCTTATCGATAAACGGATACGTCTTCTCGGCGTAGTCGAGGCCCTTCATCAGATCTTCAAACGGAGCGCCGCCCCAATCGCCATTGATGGCGTCAACGAACTTCTGCCCGTATCCGGTCGAGCCGTGAAAGTTGATCATGATGACGACATAGCCGCTGGTCGAAGAAGTAGGCGCAGCAAACAGCTCCGGATTCCACCGATACGACCAGTCGTCTCCCCAAGCGCCCTCGGGGCCGCCGTGGATGAGGAACTTCAAGGGATATTTCTTGGAGGGATCGAAGTTCGGCGGCTTGACGAGGAAGCCTTCGACCTTGTCGCCCTTTGCTCCTTCGAACCAGAACGATTCGAGCGGCGACATGGAGACTTGAGAGAGGACGGAGTCGTTCAGGTGAGTAAGTTTGAAATTCGGGTCTTGACTGCTGCAGATGTCGCCTCCGGTTTCGCCACAGTGAGGAGTGCTAACGAGGACCCACGGGCTCTTATAGATTTCAGTGGGGGTGGAAATCGACATCTTGCTGAACAACAAAAACGTAATATTGTTGCTCTGAGTGAAGGTCAGATCGTCGTCGTATCCTTGCAAGGCCGTCCTTACGACGGATGGCTTAACCGAATTCGAGCGATGTGTAGAAAATCCTTGCGCTCCCGGCTTCTTCGGCGGTAAAGAAGAGAAATCTCGATGCTCCCCACGTAAACGTTCCAACCCAACCGTCAAAATCCTCCGTCAGCTTTTTCTTCTCCCCGGTCTTGCGGTCGTACAGCATCAGGCGGAAGCGGTCGCTCTCGTAGCCTGGACGCTGCTGGGCGCGGTAGGCGATGTACTTGCCATCGGGCGAATAGAGCGGAGTCGAGTCGCTCGCCGGATTGTCGGCGGTGATGTTCTTCGTTTTGGCGAGCACGTCGGCAGGCGTGGCGTTCGCAGGCCAATTCACCGGAACGGTCCACAGATCGTTGTTGATGGAAGTGGCTTCGACCTTGTCGTGATTCGAGGTGTAACAAATCTCCTGTCCGTCAGGCGAGAACGCATAGTCGTCCTGCCCGCCAAGCGAGAAGACAGGCGCGTCGTAATCCCCAGGCGTAGATCGCGTGCAGCACCGCCCTCAATCAGAGGCGTCACAAAAATGTGCCTGCGCTTGCCCGCTTTGAAGGCGTTCCAATGACGATAGAGGAGTTGATCAAAAATCAGAGCCTTAACCTTGGAATCCTCAGCCTCTTTGACCTTCTTCGCATTGCACTTGGTCTTCGCGTCAGACGTGCCGTCGCACTCGGGATAAACATCGGACGTGAAGAGAATGTTCTTGCCATCGGGCGACCAGAGTTCGCCGCCCGCTTCCGTCGCGATCGACGTGAGTTTGCGCACACTCTTGACCGTCCCAGAAGCACCATCAAACTCCGCAATCCAAACCTGCGATCCGCCTTCTTTATTCGAGATGAACGCAAATCGCTTCCCATCCGGCGCCCAGCGCGGACGGTCGCCATCCTGATCGGCGATGAGAATCCTCTCCCCGGTTGTCATTCCGACCGAGCAGAAGGATTCGAAGAATCCTTTCGCGAAGTGGAGGAATCTGCGTTCAGCGGCACGATCCAGATGTGCGGCGTCTTCGTGTTGGCCGCGAGATCCACGTTGACCACGCTGAAGATCACCCACTTGCCATCGGGCGAAGGCACGGGCTCGCCGACGCGCTTCAACTTCATCATGTCTTCAAAACTGAAGGGATGCTTGGCTTGAGAAAACGCCGGAACGATAAAGGCTGGAACGGCAAACAAGAAGACGAACAGAAAGAACAAACGGCGCATACGTGCCCTCCGTGGAACAGGAGAGTGTAACACTGAGGCCAGAGGTATGAGGTTAGATTGCAGAGGTCATAATCTCGCGGCTTCCCCTGCCGTTTTCAAATCGAGTTCTCTATCTCTGCAATCTAACCTCTAACCTCTGACCTCATTTCAGCTCTTCCAGCATGGCGGTCATTTCCGATTGTGCGTGCTGGTTGCTGGTGCGGCGGGCGGAAGAGATGCCATCGACCAGCATGCGCTTAGCCTCATCGATGCGCTCGGCGCTGGAGAGGGTCTGCGCTGCCATGAAGTAGCCGGGAGTGTAATCGGGATTTTTCTCAAGCAGCGTCTTGAATTCGGCGAGAGCGCGTTCGATGTCGCCGGCCTTGGAGTACTCCATGGCAAGCCCGTAGCGCGCGAACGCGTCTTCGGGATTGGCAGCGAGAATTTCAAACAGCAGTGCGATGCGGTCCATTCGATCAGGTCCCAGTAAAAACATTTAGATGCACGGTGCGGATTTAGCGAGGATACACTAGAGCTTCTGTGTACAACATTTCCGCAGCCGGTGGACATGCCATTCACATTGCTCGTAAGCGATACAATAACCTTTCCTGAGAGGAGTGATTTTGGCCTGTCCATTTTTCGTGCCGCGCGAAATTGTGAATGACGGGTCGTGGCAGCATCCTTCGCGTTTGCCGCTGGGTGCGGGCTGGAATGGTTCCTGCTGCGCTGCAGGTAAGGAGATGACGCCTGGCGAAGCTCTCATCCGCGAGAATTGCAATCTTGGCTACGCGGCTGCGTGCCCGCATCTGCCTCGGCAACGCGACTGGGATGCGGTCCGTTTTGCGGTTGCGGTTGCGGGTGAGGAGGAGATAACACTCCGGTTTACATGCGAAATAGACCATGCTCCGGTGGCGCATGGCACACTGACTTACGAAGTGCCAGCCGAGAGGTGGCATAATGCGCATACGGATGCGCGAATCAACCGGCTGGCGGCGAGTTATCTTCATGCATACCGCGTCCGGCGAATGGCGTGCTCATCAAACAGTTATGACAGTTATGAATGATGCGATCCGCGAAATCCGAATCCGCGGCCCGTGCGGGAAACGATCTCCGAGATGGCTGAGATTGTCTTGCCCAACGACGCCAATCCTCTTAACGCGCTTCTCGGCGGACGACTCATGCACTGGATTGACTTGGCGGGCGCCATGGCCGCGCATCGACACTCACGGCAATGGGTAGTTACGGCATCCATCGACCATCTGGATTTTCTGGTGCCCGTGCGAGTCGGAGATCTCGTCATCCTGCGGTCGTCGGTGAACCGCGCGTTTCGCACTTCAATGGAAGTTGGAGTAAAAGTGTGGGTTGAGAACTATCGCGATCAGGAACGGCGGCACGTGAGCTCTGCTTATCTGACATTTGTAGCCGTCGATGCAGCTGGAAATCGAGTGCCCGTGCCACCGGTGATTCCGGAAACAGCCGACGAAAAACGGCGGTACGACGGCGCCCTGCGGCGGCGCGAAATCCGGCGTGCGGAGGCGGCGCGCGGGCGACTGGCTCGAAGCTAGACCGTTGCCTTGGGCGGATCGAACACTTAGGTTGCGGCTTGTCGGAACCGGCATCTCGCGCAAGACGTTGTTAGTGAGGCTGAACTAATTATGGAAAGCGCACTTCTGATCCACCGTTTGCACTTTGCTTTTACCGCAACCTTTCACTATCTTTTTCCCCAGCTGACGATGGGGCTTGCACTGCTGATCGTGATCCTGAAAACGATTGCGCTGGGGCGGAACGATCGCGTGTACGACGAGAGTGCGCGCTTCTGGGGCAAAATCCTCGGGGTCGCTTTTGTACTCGGGGTTGTGACCGGCATCCCCATGGAATTCGAGTTCGGCACGAACTGGGCCGTATTCTCCCGATTCGCGGGAGGAGTTATTGGGCAGACATTGGCCATGGAAGGGATGTTTGCCTTTTTCCTCGAGTCCGCGTTCCTGGGCTTGTTCCTTTACGGGGAGAAGCGGCTCAGCCCGCGCGCTCACTGGTTGTCGTCGGTTGCGGTGTTTGTAGGATCGTGGCTCTCGGGTTACTTCATCATCGCCACAGACGCTTTCATGCAGAATCCGGTGGGATACTTCGTGCAGAGCACTGGCAAGGATGTGCAGGTCCTGCAACTTGCCAGTTTTTGGCAGTTTGTTCTGAACCGATGGGCCTTGTGGCAATACGCGCATAACATGAGTGGCGCGGCTATTACGGGCTCTTTTGTGATGACGGCGGTTGGGGCTTTCTATTTACTTTCCGGTAAGTGGGTTGATCATGGCCGAGCCTTCATTAAGGTGGGGATCGTGGCCGGTTGCGTGTTCAGCATCTTACAGGTGTTCCCCACGGGCGACCGGCAAGGTAAGATGGTCGCCGAATATCAACCGGTGACGCTGGCGGCGATGGAGGGACTGTTTCATGGGCAAAACGCGGCCCCACTGCTTCTGCTGGGCCAGCCTAACGAGGTCGAGGGAAAGATTGAGAATCCGCTCGAGGTGCCAGGCATGTTAAGCATGCTGACTTACCGGCGCTGGAACGCGAACGTGCGCGGGCTGGATGCGTTTCCCAGGCAGGATTGGCCGGGCAATATTCCACTTCTCTATTACAGCTACCACATTATGGTGGGGCTGGGGACGTTCTTTATCGCGGTCATGGCGATAGCGGCATTTCTGCTTTGGCGAGGTAAGATATTCAACGCGCGCTGGATGTTGTGGATCCTTATGTTGTCGGCGCCGTTTCCGTATATTGCGAACACGGCCGGCTGGATGACTGCTGAGTTAGGTCGCCAGCCATGGCTGATCTATGGACTCATGCGCACGGAAGACGGTTACTCCAAGATGGTCTCGGCCGGCAGCGGCATGTTCACGCTGTTGGGTTTTATGGGCATGTACACTGCGCTGGGAATATTGTTCTTGTTCCTGATTCGCAGGGAAATTGAGCACGGTCCCAGGGAGCGCGAAACTGCCCATTGAGACTATTTTCGGGGCGGAGACGAGATAACTATGGCTAGCCTTTGGTTCTGGATTGTCGCGGTCATGGTCACGACGTACGTCGTGCTCGATGGCTTCGATCTTGGCGCGGGCGTGATCTATCTATTTGCGGCCAAGACGAACGACGAACGGCGGCGCGTGCTGCGCGCGATTGGGCCGGTCTGGGATGGCAACGAAGTCTGGTTGCTGGCGGCGGGCGGAACGCTCTACTTCGCCTTTCCGCTTCTCTATGCATCGAGTTTCAGCGGTTTCTACCTGCCGCTTATGATGGTTCTGTGGCTCCTGATGCTGCGCGCGATTGGAATCGAATTTCGTGCACATATCGACAATCCGGTTTGGCGGGATTTCTTTGACGTCGTGTTTTCCGTTTCGAGCATTTTGCTTTGTGTGTTTCTGGGCGCGGCCCTGGGCAACGTCGTGCGAGGCGTTCCGCTCAATGCAACCGGCTATTTCTTTGAGCCGCTTTGGACGGATTTCAAGCTAGGGCCGCAGACGGGAATTCTAGACTGGTATACGGTGCTGATAGGCGTAATGGCGCTGGTGACGCTTACGGCGCATGGTTCGCACTACGTCGCCCTCAAGACGGACGAGGATCTGGGCCGGCGCGCTCGCGGGCTTGCGTTACTCCTTTGGCCAATGCAGTTCTTCCTGACCTGCATCGCGCTAATAGTCACTTACTTTGTTCGCCCCGACATCACGGTGAATTATCAGGCGCATGCGATCGGCATTTTTGTGCCGATTGTTGTCTTCGCGAGTCTGGGCGTGATGCTCTGGGCTACTCCCAAGGGGAAAGAGAAGATTGCGTTTCTGGCCTCGAGTTTGTACATCGTGGGAATGCTGGTGGGAGCTGCTTTCGCTCTTTATCCCGTTGTTCTTCCGGCGCGCGATCACCAGTTCGATCTGACGGTCGCGAACACGAGTGCGGGAACCCACGGACTGACCGTGGGCCTGGTTTGGTGGACGCTGGCGGCTGTACTGGCGGTTGGCTATTTCGTGTTTCTCTACCGCATGTTCCGCGGCAAGGTACAACTGGGAGAAGGGCACGGATAGCTGTCGGCTGTCCGTTACAAGACTTCGCGTCTCGGTGGAACGAATGTCTCACGTAGACTCTGCTGTCTGGCGCGTTGACTGAGAGCACAGCTAACGGCCTCCTTGCTCCCGTATAATCAAAGTTTCGGCCTTGTCTACGGCCTCTCCTGAAAGGTGACTTCGTGAGCGCTCATTCCCATCATCCAAGCCAGCAACCACCCGCGCCTCAACCATTGCCCGGCGTTAACTCTATTATCGCCGTGGGTTCCGGCAAGGGCGGAGTCGGCAAAACCACATTGTCGGTCAACCTGGCGATTGCCCTCGTGAAAATGGGGCATAAAGTCGGCCTGCTCGACGCCGATGTTTATGGACCCAACGTGCCGCTCATGCTGGGCACGAACGAGCAGCCGAAAGCGGTCGGCGACAACCACATCATTCCGATCAGCGCGCATGGCCTGAAAGTAATTTCCGTCGGCTTTCTTAACCCCGGCGACAAGCCGGTGATCTGGCGCGGGCCGATGCTGCACTCGATCGTCCGGCAATTTCTGGGATCGGTGGAGTGGGGCCATCTCGACTATCTGATCGTTGATCTCCCGCCCGGGACTGGCGACGTTGCACTCTCGCTGATCCAGACGGTGCCGCTGACCGGCTCGATCATTGTTTCCACGCCTTCCGATGTTGCCTTGCAGGATGCGCGCAAAGCGATCGAGATGTTTCGCCAGATGAAGGTCGATATTGTCGGCATGGTTGAGAACATGAGTTACTTCGTCTGTCCGCATTGCAAGCATGAGATCGACATCTTTTCGCGCGGGGGTGCGGAAAAGACCGCCAAGCAGTTCGATATAGCTTTCCTGGGCAGCGTGGAACTCGATCCGGAAGATTCGGCAGGCTGGAGACAGCGGATCGCCTGCGATCCTTATGGGCGAAGACTCGCCGCATGCCAAGTCGCTATTCGAGTTTGCGCGCCGAGTTGTAGCCCGAGTCGAGCAGATCAAAGCGAGCAGCTCCGAAGGCGTGGTCCAGATTCAGTAGAAAAGCGGACGACCCGCGAATTGGCCCCACCGCGTTGCTGCGCTACTTGAATCGTGCGAGACGATAGATGGGTCGGCGACGTCGTCGCGCAGTATGAGGCGCGCCACCATTTCTCCCAGGGCCGGGCCGTGCTTGAATCCGTGGCCTGATCCTCCGCCGACAATCCAGACATCGCGATTCGCGGGATGGCGATCGACGATGAAGTTGTGGTCGGTGGTGTTCTCGTACTGGCAAACACGCGTTTCTACCAGAGGCGCATCCTTCATTCCCGGAAAGCGGTTGGCGAGATAACGGCGGGCTTCGGCCAGGCGATCTGCATCGATTAGGCGCTCGCCTGCTGTGGGGTCGAATTGCGGGCCTCGCGTATCGTCCGCCATCTTGAAGCCGCGGTGCTGATTGCCGGGAATTCCATACATGAAGTGACCGCTGTGATCGGCCCACACAGGAGTGTTGCCTTCGTTGTAGCGAGGATCGTTTGCGGGAGTGCCGAAGAAGAAGACGTCCTGCTTGGTGGAGACGAAGTGCGGACCGACTGTCTGCGGAAACAATTGACCAAGCCATGGACCGCAGGCGAAGACGTAGCCGTCAGCGGCGAGTCTCGATCCGTCGGAGAGCGATAACTCGTTCCAGTCGGGCGTTTCTAGTGACCCGTTTGCGTGATCGGTTGCGGCGATGACCGCTGCTTGGCGATATTCGCCGCCTTCGGCGATGAAGCGCTCCACCACTGCTTGTGCCGACGCGCGGGCGAGCAGATATCCGCTCTGCGGCTCGTAGATTCCCCAGTCGCCCTTCTGGAAGTCGATCTGCGGCCAGCGCTGTGCGAGGTCGCGCGTGGATAGCTGCTCGAAGGGAATGCCTGCATCTTTCAGTGATGGCAGCGAACCGCGCTCGAATTCGCCCGATCCTTCGACCATCCACAAAACGCCTGTGGGGAAGAAGAAGCGCTGCTTCCACTGCGACTCGTGCTCTCGCCACAACTGCATAGCGCGCGCGGCGAGAGTTGTGTAGGGCTGATCGGGGCCGTAAGCGCCGCGAATGACGCGGGTTTCGCCACCGGAAGACGATCGGGAATTTCCCGGTCCCCAAGCGTCGACCAGGGTAACGCGCGCGCCGCTGCGGAGAAGGTAGAGAGCGGTCCATCCGCCGAACGCGCTTGCGCCGATTACTGCGATATGAGGTTTGGTCATTGGTGCGTGAAGGGCATTGGTTGCGGCTAGGAAGCCTTCCGGTTGAGGCGTGCGTTGATCATGGCGAGCAGATCGGCTCCAGCTTCTCCGGCATGACGGGTGGAAAACTCGCTGCCCAATTCGATCACCGGCAGTTTGGCGCAGGCATTCTGGAAGGCTTGCGGCGAAGCGCTGGAAGCTACTTTGTCGGGGCCAACGAGCAGGAGATCGAAGTGGTGGACGCGCAGCAGCAGCGTGGCATCGCTCATGCGATCGGTGGTTTGGACTTCGTATCCAGCGCGGCGCAAGAGTTCGCGCAGGTAGGCGAGCACGTCGATATTGGAGTCAATGCACAGAATGCTGCGGCCTGTGGAGATAGGTGTTGCGGCGCGATCGGCGGGACGATAGAAGGCATCGAGAGCGGTTTCCTCGGATTCGTGCAGGTCGAAGACGCTGGTAAGGCGAGTCATCTCCAGCACTTTGCGGGCGTGTTCGGGGACGTTGCAGAGCTTGAGATCTCCGCGAACATGGCGCGCGCTGGCGAGCACGCGAACCATTGTGCCGAGACCGCTGCTGTCGATGAATCCGACTTCGCCGAGATGGAGAAGGATGGCGCGGCGATCCTGCAGTAAGTCGGCAACGTGCGCGCGCAGCGATTCGCTTTCAGGGCCAGCGACGATTCGTCCTTGGCAGTTGACGATGGTGACGCGTCCAACATCACGAGTGTTGAGCGAGAGAGGCAAGAGTCCTCCGATGCGAAATCGGGACATTATATCCCTGTTGAGCGAGTGAGACCTTAATTTTCACCACGGAGACACGGAGACACGGAGAAAACCTAATGCTGGCAAAACCTTAATATTGGCTGGTTTTTGCTTTCGAGCGTATTGACGATTGGATTTGCGTGGAGCGTTGCGCGAGGCGAGTTCTGGAAATCACGAGACGAATTCCAGGAACGAGGATGAAGCAGTTTGTGACGTTGATGGTTGAGATCGAGGACTTTTGCGAAGATAAATTCCCGATTTGGGACTGTTTACTATAGGGTAATGGGGCACCTGTGATCTTTCAAGACGTTGTCCATTCGATCGGGACCGGAGAAGCTGATTGTGACGAGCAATCCAGTTTCCGAGGTCAGACCGAATGGACATCCACAAGAATGCCCGACTCACCCTTCGCAGTCGAGAGGCGTTAGTCGAAACCGTCATTGGCGGCTTGGGTTTCAGCCGTGCCGCCGCCAGCTTTCGCGTCACTCCCAAAACCGCAGCCAAGTGGGTTCGCCGCTATCAGACCGAAGGAGTTGCCGGATTGCGCGACCGCTCCTCTCGTCCGCATCGCAGTCCCAGAGCCACTTCGTCTCGCCAGGTGGGGTTAGTAATTGAGTTCCGCCGTCAGCATCGTCCCGGCCTATCACATTGCACGAAGCACCGGACTCAGTCCCGCCACCGTCAGCCGCATTCTGCGCCGCGCTCGTCTCAGCCGCTGGCGCGATCTGCATCCCGCGGCCCCCGGTCGTGCGCTATGAGCATCCCTTCCCCGGCGATCTCCTCCATCTCGACATCAAGGGCATGACCCGCTTCCAGCAAGTCGTTTGGCGCGGCGATGGCCGCCGCCGTGGTCAACACAAACATCCTGGCTGGGAGGCCTTGCATGTCGCTGTCGACGATCACTCTCGCTTGGCCTTCACTCAGATCCTCCCCGATCAGAAGACCCATACCACCATCGCCTTCCTCAAGGATGCGGTTGACTTCTTCGCTCGCCACGGCATCACTGTCCGCGCCCTGCTCACCGATAATGGCAGCTAGCTATCGCGCCCACCAGTTTCGCCAGGCTTGTTTCCAGTTGGGCCTCAAACACCGCCGCACTCGCCCTTACTCGCCGCAAACCAACGGCAAAGCCGAACGCTTCATCCAGACCGCCCTGCGCGAATGGGCCTACGCTACTCACTGGTCCGACTCCGAGCAAAGAAACCTCTGCCTCGCTCCCTGGACCGACTACTACAACCATGCCCGTCCTCATGGTAGCCTTCACTACCAGCCGCCCATCAGCCGCTCCGAACCAGGTACAACCTCTTGATCATCTACAGGCACCCCCCCTCCCCCGGTCTATTGGAATCAAGACTTTAGGGGTGACGTTTTTCAAAGTCTTGAGCGCATTGGGGTTAGAGGCAAGGTCTTGAGCGCGTGAGACTTAGGGCAGTTCTCGAGTTGCTGGTTCTCAGTTCCCGGTGAAAAGCTCGGGGCTGGCGTGCCTTGGGTTCTGACCACTATGCCGAGTTTTCAAATGAACTAGTGCCGCTTAAGACCGACCTACTTTCATTATAACTCGGTGTGTCAAGAGGGAAGTGAGTTGGGAGTATAATTCGAGGTTGTTGATTGTCGGAATCAATGGACTTATTAGCATACTGACCGAATGTGGAGATTACTATGCTTCGGGGACTTATAGATCGTATTGGCAGTCGTTTGCGGAAGGCTTCTATTGTTAGTTTGGTAGTGGCGCTGGTGGGCGATGGGGGATGCGTGCCGGTGCTGGCGTATGCGGAAAAATCTGCAAGCGGGTTGTCGAGCCTGTCGCCCGATGCCCAATGTGCCATTCTGGCCGCACTCGAAATGAACGGTCCGGCTGGATACAGCAGGCGGACTGACTGCGTCCGATGGCGCGGTAGATGACGGCTTCGGCAGTTCCGTCGCGGTGACGGCAGCACAGCCGTAGTGGGGGCCCCGGTTCACATGGTCGGCTCGAATGCTTGGCAGGGAGCAGCATACGTGTTCGTGGAAAGCGGGAGGAAGCGGACGCAACAGGCGGAACTGATTGCATCCGACGGCACGGCAGATCACGTTTGGGCTCTTCCGTTGCGGTGAGCGGCGGCACGGTAGTGGTGGCGGAGCCTTTCAGCACACGGTCGGCTCGAATACATTGAGGGAGCGGCGTATGTATTCGTCGAGAGCGGTGGAATTTGGCGCCGCACAGCGGAACTGACTGCGTCCGATGGCGCGACGTATGACGAATTCGGTAATTCTGTCGCGGTGAGCGGCAGGACGGCCGTGGGCGGGAGCCTTTGAGCACGCGGTCGGCTCGAATGCTAGTCAGGGAGTAGCGTACGTGTTTCGAGCAGACGGCACAAAATGGATTCAGCAGGCGGAACTGACGGCGTCCGACGCCGGGTTTGCCGACGAGTTCGGTGAGTCCGTCGCAGTGAGCGGCAGCACCGTCGTGGTAGGGTCCCCTGGGCACACGGTCGGCCTCGACTACACGCAGGGAGCGGGATAGACGTGTTCACGGATAGCGGCGGGACATGGAACCAGCAGGCAGAGCTGACGGCGTCCAACGGCGGAGCATCTGACTACTTTGGCCTTTCCGTTGCGGTCAACGGCGGCACGGTCGTGGTGGGTGGGGACACCGGAGTATACGCGTT
This sequence comes from uncultured Acidobacteriaceae bacterium, assembly GCA_963804075.1. Taxonomy (GTDB): domain Bacteria; phylum Acidobacteriota; class Terriglobia; order Terriglobales; family Acidobacteriaceae; genus Acidiflorens. Next base: position 6,973 of record CAWDPB010000130.1, on the reverse strand, counting down.
TCGCAAAGCGGCGAAACCTGGAGTCAGCAGCCAGAGCTGACGGTGTACCGCGGTGTCGTCGCAGTTGGGAGGTAGCACGATAGTGGCGGGGGTTCCCGTCTACCAGCAAGTGGCGTACGTGTCGGCGAAAACGCTGGGACGTGGAGTCAGCAGGCGGAGCTGACCTCGTCCGACGGCTCGGCAAATGACCTGTTTGGCGACTCTGTGGCCGTAAGCGGCAGCACGGTACTGGTGGGGGCTTTTCAGCACACGGTCGGCTCGAACCAGGGGCAGGGAGCGGCGTATGTGTTCGAGGCGCCGGCGATCGCGGTTACGCTCACTCCGACTACGCTGAGTTTCGGCAATCAGGCTGTCAATACAACCAGTGCGACCAAGACGGTGACGTTAAAGAACACCGGAACGGGCACGCTGACCATCAGCGGTGTCGGTGCGAGCACTGACTTTGAAATTTCCAAGAACACGTGCGGAGCCACGCTGGCTGCGGGCAAGACGTGCAAGGTGAGTATTACGTTCACGCCTACAGAGCTGGGCTCGGTGTCGGGGATGCTTACCTTTATGGATAATGCTCCCACCAGCCCACAAACGATGGCGCTGTCGGGTACGGGGATCGCGGATGCGACGTTAACCCCAGCCAAATCTACTTATGCGAAGCAGGCAGTGGGTACGACCAGCGCGGCGAAACCGTTCAAGCTAACCAACAATCAATCCGTAGAGCTGACCGGCATCGCGATCTCGACCTCGGGAGACTTTGCCGTGTCGGCGACGACGTGCGGGACGAGCCTCGCCGCCAAAGGCAAGTGCACGATCAGCGTGACGTTTACCCCGACTGAGGCCGGGACGAGGACCGGGGAACTGAAGGTGAGTGACAGCGGCAGCAACAGCAACAGCCCACAAACGTCGAACCTCAAGGGGACGGGTGAGTAAGATCAGGCTCCGAAATCGTGGCTCAGTTTGAAAACCAACCTTCCCTCAGCGGCTAAAGAGGCTGCGTAAAAAGGTTTTGCGGGCGATAGTCTCACCTCAGAGGCTAAAGCCAGCGCTGAAAACAAGCCCGTTATCGCAGCGGTGAACCGCTGCGCCACCCAAAATCAACCGCCATAACGACTTTTTCCGCGGCCTGTAAAGCCGCGATTGAGTTTATGGCTCCTGCGGCACGGCTGAAAGCCGTGCCTTTTCAAAACGGAGTCAAACTGAGACATTACGCGCTGTCCGCAGTCCTACACCCTCGCGATCCTTGACACCCTTCTTCATGCTCCCTAGAATTCAAGGTAGGCTTGGGGGAATCCTAATCTAAGCCACTGCATCTAAAGTATTTATCGACTGCTTTCGGCGCTCGTGGTTGGGCTTCCGGGATGGGCTCGCTTATCGGGATTACACTCATTGCATAGAGCGTGGTCATTATAAGGATGGGATCGGGGATAGATATCCTCGGGATTCAAGATTGGTTTCGAAGTGTTTACAGTGGGAAGCACGCCCGCGCGGGGCTAAAGCCCCGAGAGGTTGGCGGGATTTATGCGGCCCTAAAGGGCCGCTCTTCCACGATTGCGCAGGCGCATGGAGTTTTCAGCGGTCTGTGTAGCTCGCATGTGAGGGAGCCTCTCGCCGCGCAAGCGCGGCTGCGAACGACCGGAATGACAAAGTTGCGAGGATAGCGGTGCGGCGAGTTTGAATTCGAAATCCCCACCCTAACGTCGCAAAAGACGCGACGTTAAGGAAGGGGCACCCTCGGGACAGAGGTTGTGAAAGAAGTCGAATGCAGATTCCTCGCTCGTCCTCGCCTTCGGCTGCGGACGGTTCGGAATGACAAGATTATTCGTAGTGACAAGATTATGAGGATTTAGCGGTGCGGCCAGTTTGAATTCAGAATCCCACCCTAACGTCGCAAAAGGCGCGACGTTAAGGATGGGGCACCCTTAGGACCATCAGGTATTTATGCCACCAGGACCATCGGGCGGACGGGAACGGGAAATCCTGACCGCCATTGTCGAGACGTTTATCGCCAGCGGAGAGCCGGTGGGCTCGCGCACACTTGCGCGCGTCGAGCCGCGAGGGGCTGAGTGCGGCCACGATCCGGAACGTGATGGCCGATCTGGCGGATGCGGGATTTCTGGAGCAGCCGCACACTTCGGCGGGGCGCGTGCCGACGGCGGAAGCTTATCGTTATTATGTCGAGCAGCTGAGCGGGGAAGCGCACCTTCGCACGAGAACAAGAGCATTATTCAGGATACGCTGACTGGCAGTGACCGACGTGCAGGAGTTCATGGAGCGGACCTCGCATGTGCTCTCGCTGATTTCGCACAGTGTGGGAGTGGCGGTGGCGACGAGCGGGCCGCGGAATGCGCTGGAGCATGTTTACTTTTCGCGGCTGGGCGATCAGAAAGTGCTGGCGGTGGTGGTCACGCGGTCGGGAGTGGTGCGGGATCGGGTGCTGCGGCTGGATATTCCGCAGTCCGATCTGGATGTGGCGGCGCGCTATCATCAATGAAAATTTTCGTGGCTGGACGATGGAGCGACATGCGCGTCGGAACTGGCGCGGCGCATCGAAAGCGAACGCAGCGAATACGACCGGCTGATGGATTCGATGGAGCAGCTCTACAAGCAGGGCGCGCTGGCGGCGAGCGAGGGCACGGAAGCGGTGTTTGTGGAAGGCGCGGCGAATCTGGTGACGGGCGAAGAGGATCGTCAGCGGCTGCAGGATATGTTGCGGACGCTGGAGGAAAAAGAAAAAGTTGTGAAGCTGCTGGGGGCGTATCTGGATACGAGGCAGGAAGCGGTGCGAGTGGTGATTGGGCTGGATGAGGCGCTGCCCTTCTCGATGCAGAATTTTGTGCTGATTGGAGCGCCGGCGCGTGTGGGCGGAGAGGTGATGGGATCGCTGGCGGTGATTGGGCCGACGCGGATGGATTATCAGCACACGATGACGGCGGTGTCGTACATCGCGCGGCTGTTTGACAAACTTTTGAATGAATCGGAGTGATGAGCAGTATGGCGAAAGGAAACGGAAAAAGCGAAGCGGACCAAGCTCGATCTGGAGCATGAGCTTCCGGCAGCGGACGAGCGGCGAGGAAACGGCGCTGCGGCGGGCGGTGCCGGCTGCGGATGCGGCAGCGCGATGCCGGAAACCGAAAAGCTGAAGGCGGAGCGCGATGCGCTGCTTGACCGGCTGGCGCGTCTGCAGGCGGAATTCGACAACGCTCGCAAACGCGCGGTGCGCGAGCAGCAGGAGTTTCGCGAGTTTGCGGCGGCGGATGTCGATCAAGGATTTCTGCCGGTGCTCGACAGTTTTGAGCGGGCGTTGAAGGCTGCGGCGGAGACGCGAGCGACTTTCGCAGCGGAGTCGAGCTGATCTACCGGCAATTTCAGGATGCGCTGCAGAAAATTGGGCGTGCAGCGCGATTGCGGCGATGGGGCAGCCGTTCGATCCGCGGGTGCATGAGGCGATTGAGATGGTGGATACGACCGAGGTGCCGGATCATCATGTGATGGACGAATTGCAGCGGGGATATAAGTTTAAGGAGCGGTTGCTGCGTCCGGCGATGGTGCGGGTGGCGCGGAATGCGGGCGGGTAGGGTGTGGGTGGGAGCAAGCTTCGCGACGCGTGAGATTCGTTGTTGATCGCTTCGCTCGGGCTCGGAATGAGTATTTTGCCTGTCATGAGCGACGAGTGACTCCGAAAGACTTATCTGTTTGGCGATGAAAGTGGGGGAGTTTCTGGCCGCTAATACAAAACGCGATTATTACGAGGTGCTGGGAGTTACGCGCACGGCCACCGACGTTGAAATCAAGAGCGCGTATCGCAAGCTGGCGATGACGTACCATCCCGACCGCAATCCGAATAATCCTGACGCGGAAGAAAAGTTCAAGGAGATCACGGAGGCCTACGCGATTCTGGCCGACAGCGAGAAGCGGTCGCTTGTATGACCGCTTTGGCCACGCCGGCGTCGGCGGCGGCACGGCGAGCGCCGGCGGGATTCGATCCCGCCATCTTCCAGGATTTTGGCGATATCTTCGGCGATTTTTTTGGTTTTGGCGACATGTTCGGGCAGGGTGGACGCCGGCGCAGCCGCGCTCAACGCGGGGCCGACCTGCGCGAGGATCTGAATCTGGAATTTGAAGAAGCGGTCTTTGGCGCCGAAAAGCAAGTGAGCGTCCGCCGGCATGAGACTTGCGAATCATGTCGCGGGATCGGGCGCCGCGCCGGGGAAAGCTCCGGTGACCTGCCGGTCGTGCAATGGGCGAGGGCAGGTGCGGTATCAGCAAGGCTTTTTCAGCATTGCGCGGACGTGTCCGACCTGCCAGGGAGCGGGCAGCGTGATCACCGATCCTTGCCCGAAATGCAAGGGTGAAGGACGTTTGCTGCGCGAGCGCTCGGTCGAAACCAAAGTGCCTGCGGGAGTCGAGGACGGCACGCGCATTCGCTTCAGCGGATCTCGGCGAAGCGGGCGCGTTCGGCGGGCCGGCGGGCGATTTGTATGTTGTGTTGCACGTCAAAGAGCATCCGTTTTTTGAGCGCGAAGGCAACGATCTGCACTGCGTGTGCCGATCTCGTTTCCGCAGGCGGCGCTGGGACCGAGATTATGGTTCCCACGATGGAGGGCGAACACACGTTTGAAAATTCCGGAAGGCACGCAGTCGGGGACTTCGTTTCGCATCACGGGCAAGGGTGTGCCGGTGCTGAATTCGCACGGCAAAGGCGATCTTTATGTCGATGTGCGAATCCAAACGCCGGGCAAATTGAGCAAGCGGCAGCGCGAGTTGCTGAACGAGCTGGCGGAATTGTCTCCGGTCGAGAACAAGCCGCAGCACCGGTCGCTGTTGGGGCGGGTGAAGGATATGTTTGTTTAGCAGTTGCCGGTTCCCGGTTCCCAGTTCCCAGTTCCCGGTTCCCGGTTCCCAGTTCCCCAGTTCCCGTTCCCAGTTCCCAGTTCCCAGTTCCCAGTTCCCAGTTCCCAGTTCCCAGTTCCCAGTTCCTCCCGCTTGATGCACGCGATTAGAATTAGGTTCATGAATGTTCCAATTTGCCTTTGGACTAGTCGTCGTTTTTAGGCGAGGGCCATTGAGAAGCGGTAACTGAGAACTGGCAACTGAGAACTGGTTTATGACACGGCGGCGATGGATTGCTGACGAAATCAACGGAGAGACGGCGGCGCTCACTGGCGAGCACGCTGCACATCTGGCGCGCGTTCTGCGGGCACAAGTCGGACAGCAGTTCGACCTTGCGGTGAATGGGATCGTTCGTCAAGGGAAGATCACTTCGATTGCGGAAGATCGAGTTGAGTTTGCGCTGGGCCCGCGGATTGAGGCCAAGGCTCTGGCCCATCTGACGTTGGTGCTCTCCATCTTCAAATTCGATCGCATGGAGTGGGCGGTTGAGAAGTGCACGGAGATTGGAGTGGCGCGGATTATTCCGCTCATTGCGCGGCGGACCGATTCTCATCTGGCTGCGGCCGCCGCGAAGCGGCATGAGCGCTGGGAGCGCATTGGCAGGCAGGCATCTGAGCAGGCGCGGCGGGTAGCTCCGCCGGAGATTTCGGCTCCTATCAAATGGAATGAGTTGAGTGGCTGCGGCTTCACCGACGCCTGCTGGGGGAATTGACGCTGGGGTGAAGCGCATTGTGCTCGCCGAGTCGGGCGCGGATGTGCGATTGAGCGACGTGCTTCGTGCAGACTCAGTGGAATCGACGGGAGGGGTTGTGCTCGCCATAGGCCCCGAAGGCGGTTGGACTGACGATGAGCTCCGCTGGTTTCGGGAGTCGGGCTGGGCGGCAGCGTCGTTGGGCGAGACGATTCTTCGAGCTGAGACGGCAGCAATTGTTGCGGCAGCTATTGCTATGGCAGCGCTTGACTAGGATTTCTCTAAACGCCGCCTTGCATGCCCTCAGCGGCTGAAGCCGCTATTGATTATGCGGCGCTGATCGCAGCGGTGAACCGCTGCGCCACCCAAGAGCGACCGCGGCGCCATCCAAAAGCGATGGGCGAAGGGGAGTTTTTCCGCAGCCGCTGGAACTCGTGCCCTTCCCGTTCGCGCCTGGTGCTGAGGTCTTTCCTCAGCCTTTGAACGCACCGCCGTTCGCGTTCTCGCCCTGTAGCAATTCCAGGAATGCCATGGCCGTGGTTCCTCGTGCTCATTCCTCAACCCAGCAAGTGGTATCCTGAGCCACAAATGACGGCTTCGAAGTCGATTGCGCGCCCCGCTCCATTCATTCCAGACGACCGGCAAAAAGAGGCCATCGAGCATGTGCAGGGGCCGATGCTTGTGGTGGCAGGCGCGGGCACGGGGAAAACATTCGGTCCTGACTAACCGCATTGAGCGCCTGGTACGCGAAGAGCACGCGCAGCCGGACGAAGTTCTGGCGCTGACCTACACCAACAACGCGGCCGCCGAGATGCGGGAACGCGTACGTAAACTGCTGGGCGGCAAGACTGTCAACGCGGGTACGTTTCACGATTACTGCCTCGACTTGCTGAAGCGCGCGCATAGGGACTTTGGTGTGCTCGACGAGCAGGACTTGTGGATCTATTTGCGACGCAGGATCCGCGACCTGCGGCTGGAACATTTTGTGCGGGCGGCCAATGTGGGGCAGTTTCTCACCGATCTGCTGAAGTTCATCGACCGCTGCCACGATGAGCTGGTTACTCCCGAAAAGTATGCGGAATATGTGCAGCGGCTGGAGCGCAAGGAAGTTCCCATGCCGCGGGTGTCGAAATCGAACAAGGTTCTGGACGAGGCGGAGACGCTGGCGCGCTGCCACGAGATTGCGAGAGTGTTTGAAACTGTGGAACGATGGCTGAGAGAGGACAATCTTGGCACTTTCAGCCACATGATTGTCCGGGCGCATGAGTTGCTGAACGGCGACGAGAGCGTGCTGGCAAACGCACGAGCGCGGGCGCGTTTTGTGCTCGCGGACGAATTTCAGGATGCGAACTTCGCGCAGATTCAGGTCCAGCAAGACCTACCGGAACGAAGAAGAGG
>CAWDPB010000129.1:0-17832 GCA_963804075.1 uncultured Acidobacteriaceae bacterium | reverse complement strand
TTTTTATGTCGTGCTCGGCTCGGTTGCGTATTGTTCGTGGTGCTGCTGCTGCTCAACGATCCACAAGCAAGCCAGAGCACGATGCTGCCGGTAGTCGAAGCCGATCATGGACGGATCGAAACGCGCACAGGCTACTGTCTCGGCCGAGGTGCAGTGGCTCAATGGGCAACATCAATGGCGCGGTTGAAGGCTATTGGCCCGGTTTTGCTCCGGGTGCGGGGGAGACGCGAAGCAGAGCACCGAAACAGCCTATTACCTGCTCAGCGCCAGGCCATGACACCGGAGCGCCTCAACGAGGTGGCGCGCCAGCGCTGGGGCGTGGAAAACAGCCTGCACTGGCGATTGGATGTAGTGATAAACGGCGAGATCGTTTTATTGTCATTCTACTGGTCACTACGTATTGCTCTCGTCATCCCCGATCAGTTTTTTGATCGCACTCGCCATCGTATCGACACATTTTTTGGCGACGGCATTGTCGCGCACATAGGGTTCGGCGATCCGGTATGTGGAGAGTTGACGAAGATCGTCGCGGGGGCATGCCAGAGCGCCGAGGTCACAGGGAAGTTGGGGGGCACGTATGTCTGCATGGAAGGTCCGCAGTTTTCGACCAAAGCCGAATCAAACGTCTATCGGAGCTGGGGCGCGGACGTGATCGGCATGACGAACTTGCAGGAAGCCAAGCTGGCGCGAGGCGGAGATCTGTTACGTGCCGATCGCGATGGTAACCGATTACGACTGCTGGCATCCGCATCACGACGCAGTCACGGTGGAGCAGATCATATCGGTGCTGACGAAGAACGCAGAGAACGCGGCTAAGGTAGTGAAAGCGACGATAGGCGCAATGCCGAAGACACGCGGTTGCAAGTGCGGCTCGGCGCTGGCGCACGCGATTTTGACGGATCGCACGAAATTCCGGCGAGACGAAAGAGAAATTGAAATTGATTTTGGGCAGGTACGTTTAGTTAGCGGTCGTTCGTCAGTGGTCGTTCTGTATTTACTGGCGCTCCGGGCGCTCTCGCTCGTTTGACAGAGAGCAACGAGAGTCTTGTCCTGCCTGCCGACGACAACCGACCGGCGACTGATGACCTGCGTCGGACGACTAACGACCGACGACCAACGACCGCCGACTAGCGACGAAAAAGTTTGGAGACTCATGAGCATACTCGTTGTAGGTTCCGTTGCATTTGACACGATTGCCACGCCTTCCGGGAGCGTGACCGACATTCTTGGCGGTGCTGCGACTTACTTCTCGCTGGCCGCGAGTTACTTTACCGATGTGCGGATGGTAGCCGTGGTGGGCGCCGATTTCTTGCCCGAGCACGAAGCGGTGCTCAAGAAACGCGGTGTGGATACGCGCGGAATCGAACGCTCAGTCGGGAAGACGTTCCGCTGGGGCGGACAGTATCTCGACAATTTAAACGAGGCAAGAACCGATTTTACAGAGCTGAATGTCTTTGAGAAGTTTCAACCGCATATCCCCAAAGAATATCTGGACACGCCATTTCTTTTTCTGGCGAACATTCACCCGGCACTGCAAGCCGCTGTGAGCCGCGAGATGGACGGCGTTCGCCTGACCGGCGGCGACACCATGAATTTCTGGATCAACGGCACGCCTAAAGAATTGGCCGAAACCCTGAAGCGGGTGAATGTGTTGCTGATCAACGACACCGAAACCAAGATGCTTGCGCACGAAAAAAATCTTCTGCGCGCGGCAACCAAAGTGTTGGCCATGGGCCCGAAGGCCCTGGTGGTAAAGCATGGCGAGTACGGAGCCACGATTTTTTTCCGCGAGGGAGCGTTCGGGATCGGCGCGCATCCATTTCGCGCGCCTGCGCTGCCAATCGATGAGGTCAAAGATCCTACAGGTGCGGGCGACTCGTTTGCTGGTGGATTCATGGGTTACATTGCATCGCAGGGCGAGGTCAATCGCGAAGTGCTGAAGCGCGCGCTGTTTTACGGTGGCGTGATGGGATCGTTCGCGGTGGAGAACTTCGGCACCGAACGGTTGCAGAATCTGACGCGGGAAGAGATCGACGCCAGATTCCAGGTGTTTCGCGAACTTACACATCTGGAGTAAACACGGCCTTCTCAGGGTCATTTATCCTCAATTCATGAAAGAGCGCATCGTGACCGCGGAGCCGCAAGCGTCGGTCTCAAATCGCATGAGCCGAGTCGGCGCGCTGGCAGCGTGGGTTTCGCTGGGGTCTTTTTTTTATTATCTGCGGCGCGACGAAATTCTGATGCTGGGCGATACGGTCGCGCACATTAACATTGCGCGGCGCGTTTTCGATTCGCTGAACCCCGGCCCCCTGCAACTGGGCACGGTGTGGCTGCCGCTGCCGCACGTGCTCATGATGCCGTTCCTGATCTCGAACAAGATGTGGCAAAGCGGCATCGGCGGCTCCATTCCATCGATGGCCGCCTTCGTGTTTGGCGTAATGGGTATTTTCCGGCTGACGAGCGCCCTGCTCGAAGGCGACGCGCACACACAAACGAGCGCGCAGATAGGCGGCATGATTGCCGCCTTCGCTTACGGCGCCAATCCGAATCTCCTCTACACGCAGGCGACCGCAATCACCGAGCCGCTTTACCTCGCCTTCTTCATCTGGGCGATGGCGTATTTCACCGAGTTTGCGGCTTCGTTGGCCCCGCGCAAACCGCCAAAGCAGCACAAGGCGACGCGGAGCCAGGTCAATGACGCGGGCTATCGTGCGCTGCGGCGATGCGCGTTCTGCGTGGCCTGTGCGGAGTTGACGCGCTACGACGGCTGGTTTCTGGCTGGCACACTTGGCCTAATACTGATTGTGATCGTTGCGCGAGAGTGGAAGGATCGTGTTCTCAGGCGAAGCGCTTTCAAATTCTTGCTGGAGTATCTCGGTGGCTCCCATTGCCTGGCTGGCCTATAACGAGGCCGTGTATGGAAACGCGCTGGCATTTGCCAACGGTCCTTATTCGGCGAGAGCGATCGAAGCGCGCGTGGGAGCGCCGAATCCAGCGGCGCACAATCTTGTGGCTGCGGCATGCTATTTCTTGAAGTCCGCACAAATCAATCTCGCAGTTGGGAACTGGGGACGCTTCTGGCTGCTGACAGCTGTGGTGGCGACCGCAGTTCTAGCCTGGCGGCTGAAGACACAGGCGTCGTCGACAATCTTGATCTTGCTTTGGTCGCCGGTCGTCTTCTATTCGCTTTCGATTGCCTATGGGTCGGTGCCGCTGCACGTGCCAATGTGGTGGCCGTTTGCGATCTTCAATCAACGCTTTGGCCTTGAACTGATGCCCATGTTCGCCGTTTCCGCGGGAGCGTTGGTGGCGGTTATCTCAAGCCAGTGGCCTGCCCTCAACAAATGGAAGGCTGGGCCGGCAGCCGCGGCTGTTCTGATTCTTGGGAGTTACATGTTTGTATGGATCGCCAAGCCGGTGTGCTGGCTGGAGGCTGAGCGAAACTGGGACATGCGCCGTGGTTTAGATACGGCAGTCGAGCTGGCTATTAAAGAACTCCCACCTAATTCGACATTCTTGATGGATCTTGGTGAGCACGTCGGGATTATGGAACGGCTTGGGATTCCGTTGCGGCGTGTCGTCAACAACGAGGATCACAGGCCCTGGGCCAGGCCGGCCGACCCGGAAGGGTTATGGGAACTGCGCGCGGGCCAATCCCGGCCAATATGTGAATTATGTGATCGCGTTCGAGGGCGATGCCGTGGACAAGAATGTGAATCGCGCAGACCTAACTCTGCTCGAGGTAATTCACTCTTCCGGACAGCCGCCGGCGCGTATTTATCAAACTGCGCTGCCTACGAATCAATCGCGTTAACGGCTTGGGAGAGCTTCGCGGAATGAGCGCTGGTTGCGATGATAAAATCCGCCCGAGGCTGATGCGGGCCACGCAATCAACTCACCACCACGAATGAAATCCGCGCAGAATACGACGATTCATTTCTCCAAGGCTTCCGCCTGCGGCAACGATTTTTTGATCGTGGCGGGAAGTGAAGTCGGGGGCGATCTTAGTGCGGTGAGCCGACGTCTGTGCGACCGGCACAATGGAGTTGGCGCGGACGGCGTGGAATGGCTGTTTCCGGACGCGGCCGCCGACGCGATGGCGCGCCTGATTAACGCGGACGGCTCCGAAGCGGAGATTTCCGGCAACGGTACGCGCTGCGTAGCGGCGGAGATCTGCTCGCGCTCGGAGAAACGCGAAGTTGTGATTCGCACCGGGGCTGGACTGAAAACTTGCCGCCTGATCGGGCAGCGGGGCGCGACATTTGAGTTCGAGACCGACATGGGCGCCGCTGTCGTCGGCGAGCAACTGGCGATCGAACGTGAAATCGGTGCGCGCCATCGGAACGCGAGTTTCGATAGGGAATCCGCATTTTGCAATTCTTGCGGAGGAGTTTCCGCAGGACTGGCGAGGGCAGGCAGCGCTGATTCAGTTGCAACCGCAATTTCCGCAGGGGACAAATGTGGAGTATGTGATCGTGCGCGGGCCACATGAGATCGAGATTCGTCTATTTGAGCGCGGCGTGGGAGAGACGCAATCCTCGGGTACAGGATCGTGCGCAGCCGCAGTCGCTGCGATCGCGAGCCAGCGCGTAACTTCGCCCGTGACTGTGATGGCGCCGGGTGGCTCCCAAACTGTGCGCTGGGAAGATCAAGTTTATTTGCGCGGACCCGCGACGCTCGTCTGCCGCGGAGAATATTTCTTGTAGAGTGGATATTCGATGACGGACCCCGTTCAAAAAGTGCGAGTCAGACCACTTGCGCTGCGCCGCGGCGACAAGGTTGGCATCGTTGCCCCAGCTTCCAACATCAAGAGGGAACTTTTGGAGGCCGGCTGCGACCGCCTTCGCGCTGCGGGATACGAACCCGTGTATTCGGAGTCGATTTTCGATCGCGATCTCTATTTTGCCGGCTCAGTCGAGCGCCGCGCGCGCGAACTGGAAGAGATGTTTGTGCGCGACGATATCCGTGCGGTCGTCTGCGCGCGTGGCGGATATGGGGCCAACTATCTGTTGCGCGCCATCGACATCGAAAAGATCGCCGCGCATCCGAAGATTTTCGTTGGCTACAGCGACCTCACGACGCTGCTCACGTGGTTCACGGACAAGGCTGGGTTGGTGACATTTCATGGACCCATGGTTGCCAAAGATTTTGTCGGCGAGAATGGCGTCGATCAGAATTCGTGGCAGAGTGCGCTCGGCGGGGCTGCGGCTTGGGAGATTGGTGCGGAGTCCGGCGCGAAGCCGCTGGTTGCGGGCGAGGCGGAAGGAATTCTTTATGGCGGATGCCTTTCGATGCTGGTGGCCGCATTGGGCACGCCTTACGATATTCAGACGGTAGGAAAGATTCTCTTTATCGAAGATCTGGCGGCGAAGCCATTCCAGATCGATCGCATGCTGATGCAATTGAAGCTGGCAGGCAAATTGGCCGGCGTGCGAGGAATCGTCTTCGGCGAGATGATGGATTGTAGGCAAAGCCTCGATCAGGACTACACGCTGGAGGAAGTTGTGCTGCGCGTGGTGGGCGACCTAGGGATTCCGGTGGCGTTCGGGATGCGGTCGGGACACGTGTCGCGCGCGAATATTACGCTGCCGATCGGAGTAAGTGCCAGGCTTGAAGTCGGCGATGATGTCAGCCTGAAATCCTGGAGTCCGCGACGAAGCAATGACAAATCCTAAACACATTCACCTGATCGGCATGTGCGGGACGGCGATGGCCTCGCTGGCAGGCATGCTGCGCGAGCGCGGACACCGGGTTACCGGCTCGGATGCGGCGGCGTATCCGCCGATGTCTACGTTTCTGGAGTCGCTGGGAATTGCCGTGGCGCAGCCCTTTGCCGAGGCCAACCTTACTCCGCGGCCCGATGTCGTAGTTGTCGGCAATGCGATTTCTCGCGGCAACGTCGAGCTCGAATACGTGCTCGACCAGCGCATTCCATTCTGCTCGCTGCCACAGATTCTCCATGACGAGTTTCTGGTCGGCAAAGAAGTGCTGGTCGTCGCGGGCACGCATGGGAAAACGACGACTACTTCCATGCTGGCCTGGATCTTCGAAACCGCCGGACTTGAGCCTTCGTTTCTGATCGGCGGCATCGCCGAAAATTTTGGCAGTAGCTTCGGCCTGGGCGCGGGCAAGCATTTCATCCTTGAAGGCGACGAGTACGACACTGCGTTCTTCGACAAAGGCCCCAAGTTTCTCCACTACTTTCCCGACGCGATGATTCTTACCTCGGTCGAATTCGATCACGCGGATATCTACAAGGATCTCGATGCAGTCGAGATTGCATTCAAGCGACTGGTGAATCTCGTTCCGCGGCGTGGGCGCATTGCCGCCTTCGATGGCGGCGGTTTTGATTCCGGCGCGAGTTTGGAGCGATGTTTGGCTAAGGCGTTTTGTCCGGTCGAACGCTACGGCGCATCGGATCGTGCACACTGGAAGATCGCGAACCTGAAGCTCAATGCCGACCGCACAACGTGGACTGTTCTTCGCGACGGCGCGCCTTGGGCGAACCTAGAGTTCGCTCTAGGTGGCGAATACAACGTCTGGAACGCAACGGCTGCGGTCGCGCTCGCGGCAAATTGCGGCGTGCCGAAAGATGCGATCATCAAGGCACTGGCGACGTTCCGCAGCGTGAAGCGGCGGCTGGAAGTGAAGGCTGAGGTGAACGGCGTCACCATCATCGACGACTTCGCGCATCATCCAACCGCAATCGAGCAGACGATTCGCGCTCTGCGCGCGCGTTACGCTGGGCGTCGTATTTGGGTTGTGCTTGAGCCGCGCTCGAACACCATGCGCCGAAACGTCCTGCAACATGCGCTTGCGCACAGCCTGGCGCTTGCCGATCAGGTGATTATCGCTGCGATCTTCAAGTCCGAAGCGATTCCGCAAAACGAACGCCTCGATTTGAATCGCGTCGTGAACGACATTCAAAATCGAGGCAAGCAGGCGCGCATTCTGGCCGATGCGGATACGATTGTCAGTACGATCACGCCCGAACTCCGCGCCGGAGACGTGGTTGCCATCCTCTCCAATGGCGGATTCGGCGGCATCTATGAGAAGCTACCCGAGCGTTTGCGCGCGTTGGCGATAGGAAAGAAACAGGGTTCCCCCGTGTAACTCTGCGTCCTCGTTGGTTAACAAAAGCCTGTAACCACGGAGGACACAGAGTTAGAAAGACGAACCGGAAAGTCCCATGGAGCATACGGAATTGGCGGGCAAGATCAACGCAGGCAAGATCAACGCACAAAAGCCCGACGCAAACAAGATCGAGGCGGTTGATCGCGCGGAAGGGTCCCCATCGCCTATCCGCACCATTCTCATGCTCGGGTTCTGGACCGCAGCTTTGCCCTTTGCGGCTCTGACCGGAATTCCATGGTTTTATCTCACCAGGAACGTCAATTTCCTTTACAAGAGCTGCATGTGGGCGGCGTTCACCGGCCCGCGCCTGGCGGGTGTGCGGGTGCAAACCATTGGGCTCGAGAAAATCGACACCGCGCGCACCTACATTTTCATGTCGAACCACATATCGAATCTCGATCCCCCCATTACGCTTCCGCTGATTCCGCGGCGGACTTCGGTGATGGTGAAAAAAGAACTGTTCAAGGTGCCGATTCTGAACACGATCATGCACGCTGGTTCGCTGGTGCCGGTCAACCGCGGGAATCGCGATGCGGGCATCTCGGCGGTGCGCGACTCGGTGAAAGCGATTCGCGGCGAGCAGATCAACATGACGATCTACGTGGAAGGGCACCGCTCGTTCGATGGCAAGCTGCTGCCCTTCAAGAAAGGCCCGTTCTACCTTGCCGAGGAATGCCAAATGCCGGTGGTGCCGATCACGATTTCCGGGACGGAACTTCTAATGCCGAAAGCGCGCTTTGGCATTCGTCCGGGATTGGTGACAGTGCGTTTCCACGACGCAATTGAACCCGAGAATTTTGGCAGCCGCGACGATCTAATGGCGAAAGTGCGAGCGGCAATCAACAGCGGTTTGCCGAAGGAAATGCAAGAGTAGGGCTTTCGGCTCCGGCTTTGTTTTGGCGCGAATGGATTTCATTGTTTGGAAATCGTAGCGTTTACTTAAATGGGCCGCTAGTGAATGCACGAAACGAATCGCTCGAATTGACGTTGTGCCGGGATGCTTCTACTATTTTCCGCGCAGAGGCTTTGGGCCATCCAAAAGAGCTTAAAAGGAGGCAGTGCGGTATGCGATATACGTGTGTGGTATTGCTGGTATGCATTTTCGTGGCGGGCGCGGCGTTCGCGCAAATGGAAGCGATGAAGCCGGCTCCGGAACTGAAGAAGCTCGACTATTTTGCGGGCAACTGGACTTCGGTGGGCGACGTGAAGCCGGGACCGATGGGAAAAGGCGGAAAGGCGGTCTTGCATGAGCATATTGCGTGGATGGAGGGCAAGTACTTTCTGGTAACCCACGCCGACTACAAAACCCCGCAAGGCAACGGCACGGAGATCGCGTTTCTGGGTTACGACACCCAGGAAAAGGTCTACACCTACGACGAATTCGACAGCCAGGGCGAAGCGGTCCATGCCAAGGGAACGGTGGATGGCGATACCTGGACGTGGACGAACGAGATGAAGATGGGCGACAAGACGATGAAGACCCGCTTCACGGAGAAAGTGCTGTCGCCGACCGAGTACAGCTATAAATTCGAAATGTCGTCCGATGGCACGAACTGGAACTTGGTCATGGACGGCAAGGACACAAAGAACACGAAGGTGGCCGCGAAGGCCGCAGCCAAGCCGTAACCAGTACCCAGTGGCAGATATCGCCCCTGTCATGTTGAGCGAAGCGAGGCCTCACGGATGTGAGGCCTCGCGCAGGCGAAACATCCCTACCCGACCCGTGCGCCAGAGTTGCCCAAGGAATCTGGCAAGCCAGGGCCTATTTGGCTTCCGCGATCTTCTTGGCGAGTTCCGCGCGCGGCACGGTGACCTGCTCGCCGCTCGCCAAATGCTTCAAGGCGAAGGCGTTGGCTTTCACTTCGTTTTCGCCAACGATCAGGATGTAGCGGGCTTTGATCTTGTCGGCGGCCTCGAAGGATTTTTTCAGGCGGAAGGTTTCGTCGCCGAGTTCGACGACCAGATCTTGCTCGGAACGCCGCAGCTCGCGGGCAAGGCGGGCGGCCTCGCGATTCATTCCTGCGCCGAGCGGAGCGATGTAGACGTCCGGCTTGCGGGTCGCCTCCTCCGCGGATTTGCGTGAGCGAGAGGACGAGACGATCTTCTCCAATGGCAAAGCCGATGCCGGGCGCGGGTTGCGGACCGCCGAGAGCTTCGGCGAGTCCATCGTAGCGGCCGCCGCCGAGAATGGCGTTCTGTGCGCCGAGCGCTCCGTGCGTGAACTCGAACGCGGTGCGGGTGTAGTAGTCGAGGCCGCGGACGAGGCGGTCGTTTTCCTTGAAATGGACACCCACAGCTTTGAGGATTTCTTTTACCTGCTCGAAGTGCGTGCGGCATCCCTCGTCAAGAAATTGGCTGATGCGCGGCAACGTTTCGATGATGGGCTGGTCTTCGGGAACTTTGCAGTCGAAGACCCGCAGCGGGTTGGTGACGGCGCGGCGCTGGCAGTCGGTGCACATCTTAGCGGCGACGGGTTCGAGCGCCTTACGCAGGGCTTCATTGAATTGGGCGCGGTCGTTGGGACAGCCGACGGAGTTGAGTTCGAGCGTCCAGTCTTTAATGCCGACGCGGTCGAGCAGCGTGGCGACCAGTTCGATGATTTCGGCGTCGCGGGCAGGGGATTCACTTCCGGCGCTTGGCGGGCCAATGATTTCGGCATCGATTTGAAAGAACTGGCGGTAGCGTCCTTTTTGCGGGCGTTCGCGGCGGAACATGGGGCCGATGGAAAAGAACTTGTTCAGCCCGCGATCCCAGATTTTGTGCTCGATGTAAGCGCGGACGATGCCGGCGGTGTTTTCGGGACGGAGGGTGAGCGATTGACCTTTATCGCTTTCGGCGCGCCCGCGATCTTCCCAGGTGAACATCTCCTTCGAGACGATGTCGGTTTCTTCTCCGACGCCGCGGGCAAACAGTTCCGTGGACTCGAAAATCGGCGTGCGAATCTCGTGGAAGTTGTAGGCGCGGAAAACTTCGCGCACGGCGTCTTCGACGAAATTCCAGAGAGCGGTGTCGGGCGGGAGAAGATCGCGGGTTCCTCGGACGGCATTAATTTTGCCCATTCAGTTGTCAGTTGCCAGTGGCTAGTTGCCAGTAAACCAGATTGTTCAGCGCGCGCCTTACTGCCCGCCGCTTTTCGCTCCTGAAGCGTTTGCCGCTTCGGAAGCTTGCAGGAAACGCTCAAGTTCTTGCTGGTCTTCCGGCAACATTCTTGTCAGCCGGACGCCGTTTCCCACGGTCGGATCACAGGTAACCACCTGGCCGAGGGCAAGGACGGTGGAATCGCCAAGCTGCAGAACGATATCGACCTCGGTGCCAATTGCCAGCGTGAACATCATCTCGACGTAAAACCCGCCGGCGCTCAAGTCAGTGGTGACGGCGTGAATCGGATTCCCATCCGGCGCCGGCCGCATTTCCACAGGGACTTGCAGTTGCAAGCGCTGGTGGCGTCTTGGAGTTTTATACATGCCAGGCCCACCTCCGGGATCGAGCAGGCTGCTGAGAAAGCGCTTTCTGGACGAAAGTTCGAACCTCGATCCGTTGTGCGGTCCACCTCACCGGATGCGATCCAGTTATGACACAGACTCCGCGCGGCCTCAACTCAAGCGCATACTTGAACGCCGATATCGAGTACGTAGAATCGCCCTAACTCATTGATGTTTAAATATCTTAGCTGCAGTCGAACCGAAAATCTGTCCTAAGTTGTTGATTTATAAATATCTTACGCACTCTCTCGAAAAAGCATCTCTAACCTATTGATTCTGAAATGTCTTACTCGTAAACCCTCATTATTCAAAGATCTGGGAGAAAACATCTGTATAAGTCTTTTGTTTTCAAAGATCACTTCAGGAGGGGGGATTCTCCCAGCTATTTCCCCTTTCGCTCCAGCAAATACTGCTTCTTGTAGCCGATGTAGTTTTCCACGTAGCGCAGAATCATGTCTTCGTCGCTTTTTTCAAGCCTGCGGCGGAATTTTCCGGGAGAACCCATCCAGAGCGAATTAGGCTCGACGATGGTCTTCTCGGGAATGAGCGTTCCTGCCGCAATGATCGAGCCTGACCCAATGACAGCGCCGTTCAGGATGATCGATCCCATGCCGATGAGGCAGCGCGGCTCAACGCGGCATCCGTGGAGAATGACGTTGTGGCCAACCGTGACATAGTCGCCGACGTAGACGCCATATTGCTCCTTCATCCCGTGGAGGATGCTGCCATCCTGAATGTTGGAGTAGTGGCCAACGCGGATTTCATGCACGTCGCCGCGCAGGACGCAGTTCATCCACACGCTGGAGTGTTCGCCGCAGATGACATCGCCAATGAGCTGGGCGGATTCGTCGATGTAGCTGGTTTCGGGGAACTGGGGAGTGACGCCTTTGTGTGAGCGGATCATGGCTGACTAGTCAAAATAGCACGGCTGAAGTCAAAAGTCAGAAGTCAGATTGCAGAAGTGAGAATCTGTGTTTCGCGACCGTCACCGGTTTGCGGCCGCGCGGAGAGTCGAGCCGCCAGACGGACTCCTACGCCGATCATGGGTTTTTCGATTGCGTGATAAAGGAGGACGGGAAGCGCTACCAGCATCGCGATGAGCACGGCAATCTTGATTGCCAGCGACTGCGCGGCGAGTACACCGAAGGCAGTCCAGATGGCGAACTGGTGGGAGAGATAGATTCCGTAGGAATAAGTCGCGAAGTGGTTGGCGGTCCAGCGCAGCCACGGAGATTGGATCTCGCGGAATTGGGGAATCATCCATCCGAGGACGAGGCAGAGGAACCAGCCGGTCGATAAAACTGGGCGGAACGCGAACGCCGCTACGAGCACAAGAATAAAGACGGGCCACAAGGCGCTTGAGATGCGCGGGCGATGTGGAAGCGCGTAGGCGATCACTCCCGGCAGGAAGTTAGGGAGAAAGAGAAGGATCGAGAGACGGCCAAGGTGAGGGATGTGAGGCTGGGCGAAAGCCATGCCAACGCTGACGATCCAGAGAGCGAAGAGCGGCCAAGCCATTCCCTGGCCGCGCGCGCCGGACCCCGAATTTCGCCGAATCGTCCACAGAAAAAGAAAGGGGAGAAAGGCGTACATCTGCAGCTCGAAGGGCAGCGACCACAGGACGTTCGGGATCGACTTCACGTCAGTCAGGTTCTGCACGAGCAGCAAATTTGATGCTGCGGTGAGGACGCCCGGGAACTGGCCGTGCGAAAGGCCGCGAATGCCGTTGATGTCGGAATCGAGATGCAGGGCGAGCGCAGTGAGGACGGCGAGAATGCTGAGCGGATAAATGCGGAAGACGCGGCGGATGACAAAGTTCTTGAAAAGCGCTGGACCGGTCAGGCCGCTGCGTTCCATGGAATACATGAGAACCAGACAGGTGTGGACGAAGAAGAGCAGGACTCCGAATAAGCCCCAGGAAGAAGTGGGCATCCAGGCGAAAGTTTCGACGTAGCTGCGACGGGCCAGATGCTGCGCGAGCACGAGCACGACCGCGATGGCCCGCAGCAGGTCGAGATTGGCGGAGAGGCGATGTTCCGCGTGATTCATAGGGCGATGATGTTTGGAGAAGTATAGCTTTGTGGCGTGCCCAACGCGGCGGTTTCCGCTCCTGTACAATTTCTTGCTCAGTGAAATTTCTTCTAAGAATTGCGTTGCTGTTGATGACGGCGGCTTTGTGCGCTCCGGCGGAGCCGATTGCTTCGCTGCACGCCACCAATTACGTCAACGATTTTGCGGGCGTGCTGGACGCTTCGACCGTGACGCAACTGAACGCCCTGTGCCAGCAGGTGGATGAGAAGGCGAAGGCGCAGATTGCCGTGGTGACGGTGAAGTCGCTGGATGGGCAGGAGGCATTCGATTACGGCGTGGCGCTGTATCAGGCCTGGGGGATCGGGAAGAAGGGAAGCGACCGCGGAGTGCTGATTCTGGTGGCCACCCAGGATCACAAGTATTGGATCAATGTGGGGTATGGGCTGGAGTCGATTCTCCCGGATGGGAAGGTTGGCGGGTTCGGGCGGGAGATGGTATCCATCCTGCGCACGGGCAATTACAACGCCGCGGTAACCGTTGCGACGACGCGCGTGGCGTCGGTGATTGCGCAGGACGCGGGCGTGACGCTTGAGAACGCGCCAATGATGCCCAAGCAGCCGCCGCAGCAGCGGCCTCAGGCAAACGATGGCGGCGGAATTGGCGTATTGGCGGTTGTTCTGGTCATCGTGATCATTCTGTTAATGTTTCGGGGTGGAAGAAGCCTGCTGTGGTTTCTGCTGGGGATGTTTCTCGGCTCTGGTGGAGGGTCTCGCGGCGGCTACGGCGGTGGTTTTGGAGGCGGAGGTGGCGGTTTTGGCGGCTTCGGAGGAGGCAGCACGGGCGGCGGCGGAGCGGGTGGGAGCTGGTAGGAGCAGTTACTGGTTGTCGGTTGCTGGTTGCAGGAACGGAAAACTTCATTCTTGAGGCGTAAGGCCTAAGACCGTGGACCCAAGGACTGGAATCTGAGAACTGCCAACTAACAACTGACAACTAGCAACTGAGAACCGAGAACTGAAGAGAGGGAGCAGATGGTTCCGGAAAAACTGATTGGCGAATTCGTCGGGCGAGTGCGGGAAGCGGCGGGAGGAAATTTGAAATCCGTCATTCTGTATGGATCTGCGGCGGCGGGAGATTATGTGGCCGAGCACTCCGACGTGAACCTGATGTGCGTGCTGGACGAGACCTCGTTTGCGGCGATTGCGGGGATGGCTCCGGTAGTGGAATGGTGGGCAAAGCAGAAGCATCATGCGCCGCTATTGATGACGGCTGAAGAATTGCGGCGCGGCGCGGATGTGTTTTCAATCGAGTTCCTCGATATGCAGCAAAGTTATCGCGTGCTGTGGGGCGAAGATCTGCTGAAGGAGCTGGAGATTCCGATGAAGTTTCATCGGGCGCAGGTGGAGTATGAGCTGCGGGAGAAGACGATCCTGCTGCGGCAGCGGCTGCTCGCCGTAGCGGGAGACGAGGGCGCGAAATGGGAACTGCTGGTGCGGTCGCTTCCTGCGTTTGGCACCCTAGCTCGGCACGCGCTGATTGCGATGGGCGAGAAGCGGACTGGCTCGAAGCGTGAGGCGGTTGAGAAACTGGCGGCGAAGGCTGGGTTCGATACGAGTGCGTTCACGCAGTTATTCGACTTGCGTGAGGCAAGGTGGATCGGAAGAAGCTGAATGTAGACGATGTGTTCGCGCGGTATCTGAAGGCTGTCGAGCGGATTACGGCTGCAGTGGACGAGATGCTGGATTGAGGTCAGAGGTTTGAGGTCGGAGGTTCGAGGTCTGAGTTTAGATTGCAGAAGTGGGAAGTCGAAGGGCAGAAGTTAGATTGAAGAAGTAGCACCGGCGTTTCGCTTGAGAGAACGAGAGTGCTTAGGAGAATGTGATGAAGGTTTTTATTGGCGTGGTGGTAGTTTTGGTGCTGATTGCGCTGATCGGCTTTGGACAGTATGTGGGCGTGCGCAACACGCTGGTCACGAAGGATCAGGCGGTGAAGGCGGCCTGGTCGCAGGTGGATATCGTGCTGCAGCGGCGGGCGGATTTGATTCCGAACCTCGTCGAGACGGTGAAGGGCTATGCGCAGCAGGAGGTGACCGTGTTTGGCGACATTGCGAAGGCGCGGTCGGCGCTGCTTTCGGCCGGGACTCCCTCGGAGAAGATTGCCGCGAACGGTCAACTCGACGGCGCGCTCGGGCGATTGCTGGTGGTGGTGGAGAATTATCCGAACTGAAGTCGAACGAGAACTTCATGCGCTTGCAGGATGAGCTGGCCGGGACAGAGAACCGGATCTCGGTCGAGCGCAAGCGCTACAACGACACTTTGCAGGACTACAACACTTACGTTCTGCAGTTCCCCAATAACATTTACGCGGGCTTTGCCGGATACAAGCAGAATGACGCCTACTTCAAGGCTTCCGAAGGAGCGCGCGAAGTGCCGAAGGTGAATTTTGGAACGCAGACGGCGGCCCCGGCGGCGACGCCAGCACCGGCGACGGCACAATGACGGAGTACCCACACATCGCCAAGGACGCGATGTGTGGGTACTCCTGCGGTTGAGCCCTTCGAATCCTTGTCGGAGCATTTCGAGGGGCAAGCCACCTCGGTTAACCGCTAAGAGTCACCGAGACGACATAAGCAAGCCGACTGACGCGAATACAACGAAGCTCCAGATCAACACGCCCCAAAGCTGAACAAGAACCCGATACCAGGGCTTAAAAACACCTCTTGAAAACAATGTCATCCTGAAGAGAGCGCTCTGACGGTAGCGGTATTGCAACAACCTTACGATCGCCGTTGGGATCAGGAGGCAGGCAGTGCCGAGGAAAGCAAGCGCTCCTAAGACGCAAACTAGACCGAACCGCCGCCATTCGGTGCTACCGTGTTGGACCAACATATCCCTCGCAGAGTGCGCATTTAGGATGCATAACCCAGCCGACGCCTAATTACGGGGTCTCCCGCCATATCGGTATCCTTGACCCAGTTCAAAGAAGAATTTTACCTTCACAAGCGGCTCAAGAAACCGAACAATTTTTGCGTGCGCCGGGTCACAGCCTGCGGGTAGCACACTTTGATATAGAAAACATCAGGATCTACGGAATCCCCTCCGATTCCAAGTCTTGGACACGAGGGGATTGCCATGCGCCGCCAGTTCGCAGGTATCAGGTGTAGGGTCTTAAGTCCCAGGAAGACCACCGCTATTTACAATTTCGCTCCGGTGGTTGGCTTTCGGATCTCTCCGCGTCAACTCATCATCATTCTTGTTCTTATTCGTTGCCTGGCGTGGGCGCAGGATGCGTCAACTGGAGCATTGCGGGGCAGTGTGTTGGACGCGCAAGGCGCCGCAGTGACCAAAGCGGATATCGTCGCGATCTGCGTGGAGACTGGCGTGCGCTATCACACGGGCACCGATGTTGCTGGGCGATTCGTGATGGACATGCTGCCGCCGGGGAATTACTCGGCGCGGGCGGAGGCGGAAGGGATGTCGCCGCAGGTCTCTCCGGTGATACGGGTGGACGTGGGCGCGGCGCAGCAGTTGACATTCAAGATGACGGTCGCTGGACCGAGGGAAACCGTGACCGTGTCTGGCGCGCCACCAGCGGTGCAGACGAATCCTACTGCACTTTCGGCGGTGATCGATGAGCAAGCGATCGCGAGTATTCCGCTGAATGGGCGAAGATTCACCGACCTGCTGCTGCTGACGCCGGGAGTGACGCAGGATCCGCGCGGGCTGACGTCGGGATCGAATGGCGATCTCTCTTATGGCGGGATTCGCGGATACAACACGAGCTACCTGGTGGACGGCACCGACAATAACAATGGATTCTTCGCGCAGGCGCGGGGGCGATATCGCGCGCCGTATCAGTTTTCGGACGAGGTGGTGTCGGAATTTCGCGTGTCGTCGAATAGCTATGGGGCGGAATCGGGACGATCGGGCAGCGCGGTGGTGAATGTGGTGACGAAGTCGGGATCGAATCACTGGCATGGGAGCACCTTTTATTATCTGCGCGACAGCTCAATTGGAGGTGCTGCGCCGCCGTACGTGGGTTTCAATCCGAGCAGCCAGCAGCATCAATTTGGCGGGACGTTTGGGGGGCCGATCGAGCGCACCAAGACGTTCTTTCTCGGGAGCTACGACCAGCATATTTTTCATGTGCCGATGCTGGTGGAATTCGACAATGGAGCGACGGCGGCAGTGCCGCAGATGGGGACATATCCGAGCATTGGAGATTATGAGGTCTGCGATCCGCGGATCGGCGGGACAGCTTGCGATCAGGCGATTGTGATGGGATGTCCGCCGGCGAGCGCGGGAGGTCCGCCATGTTTTCTGCCTACGCCTGGCGCTCTGACTGCGGCGCAGTTGCTTTCGGAGCAGGGAGGCACGTTCCGGTCGAGGCTGATAGGGAACGCGGGATTCCTGAAACTGGATCGCGTGCTGACCCAGCATGAGCTGCTTTCGGCGCGGCTGAGCACGTCGCGATACTACGGGACGAACAATGTGTTCTTCGAGCCGTCGAGCCCTATTACCTACGATGCGCTAAGCGGGAACGGCGAAGAGGACGTGACGACGGAGAGCGGGTCGATCTCCCTGCTGAGCAGCCTGACGCCCCGCTGGACGAGCCATTTGAGGGCGCAGTTTTCGCTGGATCTGGAGCGATCGTTCCCGAACTCGACGCTGCCGAAAACGGAGATTTACGATTGGATCGACGATATGGGGGAATCGTCAATATTGCCCCGGCAGACGCGGGAACACCGCCTGCATGTGGCAGAAACGATGAGCGTGACGCGCGGGCGGCACGAATGGAAGTTTGGCGGCGATGTGATGCGGACCTGGGACTACGACTATTTCCCATCGCTTTATAACGCGGAATACATCTTCGACTACATCGAGGTGAATCCCTGGACGTTCGCGCCAGTGGCGACCCAGGGTTTGGAGCTGACGCCGCTGCGGGCCTGGGCACATACCGTCATGCCGAACTGGAACGCGGATGCCGCAAGCTGGACGGGGCCAAGCGCCAACCTGGCGCGCTACTATGTTCAGAATTTTGGCAATCCGGTCTCGCACCCCGACAGCAACGACTTTGCGGCGTTTGTGCAGGACACGGTGCGACTGACGAAGCAGATTTCAGTGAGCCTGGGCGTGCGTTATGACCTGCAAACGTTTGCGCGTACGGGCAGGGTGAGTAATCCGCTATG
>CAWDPB010000128.1:0-5303 GCA_963804075.1 uncultured Acidobacteriaceae bacterium | reverse complement strand
GTCGGAGCAATTCCGCGAACTGGAGTTTTTGTGTGGCTTGAAAGACGAGAAGATGCTCCGCTACCACCGGCCCACGCCAGAGGCGCACGCCGCGCTGGAACGCCGCTTGCGCGAGCCGTCTTTCATGACGTTTTCTTCGAGGCATTGCAAGCGATTGGCAAACTGCAATTGAACGGCACTGCGACGGAGCGCGAGCGATTCGATACTCGGGCGCGGGCCGTGCTGTCGTTGTACAAGGACGAACGCAGAAATCGCGACTGGATCGACGTTTGCGAGCGTCTCACCGAATTTGACGAACTCGTTGTAAGTTGGCGCCTGCGCCACATTCAGCTGGTCGAACGAGTAATCGGCGTGCGAATGGGAACCGGCGGCAGTGCAGGTTCGTCGTATCTGAAACTCACTTTGGATAAGAAATTCTTCCCCGAACTGTGGGAAGCGCGGACGCTGTTGACGGAATAGACAATCTGTTTATCGAGTCTTTTCTTCTTTCATGACTCAGAAATCTGAAACCATAACGCTCATTGGCGCCGGGCTGAACGGGCCGCTGCTGGCCCTTGGGCTGGTGAAGCGCGGCTTCAAAGTTGAAATCTACGAGCGCCGTCCCGATATGCGCCGCGTCCGCATGAGCGCCGGCCGGTCGATCAACCTCGCTATATCCACTCGCGGAATCCACGCTCTCAAAGAAGTCGGCCTATGGGACGAAATGCAGAAGATCATCATCCCGATGAAGGGCCGGATGATGCATTCGCTGAATTCCGAGCTGACATTTCAGCCCTACGGGAAAAATGAATCCGAGGTGATCAATTCAATCTCGCGTGCCGAGTTGAATGTCGCGCTCATCAATGCCGCCGAAGCACTGGGCGTCAAAATCCACTTCCAGCAACGCTGCACTGGCATGAACTTCAAGACCAGCACTCTGCACTTGCGGGAAGAGAGTTCCGGCGAAGATCATACGGTTGAGTCTAACGTCGTGATCGGCTGCGATGGTTCCGCCTCGGCGATTCGCAGTGAGATGCTCAAGCTGAATCGCTTCAACTTTTCCCAGCACTGCCTCGACTACGGCTACAAAGAGCTAACGATTCCGGCTGCACCTGGAGGCAAGCACGCGCTGGAAACGAACGCTCTTCATATCTGGCCGCGCGGGAATTACATGCTGATCGCGTTACCCAATGTGGACGGAACCTTCGCCTGCATTCTGTTTCTTCCCTTCGAGGGCCCCGATAGCTTTGAGCGCTTAGCCACTCCCCCGGCCGTAAAAGAATTCTTTCAGTCGCGCTTCCCCGACGCCGTTCCCCTGATGCCCGATTTAACGGATAATTTCTTTACCAATCCTACCGGCGCAATGGTCACGGTCAAATGCTCTCCATGGCATGTTGAAGGCAAAACGCTCCTGCTGGGCGACGCGGCGCATGCGATTGTGCCTTTCTTTGGGCAGGGAATCAATTGCGGCTTCGAAGATTGCAGCACCTTGCTGGAATTGTTGGACAGCCATGGGGCCGACTGGAAAACAGTTTTCCAAAAGTGTGAAGGAGCGCGCAAGGTCAATACCGATGCTATCGCCGATCTTGCCGTCGAAAACTTCGTCGAGATGCGGGATCGCGTGGCCGATCCGCGCTTTCTATTCCGCAAGAAAGTTGAGTTTGCGCTGGAGGCCAGATACCCCGGCCTGTTTGTGCCCAAGTACGCGATGGTGACATTTCATCGCATTCCATATTCGACAGCCTTGAAGCGGGGACAGCTCCAGGATGGAATGTTGACCGAGCTGTGCGGCCGCATCGAGCGCATTGAAGACCTCGACTGGGATAAAGCCGACAAGCTGATACGCCGCGACCTTACTCCGCTGGAGTTGGCTTGAGCGCCCGCCGCTTTGAACTCGGAAAAGAGTTCGCCGCCGAAATGGATGCCCGCGATCCGCTGGCCCATTTTCGCGAGCGCTTCCACATTCCCAAGACAAAGCTGGGCGAAGGATGCATTTATCTGTGTGGACACTCGCTAGGCCTGCAGCCGAAAACCGCGCGGGCGTATCTCGATCGGGAACTTCAAGATTGGGCGCAACTCGGCGTCGAAGCCCACTTCCACGCGAAAAATCCGTGGATGCCATATCACCGCCTGCTGACGCAACAAACTGCCGATCTGGTCGGTGCCCTGCCCTCAGAAGTCGTGGTGATGAACTCTCTCACCGTGAATCTGCACCTGATGATGGCTTCTTTCTATCGCCCCACAGCGCAGAGGCACAAACTTTTGATCGAGCGGGGAGCGTTTCCATCGGACCAGTATGCGGTCAAGTCGCAGATCGGTTTCCACGGATTCGATCCTGCCTCGTCGCTCATCGAGCTCACTCCGCGCGCAGATGAAATTTGCCTGCGCGAGGATGATATCGAGGCGACGCTCGAGCGCGAGGGCAACGCCATCGCTCTCGTCCTTCTCGGAGGAGTCAACTACTCAACCGGCCAAGCCTTCGACTTGGAGAGAATCACCAAGGCGGGACAACGAAAGGGATGCATCGTTGCGTTCGACCTCGCCCATGCGGCCGGAAATCTCCCCCTCCACCTTCATAAGTGGGGACCTGACTTCGCGGTATGGTGCAGCTACAAGTATTTGAACGGCGGGCCAGGATGTGTCGCGGGATGTTTTGTGCACGAACGCCACGCCCGATCCTGGGATGGCCCTCGCTTCGCTGGATGGTGGGGCCATGACGAAGCCACCCGATTCCAGATGGGCCCGCAGTTCCATCCCATGGCCGGGGCGGAAGGCTGGCAGTTGAGCAATCCGCCGATCCTGGCGCTGGCCCCGTTACGGGCATCGATGGAGATTTTCTCCGAGGCTGGAATGGACCGCCTGCGCGCCAAAAGCATAGCGCTCACCGGCTATCTGGAATTTCTTCTTAAGCAAAACGCGTCGCCTAAGTTCTCCATCAGCACTCCGACGGATGAAGCGCGCAGAGGCGCTCAGCTTTCGATCCGATTGACGAAGCATGGCCGTGGCCTTTGCGACATTCTGGCCGCAGACGGAGTGATCGGCGATTGGCGGGAGCCCGATACGTTTCGCGTGGCCGCAGTCCCGCTCTACAACTCATTTCAAGATGTCTACCGCTTTGTGGAGCGCTTTGTCGCCGTGCTTGCGTAACGAGCTCAGCCCAGAAGCTGAAAAACAGCTTGTTCAACCGCCTTCCACGCCGCCGAACATGGATCGATCAAGTCGAAATGTCCAGCCCCTGCGATTTCGCACAGTTGCGCATCCTCTTTTTGCTTGCCCGTCCGCTTCTGTTTGGTGGCCACGTAGTCGCGGCTAAAGTCCGGAGGAACCACCTCATCCCCCGAGCCATGAATCAGCACCTGCCTGACATGTGGAATTGAAAGCTGCATGGGATCGGCCTCACGATAATGATCCGCAACTTCATGAGGCGTGCCCCGCAGAAACTCGACAATGGCATCGTCGCTTAGATGCAGCCGGTAAGCGCGTTCAAGGTCAACGACACCGGCGAGCGAAATCACGCTTTCCACGCCGCGTTCGTGAGCCGCGAGACACAGAGCGAGCTGTCCTCCGCGGAGTGCCCCATGACCAGAATTTTCTTCGTATCAAAATTGTGGTGCTGCTCGTTTTGCACGAGGACGTTGTAGGCCATCCGAATATCGGCGAAGGTTCCCGGCCACCCGCCACCCTCGTTGCCCACGCGCCTGTACTCCACGTTGGCGGTCGCGAGTCCCTTGCTAGTCAGGCCAGCGCACAAATGTCCCGCATGATCCAGACTGTATCGCGAGCGCCAGAAGCCGCCGTGAATATTCATGACCAACGAAACCGGCCTCTCGTCCTTGGCCTTCGGGGAAGGGAATCGAAGATCGAGAAACTGGTTGGGATCCGGGCCGTAGCGGATGCGAGCATCGGCAGGCGGAGGCGAAAAGCTGAGAATATCCTCGGGCATGTTTTCGACTCATTCTAGCCGCTTGCGGAGGCGCCAGCTGACGCCGTCGCGGCCGTGTGGTTCGTCAGAATCGGATCTGCGCTGGACTTGCCCTTGATCAATGGAGGGACGCTCTCCCTTCTCCATGTCAAGCAAAAAAAATTGCCAAATCTTCCGATGTGAGATGCCTTTGGTTACAGTGTAAATTCCGCCTGCGGCGGACTACAATGGAATACCTTCAAAACGGGGAAAACGCCCTTGGGACGCGCGTTCAGCTTCATCTAAGGAACAAGGATGAAAAGACCGGCGAGATTTTTGGGGCTCTTGGTTTGCCTCGCGCTGCCGATTACTCTTGCCGCAGCTGCGTTGCCCGCTGCCCATAGCGCCCCAATCGGTTATTTGGTTACCAATGACGATTATGGCCCTGGGATTTCGGATACCTCGACTTTCTTTACCATTGATTCTAACGGCACGCTGAGTGATCCAACTGTGCTCAATGTCGGCGGCGTGGGATCAGGCGGCGGATATTTTGCTGCAAACCGGATCAGTGTGCTGAACAATCCGGGTTCGCCATGCGTCTTTCTTTCTCAGGGGTCGGCGAACACAATCGTTGGAGTCCAAGCCCTCACCCAAACCGTGGTTGGTGCTTTTCCCGCCTCCGACACCGACAACGGCGCGGACAATGGTATCGGCATGGTGATGAACGGCAGCTACCTCTATGCCAGTTTCTCCACGTCGGCCACCATTGCAGCTTTCGCCGTGCAGCCGGGATGCCAACTGCAATTTCTCAGTGATATCTCTCCGGGCGGATTGAATGGGGGGGCGGCCAAAGGAATGGCGTTGTATGGCAATTTGCTGGTCGTCACTTACGGAGACGGCTCTATCGAATCGTTCGATGTCTCCGGCGGGTTGCCGGTTTCCAATGGCGACGAGCAAAACGCCGCCGGCTATGCCAGCGATGACTTTCCCTCCGGCGTCGTCATCACGCCGGACGGCCATTACGCCATTTTTGGCGACGACGCCAGCGGCGCGGCCGTCGAGGTCTCGGATATCTCGTCAGGCCAACTGACACCGACTGTATGAATGCATAAGTGAAATGAAGAAGGGTTCTCGAAGCGGCTCCGATCTGAGACCGGCGAAGAAAGCGCCGGCTCAGAAAGCTCACTTGGAGAACCCCATGAATACCCCTCACTATATCGGATTCGACGTCGCAGAAAACCATCAGTTTTATCCGTCCGGCGGCCGCCGGCGAGATTGTGGAAGAAGGCGTGCCGGCGCGGCGGGAGGGCTGCGGCAATGGGCAGCGGCCCGTCCGCAGCCGTGGCGGGGAGCGCTGGAGGCGACCCTGTTCAGCGGCTGGATCTACGACACGCTGAAGCCCTATGGCGAGCAGTTGGAGATG
>CAWDPB010000127.1:0-25300 GCA_963804075.1 uncultured Acidobacteriaceae bacterium | reverse complement strand
CCCGTGAATATCTGTCGGTGAATGATTCCCTGTGAAGCCGAATCCCCATTTCCATCCCGTCATCCTGGCTGGCGGCCGAGGCACGCGCTTCTGGCCGTTGAGCCGGAAGCGCAGCGCCAAACAACTGCTGGCGCTTGATGGCAAGCAAACCATGATCCAGCAGACGGCGGCGCGGCTGGAAGGCCTGGCGCCGGCGCGGAATGTTTGGGTCGTCACCAACGATTACTTGCGCGCCGCGATTTTGCGGCAACTGCGGAAGATTCCGGCGCGCCAGATTGTCGCTGAGCCCGTTGGCCGGAACAGCGCACCGGCAATTGGACTGGCGGCCTTCTTGTTACTGCGCCGCGATCCCGATGCGGTCGTGGGCATGTTTCCTTCCGACCATGTGATTGCGGATGCAGAGGGATTCCGGGCGACGCTGCGCAAAGGCATCGAAATTGCGGCGGCAGGGGAAAGTATTGTTGCGCTGGGAGTTCGGCCGACTCGCGCCGAAACCGGGTATGGATATATTGAGGCGGGCGCGCAGGCGGGCGACGGTTCGCTGCGTGTGCGCCGGTTCACGGAAAAACCCGATCTGGAGCGCGCTCGGCAGTTTTTTGAGGCGGGCAACTACTACTGGAACAGCGGCATGTTCATCTGGCGCGCCGATACACTGGCGAGCGCACTGCGCGAGCACTTACCGGCGACGGCCGCGATTCTGGAAAAGATTGCGGCCGCTTACGGCACACGCAAATTCGCGGAGACGTTCCGCAAGCTCTATTCGAAATGCGAAAATATCAGCGTCGACTATGCGGTACTGGAGCCGCGCTCGGCGAAGGGCGAGGGCGAATCGCGCATTTTCTGCCTGCCTGCGGATTTTGGCTGGAACGATCTGGGATCGTGGACCGCGCTGCATGAGCACCACCTGGCGAAGACGAAGGCGATGGATGGAAATCTGATAAATGCCACGGGCAGCTTCGCGCTGAATGCGGACGAACAACTATGTGCACGCTCCGGGCAAATTTGTGGCCACCGTGGGTGTCAGCAATCTGGTGGTGGTTGAAACCGAAGATGCTCTGCTGATCACGACGCTGGATCACTCGCAGGATGTCGGGAAAGTTGTGAAGTATCTGGACGAGAAAAAGCTGGATAAGCTTGTTTAATGGTCGTCGGTCCTTGTCGCTGGTCGTCCGAGTCGAGACCTGGACGGACGGCGGATGCGTTTTCCGCAAAAGGCATGGGCGCACTGCGGCGAGACGCGAGCAGCGACCAACGATTAGCGAAGATCAGCGACTCTAACCAATGACCGACATTAAATTTGGAACCGACGGCTGGCGCGGACTGATCGCGGACGATTTTACGTTTGAGAATGTCCGCCGGGTCGCGGGCGCGATTGCCTCTTACGTTCTGAAGAACGAAGACGCCGCCAAAGGCATCATCATTGGGTACGACACGCGCTTTGCGTCCGATCGCGCGGCGCGTGCGGTGGCCGAAGTTGTGGCGAATGCCGGAATCCCCGTGCTCCTGTCCGACGATTACGTTCCGACGCCAACGGTTTCCTACAACGTGAAAAAGCTGGGCGCGGCGGGCGGCGTTATGGTTACGTCGAGCCACAATCCCTGGAACTGGAATGGCGTGAAGTTCAAGGGAAAATTTGGGGGCTCCGCCACGCCCGCCATTATGAAAATCATTGAAGGCGAACTGGCTCGCGGCGCAATGCCCGTCAGCGCGCCCGCAAAAATCGAAGAAGTCGATCTCAAGGCCGCATACGTCGAAGCCGTATGCAAGTTCGCCGATCTCGGCTTGATCCGCAAGGCGAATTTCAAGTTTGCGATCGATTCGATGTATGGTTCAGGCCGAGGCGTGCTGCCGGGGATCTTCGATAAGAATGGAATTCGATATGTTGCCATCCGGCAGGACGTGAATCCATTGTTCCCGGGGATTAATCCGGAGCCGATTTTGCCACACGTGGCGCTGCTGCAGAAAACGGTAGTGAAAGAGAAGTGTCACGCTGGACTGGTGACCGACGGTGACGCCGACCGCATCGGAGCGGTTGCCGAAGACGGCAGCTTTGTCGATTCGCATAAGTGCATGTGCGTTCTTCTGAAATGGCTGCTGGAGTACAAGAAGTGGCCGGGCGACGTGGTACGCGCCTTTAACACGACCGGCATGATGGACCGGATTGCCGCGAAGTACGGACGCAAGCTGCACGAGTGCAACATCGGCTTCAAGTACATTGCCGATCTGATGATGGATCACGAAATTCTGATCGGCGGAGAGGAATCGGGCGGCATCGGCTATGGCCGTTTTCTCCCCGAGCGCGATGGCATTCTCAACGCGCTGCTGCTGGCCAACGTGATGGCCGAGGAAGGGAAGCCGCTCGGCCAGTTGGTTTCCGATCTGCAACGCGAGTACGGCGCGCATTATTACGGACGGCGCGATCTTCACATTTCCGACGAATTGAAAAACGGCGCTGTTCGCCGGGCGGGCGATCCGACAGACCATCAAGCTGGGTTCCTATGCCGTTTTGCGCAAGGAAAATCGAGACGGAGTGAAATGCTTATCTCGACGCTCCCAGGAATGGCAATGGCGCCGACCCGTGGGTGCTGTTCCGCGCATCGGGAACCGAGCGCCTGCTGCGGATTTACGTGGAGGCGGCAACGCCCGAACTGGTCGAGGAAAATCTTGAGAGCGGCGAGCAGTTCGCCAGGCAGGGATAGGCACGAGTCACTTCCCGCGATATTGGCGTCTGGCCGATTCCAGGCCATTTACGTACCCGGACTTCAACAAGAGAACGAGAGATATAATCTGGCTTGCTTCCAATCGGAAGCTGCGGAGGAAACCAAATGGATCAACTGTACTGGGTTCCGTTCGGGATTATGGCTCTCATCGTTCTCTACCTGATTCTGGGAAGCTTTTTCACCGTGCGCACGGCCGAAGTCGCCGTGATCACGCGATTCGGCAAGTTCCTTCGGGTCGCCGAGCCGGGATTGAACTGGAAGCGGCCGTTCTTCGATACCGTGACCGGGCATGGTGAGTCTGCGTGTGAATCAGATCACACTGACCATGGAGACCAAGACCAAAGACAACGTGTTCGTCACCATCCCAATTTCCGTGCAGAACCGCGTTCGCCCGGAGAAAGTCTACGACGCTTACTACAAGTTGTCCGATCCGGTGGCGCAGATCAAATCCTATGTGGAGCAGGTGATCCTGGGGCATGTTCCGGGAATGACGCTGGACGAAGTGTTTGCCTCGCAATCCAGTATCGCCGCGGCGGTGAAGCAGGAGCTGGATGCCGACATGGCGACCTTCGGATACGAAATCGTGAATGTGCTGGTCACCGACATCGTTCCCGATGCCAAGGTGAAGTCGGCCATGAACGATATCAACGCCGCACAGCGCGAGCAGGTTGCCGCCAATGCCAGAGGCGAGGCGGAGAAGATTCTGGTGGTTAAGAAGGCCGAGGCCGAGGCGGAAAGCAAGGCTCTCCAGGGACAGGGAATCGCCAATCAAAGGAAGGCCATCATCGAAGGACTGCAAGCCTCGATCGAGCAGTTTCAGAAAGTGGTCGAAGGCGCGTCCGCGAAAGAAGTCATGCAGTTGGTGATGGTCACGCAGTATTTCGACACGCTGAAATCCATCGGCGAGAACGACAAGACCAACACGTTGTTTCTGGCTCACTCGCCCGCGGCAGTCAAAGAGGTCTCGGACCAGATTCATGCAGTCCATGCTGGTGGCGGAGAAAGCGAACGGCTGAGCTCGGACGAGTGCCCTGATTTCACGGGCCATTTGGGCAAATCGCTTCCGACACTTTCGTGTCTGCCGCGCATGGAAACACGGTAGGATAATGACAAGATCTCGGGGGTCATGAGCGCAATCGAAACCATACCGATTCCTGCCGATACGGCTGAGTCGCGCCGCTATAACCGCATCAAGCGGTGGATTAGCGTGGGCGACTTCGCGCTCGGGTTCGGTCTGCTCGTCGTGTTGCTGGCGACGGGCTGGTCGGGAACGTTGCGCGATCTGGCTTATCGTGGCGCGTGGCAAAACTATACCTTCGCCGTGTTCTTGTACGTTCTCATGCTGATGCTCATCAGCAAAGCGCTCGGCTTGCCGCTCGACTACTACGGATTCCGGCTGGAGCATCGATTCCATCTTTCCAATCAAAAGGTGCGTTCGTGGCTGTGGGATGAAGCGAAAGGCATGCTGATCGGGCTAGTGCTGGCGACGATTGTGGTTGAGCTGATCTACATGCTGATGCGCCAGACTCCGCAACATTGGTGGGTGATTGCGTGGGCGGTGTTTTTGGGCCTGATGGTGCTGCTCGCCCAGCTAGCGCCGGTTGTGCTCTTTCCCATGTTCTACAAGTTCGAGCCGCTGGAGAACGATGAACTGAAGCGGCGTTTGATCGTACTGAGCGAACGCGCGAGCACGCGTGTGCGCGGCGTTTACCGCTGGCATCTTTCGGAAAAGAGCAAGAAGGCGAACGCCGCGCTTACCGGCCTGGGAGCGACGCGGCGCATCATTCTCGCCGACACGTTGCTGGACAATTATTCGGACGACGAAATCGAGGCCGTACTTGCGCACGAACTTGGGCATCACGTGCATCGCCACATCCTGAAAAGCATTTTGGTGCAGGCTGGAATCACTTTGCTGGGTTTTTGGCTGGCGAACGAAGTGCTTCGTTATGCGGTTGATCGGCGGCATATGTTTGAAACCCTGTCCGATTTCGCGGACTTTCCGCTGCTGATTCTGGTTTCGACCGTGCTGTCATTTTTGCTGATGCCGGCGCTCAACGCGTATTCGCGTTTCAACGAGCGCCAGGCGGACCGCTACTGCTTTGAGTCGGTCGCGAGCGTCGAGCCATTTATCTCTTCCATGAACAAGCTGGCGGAGCAGAATCTGGCCGAGAAGACGCCTTCGCGCTGGGTGGAGTGGTTCTTCCATTCCCATCCTGCCATCGCGAAGCGCGTAGCCGCGGCTGAAGGATGGGCGCGAGGAGAGTAAAGAGCCGTTACCGATTGGTATCGAGTACCCCTCCTGAATCGATCTTTTGGAATCAATGAGTTAGCGGCATATTTCTTCTACATCTTTGTAAAATAAGGGGTTATTGTTTTTGTTTGGAGACGAACTGTTGTCAATAGGAAGAAACTACACGAATCGAGGCAAGTTACTCGATTGGCTGGCGATATAACTGTCTCTGCTTTGTCGGATTAGCCGCTCCTAAATGAGATAATAAGTATAGATAGCAAGAAAACGGCGCGGCCTTCGGGGCCGCGTTTTTTATTGGGCGTAAACGGCGGCAGACGGGGAAAGGGCGGAGGTAGCGGGCGATGATGTATCCAGCGGAGATACGGCGGTGCCAGCATATCAAGATGAATGGGGCGCAGTGCGGCTCGCCCGCGCTGAAGAGTGGGAAGTTGTGTTATCACCATCAGGAATGCCGGCCGGAGCGGGTGAAAGTGCGCGGCGACGGAAATAAGACGGTGGGGCAGATATTGTTTCCGGTGTTCGAGGACGCGACTTCGATCCAGATGGTGGTGCGGCAGGTGGCGATGATGGTGCTGGAGAAAAAGATCGATCCGAAATCGGCGGGGTTGGTGCTGTACGCGTGCCAGATCGCGTCGACGAACCTGAGGCAGATGGAAGATGAAAAGCCGCGCCCAGTGCAGGTTGTGGTGGATACGAAGAAAGTAGGGGAGACGCCGCTGGGGATGACGCCGTGGTCCGGGCGGCAGAGCGGAGGGCACGAGATCGAGGAGCCGGCGGATATCGCGGCGCAACGCGCTTTGGATAGGGTCAACCGCCGTTGGGAAAGCGAATATGAAGCCAAGAAGGAATGGATTGAAAATAGCGTGAAAAGGGTCGGGGAGGTGCTGTCCCAGCATCCGCAGCCGGATCGGGAGAGGTTGAATTCCACGTTGGTGTATGTGAACACGAGTCTGGAACTGGTGGCGCAGAACATGACCCGGCATCTGGAGGAAGGGATGATGTGAAGTTCTACGTCCCCGTCCTCCACAAGATTTCCTCAACCCGCCGTACGTCTTCTTCGGTGTCGACGCCCACCGTGTCGAAAGGAGTCTCGCCGACATAGATGGGGGTGCCGTTTTCCAGAAATCGCAACTGCTCAAGCCGTTCACTGCGTTCGAGTGAGGACTCGGGCCAGCGCACGAACATATCGAGCGCCGGTTTCCGATATCCGTAGAATCCAAGATGTTTGTAGTAGCGCGGCTGCGTGCCGTCGCGGTCATGCGGAATAGTGGCGCGGGAAAAATATAGAGCGCGCCCTTCGGAATCGGCGACAACCTTCACCGCACTCGGGTTATCGATATCGATGCCCGCCGCGGCCGTCTTCAATGTCCCCACCGCAACTTTGGGATCGCGCATCACCGCGATCAGGCTTTCGATATGCTCGGGCCGCGTGAGTGGCTCGTCGCCCTGGATGTTGAGATAAATGCCGGCGGGTATCACCGTAGCGATCTCATGCACGCGCTCGGTGCCGGAGCGATGCGCTGCCGATGTCATGCGGACGGTGAAGCGCTGCTGTTCACAGAAGCGGAGGATTTCGTCGGAATCGGTCGCCACAACAACCTCATCGAGCGAAGACGATGCGCGCACCGCGCGGTATACCCTGGCCAGCAAAGGGATGCCGGCGATTTCGCGCAACATTTTGCGCGGCAGCCGCGTCGAGGCGAGCCGCGCCGGAATCACAGCCACGATTTTCACGGAACCAGTTTCGCACGGGGCTGCTTGGTTGCAAACTCGTTTCGTCAGGTCGGGCCCAGAACGCCGTGCTACGCCGCCTTTAGCGGATCGGATTCGAATACATCAGCCCGCCTTTAGTAGACAGGTTATTTAGACCACGCTCCAGCCGCATCGGCGACTTCGCGCCCAGATCCCGGTCAAACATTTCCCCGTAGTTTCCGACGGCCTCGATCGCGCGAGCGGCCCACTCGTCGTCCAATCCGATAAATTGTCCCCAGCCGCGGTGTGCGCCCAGCAAACGCCGGACGAGTATGTCGTCGCTTTTTTTCATCTCGTTCAGATTCGCCCGGGTGATGCCTAACTCTTCCGCCTGGATCAGCGCTTGCATGGTCCAATCGACGATGGCACGCCATTGCGGGTCATCCGGTCGGACCGCCGGGGCCAAAGGATCGCTGGCGATAGAGTCGGGGAGGATCACATACTTCGGTGCCAGGTGCTTAAAGGCGATTCGTTCATAAGCCAACTGCGAGACGTCGGCGGTAATCGCGGCACAATTGCCTGTGATCAGAGCGGCTTCCATCTCTCCTTCTTCGGAGAATGGCCCCCTTAGAAAATTGACCTTCTCTCGCTGCATGTAATTGTTTATTTGCGCCTCAATTTCCGTTCCAGTCAGGAAGCAAACTTTCCTACCCGCGAAATCCCTGGCCGAGGTAATGCCGAGACTCTTATCCGTCAGAAATCCCTGAAAGTCATAAAAGATGGGACGAGCAAAGCTGAAGCTGCCGTTATCGTTGCGGAAATCCAACGAAGCGGTTGCGAGCAAATCAATCGCGCCCGACTTCAGCGCGGCCAGGCTGCCGGCTTCATCGCGGAAGTACTTGATAGTAGCCTTGGCATCCGCGCCGAGAACGGCGACCGCTACTGCTTTGCAGATGTCATCGTCGAACGCGGAATGATTTCCGTGTGCGTCGGCAAGCGTCCATTCGGGCTCTTCGGTATCTACACCGCAGGATAGGGTGCCAGCCGCGCGGACCTTGCTCAAGGTTGAGCTGGCGGCGTGTGCTTGTGCAATGAGACCGATGAAAATGAAGATGAACAGAAAAAGAGGTTGGGAGATAATTCTTCGCATACGAAATGTATAGCTCCGGTTACGGATGGTTAGTAAGGACAACCAATCTCTTTATGAAAACTAAAAAAGAAGGGCGCGCGGAGAGGGAATCCGGCGCCCTTCGCCATGGAGAAGTTAGTTAGTCGGCCAGCCGGGTGTAGTCGGCAAACCGGGGTTTGAGCTCGGCCGCGGATTGAAGTCCGCCGGAGCTGGATCGATCAAAACGCCGTTCTTATAATCGGTGGGATTGATGCTGAGGTAACGGCATCCGTTCGCGCCCCAGTGCGGCAGGCTCAGAACCTCCGGTTCAGGAATCGTCGCGTAGCTGGGCGGAAGCGCCCCAGCGGCTCCCTGCTGCAGCCGCCCAAAGTCAAACGCAGAGTACAGAGCGCCGATTTTGGTTTTCGCGCCGTCCGAGGGGCCAAGGGTCAACTGCCCGAACAGAGTCTCACCAAGCTTTGTTGCCGCCGCTTCGTCCGGCAGGTTCGCCAGCGGAGTCAGGTTGAAGAGGGCGTCGATGAACTTGATGACCGAGCCGTGTTCCGAGGCTTCGTGTGAAATTCCGTGCACCAGGGAGAACGGCGAGATCACGATGGCCGGGATGCGTGGCCCCTGTTCAAGAGCATCACCGACTGGATCGAAGTTGCGGATCTGGGGAACGGTGTGGTCGTACAGGCCATCGGTTTCATCGTAGGTGATGATGATGGCGCTATTCGGCCAGTAGGGGCTGTTGGCAATGGCGTTGATTTCGTCGGCGAGCAGAGCTTCGCTGATCTGCGCGTCCGAGTAGCCTGGATGGTCGTCGCTGCCCGGGAAGAGCGCCTGTACGTTCGGGCTGGGAGAGCGCGGAATCAAGCCGTCGTTGTTCCCATAGCCGCCGCGGATGTAGTAGACGCCGCCGCTTCCGGTGCCGGGCAGGTTGTTGGTGCTGATGGCGTTGAAGAAGTCCTGCAGACCTTTCATGTGGTTCGCAGTCTCGACCGGGTTATTGGCTTCGTAGCCGAAGTACTGCGGAGCATCGTGGTGCGCAATGTAGGTGGCGTGCGTCGCGGTGCCGTTGGTGTCCGTCGGCTCCAGGTCGTAGCCTTCCTGATACCAGGCCCAGGGCACGGGCGGCTTGTTTTCACCGGCGATCTTCTTGATGTCGTTCTGGACATCTGCGAGATCCAACGCCAGGTCGTCTTGCGCAGTGATGTTCTTAATCTGATTTCCCATGAAGCTCAGCGGCAGTGAAGCGAACGTCAGGTTGGAAGAAGGGTTGGTCGTCCCTGCCGCGCCACTTTCGGTTGGCTGGGTTTGACCCACGCCAGGGAATATATCCAGCGCCGAACCCCAGAAGGGCTGCGGATCGCCTGTTACCGGCAGTGCGCTGTTGTTGGTGTCGTTATTGCTGCCCAGTTCCGGATGCTTGACCCACTGCGTGACACCGGATTGCCCGGCAATCATCGCGATCGCGTTGGGAGTCGATGGCCCGATCACCGTGTCGAAGAAACTATCGAACAGGGTGAAGCGGTCGGCGTAGTTCCAGAGGAAGGGAGCGGTGTTGCAGTCGACGTGGCCGACAACCAGTTCGCCCTTCTGCTTCTGGGCGAGCGTGGGCGCGGGACCGGTGTAGGTGTAGCTGCCTCCGCCGTTGTTGATCAGTGTTCCTGACAATCCTTGCTCGGTGAAGGCGTACATATCATTTTGCGCCACGTTGTTGGAGTTGAGATCCAGCTTCGCATCGATGGCGGTGTGGCCATGGTTGACGCTGTCGGTATCTTCCGGATACAGCAGCACGGTCTGGTTGTTCGTGTTCTTCACCGACTGGGGGATCAGGAACGGCGAGATGGTGCCGACTGTGCCATCCGTGTTTACGATTGGCTGAACGAAGCCCGGAGTCTGGGCTGCGGGTTTCGAGAACAGTCCGTTCGCTCCGGGGTAGGTTCCGAAGTAGAAGTCGAACGACCGGTTTTCCTGGAAGAGCACAAAAACGTACTTGATGTTCTGTTGAAGGAGCGCGAGTTTCTGCGCGGCGCTGAGCATGGGCTGCATGCGGACGTCGCGCGTGTAGCGGGCGACCGCATCGCTGGAGCGGGGAGCAATCTCAACAAGAGAGTTTTTTTGTGGGGCCTTCACGTCGTTGGCGACTGCGGCTAGTGGATTGAGCATCAGCACAGCAGCCAGCAGGGAAGCGCAACTAGACTTGAGCCATGGGGTGGAACTCATAGGGTATCCTCCGGCATATGAAGTGAATTTTTGTTGGACTACACGGGAACGCACACCTCAGCCCGGCGAGGATTACATTTCGCCCATGGACTGCGCGCGGCTGGGGGCCGGGAGACTTCGTCGATATAAAGAGCAATCCGCACGCAGATGCACGGGAACATCGTGCTTGTGCGCGGATGCACTTCAAACAAGGTCCCGCGGCTCCGGTTAACAACTACACCGGCAGCACTGCACTGTCGGCATTGAGGAGCTACAACAGTGCATCAGACTCCAATGAAGTTAAGAGATATTTACAGCGGCGTGAACCCGTCATGAAAATGCGACCGGGCTGAGGAAAAAAATCTATCCGCGATGTGCGGGCCGTTGGCGTGCGGTCGATATCTGCTTTACAGGTTGCGAAAAAAGTCGTCCAACTGAAGCAGAGTACCCAGCATCTTTGCGCCGCGTCCAGGGGAGGCATGGCATCAAACGGCTCCCGAGCCGGAGTCAAAATTCGCTCGCGTGGTGTCCGATCTCTCCCGTTTTCGTCGATCCTCCATTCCCATAACCAGTGGACATCAACATAGAGACGTTTACGCGACGGTGTGACCGAAGATCACGTTTTTATCGTGGGCAAGGGGAACTTTAGCATTTAATTTCAATGAGTTGCCCTGACCGCAGAGAGGCAGGGACAAGCTCAGGGTTTGCTCGGGGTAGGCGGATCACCTGTTTGTAGGCCTCATCGTGAGGTTCCCGCGGTTTCCCAAGGTGGGATTTCTCCGAGAACCCGAGGGTACTTTGGATTACCCGGGCGCCGATAATCGTTATCTTCTATGGACTGTTGGACTTATCATTTCCACGGGTGACGCATAACTTGCGCCATCGCCGCGAGAATTCGTGCTCGTCTTCGTCGTGCTGGGAACAGAGGTCCAGAGAACGAATGCAGATTCTGCTAGTCGATGATTCGGCCGTCTACCGGAAACTGATCGGCGATCATCTCCGGAGCTGGGAGTTTGGCTTTATCCAAGCCGAGACCGGCGAGGAGGCATGGAAGATCCTTGCCCAGCCGGACGCGCCAAAGCTGGTTCTGCTTGACTGGGTGCTTCCCGACCTTGAGGGTACGGAAGTCTGTCAGCGCATTCGAAAAAACGGCACGACCGGTCATTACGTCTACGTCATCCTGCTCACGAGTAAAGAAGGCCGGCAGAACATGCTGGACGCGATGAACGCAGGAGCCGACGACTATCTGGTGAAGCCGTTTGACGCGTCGGAACTAAAGGCGCGCCTTCTGGTGGGCAAGCGCATTCTGGATTTGCAGGATGAACTGGTGGCCGCCCGCGAGTCGATGCGCCACGCCGCTACGCACGATTCTCTGACCGGTCTACTGAATCGGGGGGAGATTTTCGCTATGTTGGAGCGGGAGCTGGAGCGGTCCCGCCGGGAAAGCAGGCCCGT
This sequence comes from uncultured Acidobacteriaceae bacterium, assembly GCA_963804075.1. Classification (GTDB taxonomy): domain Bacteria; phylum Acidobacteriota; class Terriglobia; order Terriglobales; family Acidobacteriaceae; genus Acidiflorens. The sequence continues at coordinate 13,866 of CAWDPB010000127.1, read as the reverse complement.
TTCGGTGATCCTTGCCGATATCGATCACTTCAAGAAAGTGAACGACACCCACGGCCACCTGTTTGGCGACGAGGTTTTGCAGGAGATCTCGCGCCGGCTGCATTCCAGGCTGCGAGTTTACGATGGCGTGGGAAGGTATGGCGGTGAGGAATTCCTGCTGGTGCTGCCCACCTGCGATCTTGAGTACGCGCTGGTGCGTGCCAATGAACTCCGCGAGCTGATCGCCGCCACGCCCATCATTTCCGGCAATAATGAACGGTCAATCACCATGAGTATGGGAGTTGCCGTCTCGGATTGCAGCGGGGTAAAGGGGGTTGAGACCCTGCTGAGCAGAGCTGACACTGCTCTCTACCGCGCCAAAGGGAGTGGCCGGAACCGCGTCGAATACTCGAGCAATTCCGAAGAGCCCGCCGCAACCGAAAGCAAAGCTGCCGCGAAATAGGCGCTCTCGTCTTACCACTGGCCCGATTCCAGAAATTCGTGAATGCTCTTGGCCGCGCGCCGTCCCGCGCCCATGGCCAGAATTACAGTCGCCCCGCCGGTGACGATATCGCCTCCGGCAAACACGCCGCGGCGCGAAGTCTTCTGCGTGGTGTCATCGGCCTGGATGTAACCCTTTTTTGTCGTCGCCAAGCCGGGCGTAGTGGTTTGGATGATTGGATTGGCGGTCGTTCCAATCGCCATGATTGCCACGGCCAAAGGGATCTCGTATTCCGAGCCTTCGATTGGCACCGGGCGGCGGCGTCCCGAAGCGTCAGGCTCACCAAGTTCCATTTTCTGGCAGCGTGCGGCACGGAGCCAGCCCTTACCGTCGTCGAGGAACTCAAGCGGTGCAGTTAGCATCTGGAGTTCGATGCCTTCTTCCTTGGCGTGCTTGACTTCTTCCAGACGAGCGGGCATCTCCTTCTCACTGCGGCGATAAAGAATGAACGCCTTGCCGGCGCCTAGCCTCAGTGAAGAGCGAATGGCATCAAGCGCCGTGTTGCCGCCGCCAATGACAGCAACATTCTTGCCGCGGAAATCGACCATCGGCTCGTCGAATTTCGGGAACTCGTACGCGTGCATCAGGTTGATGCGGGTGAGAAATTCGTTCGCCGAATAGACGCCGTTGAGATGCTCGCCGGGAATGCCCATGAATTGCGGCAGTCCCGCGCCGGTCCCGATGAACACCGCGTCGTAACCTTCCTCTTCGATCAGTTCGTCGATGGTGACGGTGCGGCCCACGACCACATCCGTTTCAAACTCCACGCCCATGGCGCGCATGATGTCCACTTGCTCGCGAATGATCTTCTTGGGCAGGCGAAATTCCGGGATGCCATACACGAGCACGCCGCCGACTTCATGCAGCGCTTCGAAAACGTGCACCTGGTGGCCTTTCTGCACAAGATCGCCGGCCGCTGTCAGGCCGGAGGGACCGCTGCCAACGATCGCAACTTTCTTTCCCGTCGGAGGAGCTTTCACGATCTTCGTCACGTCGAAATGCTGCTGTTCGTAGTCGGCGACAAACCGTTCCAGATAGCCAATGCCCAGCGACTCGCCCTTGTTGCAGAGCAGGCAAGCGCCTTCGCAGTGGTCTTCCTGCGGGCACACGCGTCCGGTGATGGCTGGGAGAACGTTATCTTCGCGAATTTTCGCGGCGGCACCCATGAAGTCCCCGTCCACGATCAACTGCACGAACTCCTTGACTTTCACGCCTACCGGACAATCCTTGGTGCAGCTCGGCTTGGCGCATTCGATGCAACGCAAGGCCTCCTGCCGCGCCAGGTCGGCGGAGTAGCCAAGATTGACTTCCGTGAACTGCTTGTTGCGCACTTGCGGAAGCGCCTCGGGCATGTGCTGCCGCGGCATCTTGATGCGTTCTTTGTTTGGGATGGGATTGCTGGATTTCTTGGTCGGAGGGGTGGGCGTGGTCATTTCTTCTCCTCCAGCGCGCACGCCACTTCCGCTTCGGCGGGAGCTGCGGCTCTCTGTTTTTCGAGCTGGCACTCGCGTTGATACTCTTCCATGGAGCGCTTTTCGGCGTCGCGGTACATCGCGTTCCGTTGCACAAGGATGGCGAAATCGACGCGATGGGCGTCGAACTCGGGACCGTCGACGCAGGCAAATTCACTCTTGCCTTCAACCAGAACGCGGCACCCGCCGCACATTCCAGTGCCATCGATCATGATCGGGTTCAGGCTCACCATGGTGCGGATTTTCTCTTTGCGGGTCATGTCGGCGACTGCCCGCATCATCGGGATCGGCCCGACAGCCAGCACCAGATCGACGCGCGTGCCGTTTTCCAGCAGTTGCCGAAGTCTGTCCGTAACCAGTCCCTTATCGCCGGAAGTGCCATCGTCGGTGGTGACGAAGACTGTGTCGCTCACCTCGCGCATCTCGGGCTCGAGGATGACGAGGTCTTTGTTGCGCCCGCCGATAATGGTGATGACGCGATTACCGGCGCGTTTCATGGCGGCGGCCGTCGGATACGCCATCGCCGTGCCAACACCTCCGCCCATCACGACCACGGTGCCAAATTTCTCGATCTCCGAAGGTTTGCCAAGCGGGCCGACGATGTCGAGGATGCTGTCGCCCGTCTCGAGCGAGTTGAGCATGGTGGTCGTCTTACCGATGGACTGCACGACGATATTGACCGTGCCTTTTTCCGGGTCCGAGCGTTCGATGGTGAGCGGGATGCGCTCGCCTTGTTCGTTGACGCGAATAATGACGAACTGGCCGGGCCGCTGCTTTCGCGCGATACGCGGCGCTTCAATGACGAAACGCTTGATTCCGGGGGCGATAAACTGTGCGTTGACGATTTTGAACACGAAAGTGCTCCTGGAAAGTCCGCAAGTATTGTCACGTGGGGCTGTGACAAGGGGATGTGACGGAGATCACGAGCTGAGGTTTGCGGTGAACACCGGGGAATCGGGTGCGGTACAAGCCACGCGGGACGGTCAGGGAGCCATGTGGAAGTGGTAGCCTTTCATGAGGTTATGGGCATGGGCTTACGCGGTATGACGGGATCTGGGCCACCGGCGTCGGACCAGCCGTCTTCCGGTCTCCCAGCCCGGATCAAGGAAATGGCACGTGAGGCTGGATTTGACCTGTGCGGGCTGGCGGCCGTGCGGCAATTCAGCGAGCTGAATGTCTTCCCCGAGTGGATCGCCGACGGCCGCCACGGCGAGATGAAGTATATGGAAGCCCGCGATGAGGCGGGAGAACTGAAGCGCGCTGCGCTGGCGCGAGTGGCTCCCTGGGCGCGCAGTGTGATTGTCTGCGCGATCAACTACAACACCGCGCAGCCGTATTCCACGCAAACTGGCGATGCAAACCGCGGCTGGATCTCGCGTTACGCTTGGAGCCGCGAAGACTACCACGATGCCGTGCTGCGGCGGTTGCGCGTCGTGGAATCGAAGCTTCACGAATTGCTGGATTTCGAGGCAACCCGAAATCCGCGCCCCATTTGGCAGCAGGCAACTGACGCCATCAGACTCGCTCTTACGTGGATACCGGCCCGCTGGTGGAGCGCGTCTATGCGAAATATGCCGGGATAGGCTGGATCGGCAAGAATACCTGCATCATTAATCAGAAGCTGGGATCGTGGTTGTTTCTGGGAGTGATCCTGACGTTGGTCGAGCCGGCGCGAACTCTCTTTCGTCTGACGTCCCAACAGCGAATCCGCGATCCTCCGATCCTCCGGCCGATGTTTTTCATACGACATGCCCGCTCCCGACCGTTGCGGAACCTGTACGCGTTGCATTGTGGCTTGTCCCACGCAGGCGATCACGGCTCCAGGAGTGCTTGATGCGCGGTTGTGTATCTCCTATCTGACCATCGAGAAGCGTGGCGAAATTCCGGAAGATTTGCGTGCGGGTATGGGCCGTCACGTTTTCGGCTGCGACATCTGCCAGGATGTTTGTCCGTGGAATCTCAAAGCGCCAGTGACGGCGGCCGAAGAATTCCAGCCGCGCGAGGGCTTGGTCAATCCCGCGCTCGATTGGCTGGCGGAAATGAAGCCGAGGAATTCCGCGAAGTGTTTCGCGGATCGCCAGTGCGGCGGGCAAAACTCTCGGGCTTGCGGGGGAATGCGGTGATCGCGATGGGTAACAGCGGAGATGAGAAATTCGTTCCAACTCTCAAGAAACTCTCCGAAGATTCCGACCCGCAGATTGCAGAGCACGCGCGGTGGGCGCTGGATCGGGTGAAGGCCTAGCAGGCTGCGGAAAAAGCCGGATACGGCTCGCCATCTGCGATCTTAGGTCAAGCCAGCGGCCGCCTCTTGGAACGTCGGTATAACCGTGGAAGAGCGGCCCTTCAGGGCCGCGTAAGTCGCCTTGATTCAGTTGGGGCTTTAGCCCCAGTGGTTGTTTTTTGGGGGGCAGCCGACTTTTTCCGCAGCCTGCTAGTGCGCGGAATGAGATGACCAAGCCGCGAAGCGGGCAGCAAGCTACGCATTGCGAACGACCAACGACGAACGACCAGGGACAGAACAGCGAATGGCGGTCTCACCATTTACAATCGCTTCCATGTTTCAACCCGATCTTCTCCTCAACAAGCGCATCCTCATTACTGGCGGCGGCACTGGCCTTGGCAAAGCTGCGGCACGGAAGTTTCTCGAACTTGGTGCCGAACTCTATATTTGCGGACGCCGCGAAGAAGTTCTCGCTGCAACCGTGCGCGAGTTGCGCGAGCGCACCGGCGGCCGCATTCATTCCCGGCGCTGCGACGTCCGCGATGCCGGGGCGGTCGAGGAAATGATGGGCGTGATCTGGAACGATGGCCCGCTCGACGTGCTCATGAATAATGCAGCCGGGAATTTTCTGGCGCGTACCGAGGAGCTTTCGCTCGGCGCATTTCAGTCCGTGATCGGCATCGTGCTCATGGGATCGCTGCACATGACGCTCGCCTGCGGGAGGCGTTGGCTCGCCGCCGAAGCATCCGGGAGTGGTGTTGAATGTGACGACCACATATACGACGACGGGCTCGGCTTACGTCGTGCCATCGGCGGTGGCGAAGGCTGGAGTGCAGGCGCTCACGCGCAGTCTCGCTGTCGAGTGGGGCGACCGCGGCATTCGCATGAACGCGATCGCGCCCGGGCCGGTTCCAACCGAAGGAGCGTTCTCGCGACTGCTGCCGCGGCCCGAACTGGAGCAGGCGGCAAAGGACCGCAATCCGCTGGGACGGTTCGGCACAGTTGAAGAATTTGCCAATCTGGCCGCGTTTCTGGTGAGCGACGGCTCGGGATACATCAATGGCGAAGTCGTCACCATGGATGGTGGCGAGTGGTTGCAGGGCGCGGGCGAGTTCACCGCGCTGGGACGTCAGCTGACTGAAGATGAGTGGCAGCGGATGAAACCGGGGAAGCCCGGAGGTGCCGCCTCAAAACCTGGCGGGGTGAGCGCTCCCACTGCCGAAGGAAAGCCTTCAACGTAGCAGTCAATTCAGACTTTTGCGAGCTTGCCGGAGATTTCGGGCAGACCTGTATCACGCCCGGCGTCAAAGCCGCCCACGACGTTGATCAGGTTACGGTGTCCGGCGCGCTCGAGTAGCGCTGCAAGCTACCATGCTGCGGTACCCGCTCTTACAGTGGACCGCTACCGGACTGGCATCATCCAGCGCCGGCAATCCCCGGGGGAAATTGTCGAGAGCGTGCCATAGCGCTTGCGGAATGTGCCCGGCCTGCCATTCTCCTTCGCGGCGAACATCGAGGACCTCAAGCCCTCCCGCACGAAGCCTTTCATTCAATTCGCGAACAGAGATCTGAGGCGTCGACGAAATCGCCAACCCCGCCTTCTGCCAAGCGGCGAACCCTCCTGCCAGGTAGCCGCGCACCCCGCTGAACCCAACGCGCGCCAGCCGGATGCGGGCTTCTTCAATTTGCGCTTCGGTATCGGCAATCAGAACGGGGTTCGATGTAATCCCAAGAATCGTTCCGGCCCAAGTGGCGAATTGTCCCGAGAGAGCGATGTTGATCGAACGCGGCACATGCGCGGCGGCAAACTGTTCATTGGGACGAACGTCGAGCACATACTCGCCGCTGTCGAGTAGTGCCTGCACTTCGTAGGGTGTGAGCAGGGGCACCAATGGCAGGTCGGCCAACGCCGCAGCCCCAGAGCGGTTGATCTCGGCATCCTGCAGAAAATAGTCGGGACGGGAGGGGAGATTCGTAGTCAATTGCTGTATGAATTCCTCCCGGCCCCCGATTTGTAGGGCGTAATTAGTCAGGCGCTCTGTTCCGATGGTGGACGACTTCTCGGCACGCATGCTGCGACCGCAGAGCGATCCGGCGCCGTGAGCCGGATAGACCAGCACGGCGTCCGGCAACGTGAGCAGCTTCTGGTGGAGGCTGTCGTAGAGTAACCCGGCAAGTTCCTGTGGAGTGTGCGCGGGCGAGAGATCCGGGCGCCCGACATCGCCGATGAACAAAGTGTCGCCAGTCAGCACAGCCCACGGGTCGCGTGATTTCTCCTCATCTGTAATCGCCAGGCAAACGCTTTCGGGTGTGTGGCCGGGAGTCTCAAGAGCACGAATACCCACAGATCCCAACTTGATTTCAGAGCCATCGCTCAATGGCACGTGAGGAAACTTTGCGTTAGCCCGTGCGCCGATGTAGATTTTCGCGCCCGTGCGTGCGGCAAGTTCCTTGTGTCCAGAAACGAAATCGGCGTGCAGGTGGGTCTCGAAGATGTGGCGGATCTTGAGGTTCTGCTCTTCGGCAGCCTTGAGGTAAATGTCAACGTCGCGTTGCGGGTCAACGACGGCGGCCTCGCCGTCAGCCCCGATCATGTACGACGCATGGGCCAGACAAGACAGATAGAACTGTTCGAAATACATATCGCGACTCCCGGCATAACTGCGAGCGTCTCGACGGCCAGTCATCCACAACTGAGCGCAGCGCCGTGCGAAATCAATGCGGCCGGCGACGATTTATCCAGCCAGTGGCAACTACTTCGGCTGGGCGACAACTCGCAAATACGGCTTCAGCGTCTTCCACCCACCTGGAAATTTCTGCTTGGCCTGCTCATCGGAAACTGAGGGCGGGATGATGACGTCGTTGCCGGGCTTCCAGTTTACCGGTGTCGCTACGTTGTGCTTGGCCGTGAGCTGAATGGAATCGAGCACGCGCAGCACCTCATCGAAGTTGCGCCCACTGCTCATGGGATAGATCAGCATCAGCTTGATCTTCTTGTCCGGCCCAATGACGAACACGGTGCGCACGGTGGCGTTATCCGCGGCAGTGCGACCTTCGCTGGAGTTGCCGGCGCCTTCGGGCAGCATGTCATAAAGCTTGGCGACCTTGAGTTCCGGGTCGCCGATCATCGGATACGTGACTTTGTGTCCCTGCGTCTCCTCGATGTCAGCCGCCCATTTGCTGTGATTGTTCGACCGGATCCACGCTGAGCCCTATGATCTTCGTGTTGCGCTTCGCGAACTCCGGCTGCAGCCCCGCCATGTACCCCAGCTCCGTGGTGCAGACGGGCGTGAAATCCTTGGGGTGGGAGAACAGGATGGCCCAGCCGTCGCCGATCCATTCGTGAAAACGTATGGTCCCTTGCGTTGTTTGGGCGGTGAAATCGGGTGCTTCCGAATTGATGCGCAGCGACATGAAATCCTCCGGGAAAGTTTAGAACATAAAGACAAGCGGCGTGCCCGCGCCGAGTGTAACCCCACTAAAAAAGTCGAGAATTAGAATAGCGATCAATAAACCATATCGTCAACTCCAAACGAGCTGGTTCCGGCAAACGGACGAGTGGAGCTTCGTTCGTCAGACTGCTAGCTGGTAGGCCCGGCAGGAATCGAACTTGAGCCGAGTTGCGGGCGTGAGCGAAGCGCGAGTCCGCAGGCGAAATCCTGAGTGAAGCGAAGGACCTCATGTTCGGAGTGGTAGGCCCGGCAGGAATCGAACCTGCAACCCCCGGATTAGAAATCCGGTGCTCTATCCGCTTGAGCTACGGGCCCTCAGTGACGGGGACAACTCACACCACCAAAATAATTGTTGCACAAAATGAACGGAGTTTCGCGCCGGGCTTCGCGGACTGGCCAGGCCTTTTTGTCGTGGCATTGATTGTGACGGAAGCTACTCGACAGGCAGGAACTGATCGAGATGGGCGCGCTACTCCGGCGGGGCGAATCGGATCTCCACCAGTTCGTGCGATTCGTGGGGGCTGGGTTCCCACTTCCATTGCCGGACTGTGTTCATAGCGGCTTGCGCCAGGACTGGATGGCCACCCTTGATATTGACCGTTTTCACGCTGCCGTCGGGAGCAACCAGGGCATCGACTTTGACAACGCCGGTCAGTGCCATGGAACGAGCCAAGCTCGGATATGAAACCTCGGTATGGTTCACAAGTTTGCGTTTGGGAGCGGCGTCGGTTTGAGCGGCGGACCATTGGCTCGCCGGCGGAAAAAAGGCAAGGAACAGGAGCAGCAAAACGCACCGCCTAAAATTCCCCCTCGAAATATCCCGAGCGTTTGCACCCATAACACGAGTGTAGACGGACTAAAACCCGTGCTGAAGAGTACGAGAGTAATAGGCTAGAGGACTGCGGATGAGCGGAAACCGTCAACGGATGAAGGACTTGCGGCCGTTAGTCTTTCAGCGGCACCATCACTTGATCGCCGCGGCAAAACGTGGCCACTTTGAGAGGAAAGCCATCCGCCTGGGGCACCATCATCACCGGGCCGTAACAATAAACGGCGTGCCCGTTGGCCGCGAAATACCAGCGTCCGCCCTTCGCCTTTGCCGGCTGCTGGGCGGCAGAAGAAGGGGAAGAGAGCTTTGCCGGGGGCTGCAACTTCGGGACTGACAGCGACAACATCAAGGCTAGGGCCAGGATCTTCATGACTAGGGTCTCACCTCACATCCCTCGTGCTGAGGGCTGCTTTACCACATCCCGCTTTGTACGGGGCGAGCCCCGTCTCTATGTCAAATAATCCGGTTCATGCGCCGCACGTCTTGCAGGTCCGACTCCGGCTGCACCGGGGCCTCTTTTGTCTGGTGCTCCGGTTTTGCCGGACGCTTGCCGCTCTTGCCGGATGTTTTTGCGTCGCCAGCGGAATCCTTATGATGTTCTCCCAGTCCGGATGTCCCGTGGTTCGCTTGCGATTTCTGGCGGGCATGTAGGCTTTCATCCCGAGCTATCTTGCCTTGCAAGGCGGCAAGCTGGTTGCTGTCTTTCACCATCTCGCGAATCAAGCCGCGCTGCGAATCGATCACCCGTCCCTGTTCAACGACAAGGAACGTCAGGATCGCGTAGGAGACCACAAACAGGACGATCAGAATCGGAAGCATTCCCTTGGATTCCGACTTCTGAATCGCTTTGCACTCATCGCTGTAAACAAGAGTCAAATTTTCACTCCCATACGCGTCTGGCCATCCAGGCTCGTGAGACTTAGTGCACCCCGTAATCCATACGGGTTACTAACCGTAACCGATTGGAGAAAATGGAGTTACCAGGTTTTGGCTGGATTCCTGCTGGGTGCCAGGTGAAAGCATCTGCACTTTATGCGTAACGGCGCTCGCGGATAGCGGCTGGAAGTGGCGCGCTCTAGGCCGGTTGTGAGCCGCTTTTAGCCTTGCTCAGGGCTTTGGCGACCAAGGTGGAAGGCGTAACCACTAGGTGGTCGATTCCCACGTACTGGCCGCGAACCCGCGCCCAGCGGGCGGTATGGGGCCTGGTATCGAGGTGCAGAAAGCTGCTGTCGTAGACGCCGATTCCGCCCTGGAGGAATACAGGAACCTGAAGCGCCAGTTCGTACATCTGCTGGAGCGACAGTCCTGGGATGGATACGTCGGCCGCGTTCCCGCGAGTATGTTCGCTATCGGAAACGCCACCGACCTTCTGGTTATGCGCCGGGCAGCGGTAACCGTCGTGGACGACGACCGGCTTTCCGGTGAGCGCCCGCAACTGCTCAAGGCCCTCAACAAGCGCGGTGTCGATCTTCAGTTGACCGCAGCAATGGCAGGCTAACTCAGCCTTTGAAAAATGTGCGCTTAGATCACCCAAGGGTCGTGTCCTCGCATCCAGGGATCATCGGCCACGGTTTCGACCGTGGCAGTGAGCGCCATCACTTTGAATTTGGTTGGTTTTCAGCGTATGCGACTTTTCACGGTTCCCGGCATCTTAATGTCCGGAGACTCAACATGGCAGAAAAAGCGACTGAGAACACCGGCAAGATCGAAAAAACAGAGGAAGAGTGGCGTCAGCAGCTAACCCCGGAGCAGTATCAGGTAGCCCGCCAGTGCGGAACCGAACCCGCGTTCACCGGCAAGTACTGGAACAACCACGAGGATGGCACGTATACATGCGTGTGCTGCGGCGCGCCGCTGTTCGGCTCGGAAACCAAATTTGATTCGGGAACAGGGTGGCCCAGCTTTTATGACGCCGCTGACAAGCAAAACATCTCCGAACTCACCGACCGCAGTTACGGCATGACGCGCACTGAAGCTCGCTGTGCCCAGTGCGGCGCGCATCTGGGGCACGTATTCCCGGATGGGCCGCGACCGACTGGCACGCGGTATTGCATCAATTCAGCTTCTTTGGATTTCAAACCGAAGAAATAATCGACTCTCGGCGCTAGGATTTCGGCTCTCGCCTCTTGGCTTTGTCTTGGGGTACAGCTCTGCAAAAAACTCAGGGACGGGCAAAATTCCCGTCCCTTTGGTCGGATTACGAACCGTCGGTTAACGTATTCGTTGCCGAAACTTATTTGTTGTCAGTGGTGGCCGCGGCCATCGCCTTCGACGCTTCCGCTGTCTTCGCCTGATTCTGCTGATTCTGATTTTGTTGGCCCTGCTGATTTGGCTGGCTCTGAGCCTTCTGGTCTTTCTTTTCAGGATTGCGAACTTCCACGCCGCCCTTGAGAATCGCTCCCTCTTCCACGCTGATGCGATGCGTGATCACGTCGCCGGTGAGCGTGCCTTCATTGCGGATATCGAGCCGGTCGGCGCAGTCCACGTTGCCCTGAACCTTGCCCATGATGACGACTTCCTCCGCCGTGATGTTGGCGGCAACTGTGCCATTGCGGCCCACGGTGACGCGGTGGCCCGGAAGACTGATTTTGCCTTCAACGCGGCCGTCGATGAAAAGAGATTCCGAACCGCTCACCTCGCCCTTAATGACGAGCGAGCGGCCGATGGTCGCCTGATCCATCGAACCAGTCGCCGGCTTGGGCGGTGTGTAGCTGGTGGCGGGAGCGGCGCCTGGCGTGTACTTGGTTTCCGGAGACTGCAACATGAAATAACCTCGCTTGAGTTCCGCTACCGGAGAGGGAGAATAGCTCGCAGTAGTGGTCGATGGGCTTCTTGACAGCGAGGCAAGAATCTCACGGAAGAGACGTTACGAACAGATTACCGAAGTACCGGCGCGTTTGGCGGACTTGCTCATCCCGAGTTCGTTCGCGCCAATAAAAAAGGGACACCGCCCACACGGTGTCCCGTACCTACCAGCAACTTGACTGCGGCACGGCTAAAGCCGTGCCCTACACGAATCTATTTGTTCTCGTTGAGCGAACCGGCTCCGAACTCCTTGCGCTGTGCGATCGGACGAGCCGCGCGCGCGGCGGCAGCGGCCGGCATTACGGTCGCGGCGCCATAGCGCTCGAGCATCACCGGCACCATCGCTCCCTCGGCTTCCTTAACAAACGTGAGTTTGTTTTCGCCAAGAAGATCGACGCGGATAAAGTCTCCGAGCTTCACTTGTCCGGTGGCCACCAGATTGGCCAACGGATAAACCAGGTGGCGCTCGATTGCGCGTTTGAGATGACGCGCCCCGTACTTCGGGTCGGTGCCCTCGCGAAGCAGGAATTCCTTCACCTTGCTCGTGCAATTGAAAACAAACTGGTGTGCGCCCGAGGCCGTCAGAACGCGCTGCTGCACCATGCCGAGTTCGATTTCGAGAATCTTCGCTCAGGTGTTCCGGCCGCAGCGTCTTGAAGACCACGACCTTATCGATGCGGTTCATGAACTCCGGCGTGAATTTGCGCCGCGCTGCGTCGACCGCCGTGCGGGTGATCTTCTCGTCGAGCGAGTTGTCGACCTGGACCGGCTTTGGCGCAAAGCCGAAACCTGCATTCCACCAGGCTCGTTCATCTCCGCACGCGCCCAGATTCGATGTCATGATGATGATGCAGCTCGAAAGATCGACGCGCCGGTTATCGCCCAACGTGAGCGTGGCCTTGTCGAGGATTCCCAAGCAGCAGTTGCCAGAGCGAGTCGGACGCTTTCTCGATCTCGTCGAACAGCAGGATCGAAAGCTTCAGCTTTTCCGTGTGCCATTGGTTCAGAGCTTCCTGCGTCAGCAGCGGATGCGTCTCGCGGTGGCCAAGGTATCCCGGAGGCGAACCGATCAGCTTGGCGATTTCATGCGAGTGCTGGAACTCGGCGCAATCGATCTTGATGCACGCGCGGGCGTCGCCGAACAGCGACTCGGCCATCGCTTCCACCACGCGAGTCTTGCCGGAACCTGTCGGTCCCAGGAACAGGAGATTGCCAACCGGACGGCCCGGCGCATTCATGCCCGCCAGAAACATCTGATAGATTTCGGCGACCTTTTCGAGCGCCTGATCCTGGCCGACGATTTTGCGGCTCAAGCTCGTTTCAAATTCACGCGCATCGTTGCTGCGGCGGCTCGGGTCGAGCACGGTTGCAAGGTTCGTTCTCATCAATTCAGGCCCCTGTTTCCTTTCCGGGAAATTGCATGTCTTTTGGGAAACTGCTCATTTTTGTCACCCGGGACGGAAACCCCTGTTTCGCCGTCCCCTCGCCCCTCTTTGTGCAAGCCATTCGCCAACCTCTCCAGTCGCCCTATTTCCCTGTTTCTCATCGTTTTAGATGCGTCTAGCGCCATCTCGGCGCGACGGCCTCGATACTCCAGGTTTCCCCAAGAGCAATTCTTTGCAGCCTCCGGTGGGGAACTTCCACCCTGCCCAGTTGCCCTGCGCCCATGTCCTCTAAGCCACTCTCGCTTGAGCCCTACGTAACTGGCAGGCACTGGTTACCCCAGCCACAATCGAGACGGACTTCATTCCGGAGAATATCCTTGCCCCGATTCTCACTTCTGCAGTGCTGCCGCCTTGTTGTCCCGGCTGGCTCTAGCCGCCTTAGCTTGTTTCTCCCACCGCTCGCCGGCGAGAATCCCCATGCGGCGAAGTTGGTTCCGGCCAAAGCCGCGACCACCAAGAAAATCCAACCGCCCGCTCCGCTTGGTGTGCCCCCGGGAAACAAGCTGTACCAGGCGCAGCGCGGAGACAGTATTCCGTCCGTCGCCCGCAAAGTATCTCAGGAAGACCAAGTACCTGACTTCCACTGAACTGGCAGAGGCAATCCGCGGCGCCAACGGCAACCGGCTGGGCGTATTCCTCAAACCCGGAGAACAAATTCTGATCCCTGGAATTCTGGAATCGCCCATTGTAGAGAAGCCGGTGCCAGTTGCAAGGGATTTCGAGGTCCGAGCTATTTATTTAACGGGTGTCATGGCCGGAAGCGAGCATGGAGAGCGCATTATCCGACATTGGCGTGAAGTCGGGGGAAACGCCGTGGTGTTCGATATTAAGGACAGCGATGGCATCGTCAACATTGCCTTCGATCACGCACTGGCCACGGGGCAGCGCCACTATATTCCCGACCTGCCTAAATTCATCCGCTTTCTGCATTCGCAGAACATGCACGCCATCGCGCGGATCGCTATTTTTCGCGATGAGCATTTGGTCACCACCCATCCGGAACTGGCCGTGAAATCGCGTCGCACAGGCGAGCCCTGGCGCGAAAACGGCAAGCTGGTGTGGACCGACCCCTCCAACCTCAAAGTGCAGGATTACGACATCGCACTAGCCAGGTTCGTGGCCGAGTCAGGCGCCGACGAAGTTCAGTTTGACTATGTGTGC
>CAWDPB010000126.1:0-9271 GCA_963804075.1 uncultured Acidobacteriaceae bacterium | reverse complement strand
TTCCTCGGGCGGAAGAATCTTGTTGGTTTCCTTTTCGAGCATGTGAATCACAAACTCGTCAATCGATTCGTATCCCGCAGCGTCGGAACACTGCTTAACTTTTTCAAGCAGCTCGCCTTCAATCTTCACTTTGTGAGAACCGAACATATTTTCCCCGTCCTTACTCGTCGCCCATTTGCCTCAGGGGCTAAAGCCAACATCCAAGTCACCGCCTCCGGCACAGCTAAAGCTGTACCCTTCCGCAAAACCACTGATGAAGCCGCATCATCTCGCCTGAAACACCGATTGCCCTTTCATGTCTTTCGTCTTCGGGATGCCGTACTCCGCCAGAATCGTCGGCGCAATATCGATTAGTGCCGGGGCTTCGGCCGCGATCTTGCGATTGCTCAACAGCACCCCCGGAACCTTGGTGAAGTCCATGCAGTGATCGCCGCTCCAGGGATTTGTGTTATCCTCCAGCACATCCGGCGGAAACGCACCTAGAATTGTCTTCCATCCCGAACGATAGCCGCGATTGTAGCCGACAAGTGCATCCGGGCCCGAGCGCGCATATGGACCCTGGTAAATCTCGCTCGCCAGATCCACGCGCGTAATAACCGGCGAATTATTTTTCGGGTCGTGCACCGCGATCAACTTGTCGCGAATCTCGCGCAGCAGCGCGTCGGCCTGCGCCGGATCAACAACTCCATCTCTTTCGCGCCCCCTGATATTCACATACAGCCCATTTAGCCCCAGCCCATACGCGCGCGTTCGGCTCCAATCTACATCGGCGAATGGCTCGCTCGAATCGCCGCTCGCGCCTTCCTTGCGCGTGATGTAGCCGTTGTTCGCAAGCCAAGTGTTCAGGTTAAACGACCGCCTGTAGGGCGCGAAGCCATGGTCGGAGAGCACGAGCAGCGTCGTGTTCTCATCCAACCTCGGCATCACTTCACCCAATACCTGGTCGATCTGTTGGTAGAACTCTTCCAGCGCGCCACCGTATTTTGCCGCCTCGCTCGCATCGTAGGCGGGGCTCTCTGGATCGGTCAGCGCGCCATAGCATATGCGCATTGAGATCGAGGCTGGAAAAATAAAAGAAGAACAGCCCGTTGTGAAACTTCGGAAACTCCGCGTCGAATGCCCGCCGATGCTCGGCCAGCACGGCCCGCGACTGCTCGAGATATTCCTTATCGTCAAGCACGTCCGCCATCCGCGCCTTCGTGTCTTCGGCAATACCCTGCGTATGGTATTCGCCAATCTCTTTCGCCAGATCGCGCGAATAACTTGATGGAGTCGATATTGGCAGCGCGGGATTTTCCGGATCGATGTTGATCGGCGAAACGTAGAGCTGAAAACGCGGATGGGCCTGCTTGAGATAAAACCGGCAAATGCCCTTCACGTTGCCGATGACCGGCATGAGATCGAACTCAACTGGCAGCCAGCCGCTCCATTCCCCCTCTTTGAGCACGAATTTTGACCCTGGAAGTCTATGCGCGCGACCGGTTCCAGCGGATCCACATCCACCGTAAATTGCTCCGTCGATGGCGGAGAATTCTTCAGGAAAGTTTTGTCGCGGCCCGATCAAATTCGTTGCTACACGATTGTTCTTCACATCGACCTGAACGATCTCCCCGCCCTCTACCGCGCCGGCTGCGGCGGTTGGGTCATCCGTATAAAACGTGAACGTTCCGTAGGTGCCGCGCAGGTCAGGCGTACCCATACCAGACAGCGTCTTACCCTTGGCATCAATCGGCGGAAAATTTGCCGGAATGCGGTAGACAAAATTGTGTATGTGATTCTCGTCGAGAATCTCCCAGAAGGCCGTGCCGTGTCGCAACTGCTCGGCCGACCCGCTACCTAGCGGGATCACCCACTTCCCAACGTGAAAGCTGTGCGCCGGCCCTTCCACCTTCGACGTCGAAAAGTAAAGCTGGAAGGTCTTTGGATCGCGATGGATGAAATCAAAAATCCCATGACCGCCCGCGTTCATTCCCGTGATCAGGTTCGACCACGCCACAGGGCTTTGCGGCGGAATACTGGTGGTAAGGCGTTTGAACGACCCCTGCTCGGCTAGCCGCGCGAAGTTTGGCATCTTGCCTTCGGCCATGAATCTGGTCAGCAGATCGGGATCGAGCCCATCGACTCCAAGGATGATCAGCTTTTCTCGAATTGGCCGCCCGCTGCGCGTGCTGGCACGAAAGAAGCGAGAGAGCGCCTGCCACGCACAGGGCGACTCCGCAAACAAGTCTGGAATATCTCTCGATTCGCACCGTTCCCTATCTTAGGTTAAATTCACAAGCGCCGCAGCAGGCGTCGCACGGACCTCTACTACATTCATACTATTGATCCGCGAATGCTTCCTTTTGATAATCGCCGCACTCGGCTGCTGGTTCGGGGATCATGAAAAGCATTCTTGGGAGAGCACTCGTTGTGCTGGCGATTGCCTGGCTGGCTGCCTGTGCCGCGGTTTATGCCGCGATGCGGCAGCCACCCGAGTCGTTTGCGCGAGTGATGGCAAATATTCCGGGCCCGGTTGCGTTTCTCGCGCTTCCCTTCGAAACCCTGTGGACGCACGCTCGCGCGGGCCATCTGGAAAAGGGAGATCCTGCCCCCAATTTTTCCCTCACCAAGCTGGATAAGAGCAGCTCCATTCAACTCTCGGCCTTGACCGCAAAACAGCGTCCCGTTGTGCTGATTTTTGGAAGCTACACGTGACCGCCATTTCGGCGGGAGGTTCCCGCTCTCAATCGGCTGTACGATCAATATCGCGATCAGGTGGAATTCCTGGTGGTCTACATCACCGAGGCACATCCCAGCGACATCTGGCAGATGCAAAGCAATATTAAGGAGAGCGTGGTCTTCGCCAGCCCTAAAAGCGAAGAAGAGCGCGCCTTCATTGCCGGTGCGTGCGTCCGCAAGCTGGGAATCAAGCCTCCCGCAGTGCTCGATGAATTCGGAAACGCCACCGAAAAGGCCTACACAGCCTGGCCCGACCGCCTTTATCTAATAGACTCTGCTGGCCGCATTGCCTACAAGAGCCGACCAGGACCATTCGGCTTCAAGGCCAGCGAATTGCGCGACGCATTGACGAGAATCGTACACTGATCACCCCTGGGGGACCGCGTAACCGCCAATACGAGCGGAAAAAGCTATCAAAACGGGAGCAGTTTCCACTTTCACTCTCTGGCGAACCACCGCTCAGCCCTTTACACTTAGCCCCATGATCCAAACTGTACCGATCCTACCCGCGATGGCCCGCACCACCCTAGCTCAGGCATTTGCAGCTGGCGTTAGCCTGCTCCTCTTCACCGTCTTCCTCGTCACGACTGTTCAGGCTGCACCGAAGCCGAACCTCGTCCTGATCACGCTCGACTCGGTTCGTGCCGACCGCGCCGGGTTTCTCGGATCAAAATCCAACACCACGCCCAACCTCAATCGGCTTGCGGCGGAGAGCATTGTATTCGAGCGCGCTTATGCTCAGGCCCCAGGCACGCTCGTTTCGCACGCGACCATTCTTACTGGATCGTATCCGCAAAGCACGGGCCTGAGCGAGATCGGAGGCACGCTGTCACCTTCCCTGCCCTACCTGCCGGACTTGTTCAAGGCCCAAGGTTATCGCACCGCCGCGTTTGTCAGTTCGATCGATCTCGACCCGCGCAACGGGCTTGCCCAGGGCTTTGGCCGCGGCTTTGAAACCTATGATGCCGGCTTTCGTCCTGTCATCCCGGGCGACCCGCGACATCCCGTCACCGAGCGCAGCGGGGCTGAAACCGTCTCGCTCGCCCTCGCCTGGGTCAATCGCAACGCGCAGGAACCATTTTTTCTGTGGGTGCATCTCGGCGACGCGCGGGCCGCTCATGCCTCCTACAACGCGGCCGTCACAAGCGTCGACGCTGCCGTGGGCAAGCTCCTTGCCGCCTTGAAAGCGCAGAAACTCGACGGCACTACTGCCATTGTTGTCGTTGCCGACCACGGCCAAAGCCTCGGCGCGCACAGCGAAGAAACCCACGGGTCTTTTTGTACGATGAAACGATCCACGTACCGCTGCTGATTAAGCTCCCCGAAGCTCAGCCGAACACGAGATCAGCCAAGCCATGTCACCGCAAGAGTGCGCCTCGTCGATATCGCGCCTACTTTGCTCGAAATCGCGGGCATGCCGGTGCCGTCGCAGATGCAGGGTCAATCCTTACTGCGGATCGCAAAATCTGGCAGCGGTGCCGACCAGCCCGTCTACTCGCGGAGCGACCTGCCCCAGCGTGGTTTTGGGTGGAGTTCCCTCGAATCGTGGCGGGCCGGCAAGTATCTTTACATTCGAGCACCGAAACCTGAGCTCTACGACACGACCACCGACCCGGACGCCGCTCACAATCTTGCCCAAAGTGCTAAAGCCACACTCGATACCATCGCGGCACAGCTCGAGAGTTTCGATCGGCGCTTCAGCGGCGAGAGCGGTAAGGCTTCATCGGAGTTGAGTTCTTCGGAATTGCAAAAGCTCGCGTCACTTGGATACGTGGGTCTACAGAAGTCATCCGGCCCAGTCGCTGCGGTCGCCGGCATCGATCCTAAGGACAGGATCGCAGCCGCCAACAAAGTGATCGGACATTGTTCCCTCGGCAATCGTCCCGTTAAGTCCCGACCGCGTTATCCCGGTGCTTACGCCAGCCGTCAAGGCCGACCCCAATCAGTATCTGGCCCAATATGCACTTGGCGTAGCCTTGGTTGAGAAGGCCTCTCGCTCTCAGTCTCCAAACGCGCGGACCACCGAGGGCGCGAAAGCACTCTATGCCGAAGCCGCTCAGCATCTCCACAAGGCCATCGAACTCCAGCCCGAATCGAGCTGGGCGCACTACGAGATCGGCGCAACGCTGGTGCAAGTTGGAGACTTCAAAACCGCCGCCATCCACCTGGAGATCGCCGCCACGCGGCTGCCGAATTTCGCACCCGCCCTTGCGGCCTTAGCCCAGGCCTACGACCAGTTGGGCCGCAACGAGGATGCGAAGCGGGAAAGAGGCAAGATACCGAACACACCCTAGGTTTTCTTGATTATGGTTTGGAAGCTTGTCGGGCCAGCGCGTCATTTTGACGCTAGCTTAAGCGCCCGGAAAAATCCGCGCAGGCAGATTACGGCTTATTTGGTTTAAGCCTCTCGGCTGTTGCGTGTTCTCGTTCCGCATTTTCTCTCTGGCCCAGCGCGGTATAGACATTGGCCAGGAAAATATGCGCTTCAACCGATTTGGGATCGATCTCGGCTGCCTCCCGCAGATACGGAAGCGCTTCCGCACTATTTCCCTGCATGGCTAGCAAGCGCCCGAGCAACAGATTTGACCGGAAGTGAGCAGGCTCCAGGGCAATTGTCTCCCGGAATTGCTTCATCGCCTCCGGAATTCTTTTCGTCCGTTCATACACCACCGCCAGATAAAAGTGCACGTTAGCAAAGCGGGGAGCACTACCCAGCACTGCCTCGAACTCGGGAGCCGCTTCCTCCCAGTTCCCCGTCTCCACGAGCGCACGCCCCAACGTAAAGTGGGCCATGCCGTCCTGCGGCAACTTCTCGACCGCCGTCCGCAAGAACGGCAGCGCCTTTTCTGGCTCCTTCAAATGAAAATAGGCTCGACCGAGTTCGAGATAGCCAAGCGGAGCATTAGGCTCGGCCTTTAGGACTTCCTCCAACTTCGGCACGGCCGCCTCGAATTCCTCCTCTTGAATCGAAATCATCGCCTCGTCGAAAAGATCGGCGATCACGGTTTTTTCCTTGGGGTCCGCCCCGCGATCCGCACCGGCCGCTGCGGCACTGGTATCGGTGCCGACATAACCCAGTGCCCGCAGGCTCTCCGACTGCTCCGGAGTCAGACCTGAGCTTGCGCTTTCAGCACGCGCGGTCTTGAGATGGAAGTCGTCCGCTTGCGATTGCATGGTGTCGGCAACCGCCTGGGCATTGGGCGCCAGATTGTGAATTGTTCCCGGGTCCGTGGTCTGGTCGTACAATTCGCGCTCGGGAGCATCCACGTATAGATACTTCCCCTTACGCCACGAGCGGAGTGCGCTCCATCCAAACGCCCGATGGGCGTAGTCGCTCTCCGCATAGGCTGGGCGGTCGGCATTTACTCCCGCTGCAGAGCCGCTACCGCTGGCGAGTTTCATCAATCCGAGAAGCGATTCGCCCTGCATCGCGCTCGGCACCGGAACTCCAGACTCCTCCAGAATCGTAGGCGACACGTCCACCAGCCGAACCCGTCCGTCCACTCGCTTCCCGGCCCAACGTTGCCCCGGCAGCTTAAACAGTAATGGGACATGGATGGTCTCGTCATAAAGAAAAATACCGTGGTGATGCTCCCCATGTTCCCCCAGCGCCTCGCCATGATCCGCCATCACAGCAATGATGGCCCCATCGTAGAGGCCGAGCGCCCGCAGGCCGGCAAACAGCTTCCCCATCTCGGAATCGGTATAAGCAATCTCTCCGTCATAGGGCTGCGAGGCATAGCGCGCCTTATAGGGCTGTGGCGGGTCATACGGCGCGTGCGCATCGTAGCAGTGCACCCAGATAAAGAATGGCCCTTGCCGATGCGTGCTAACCCACTTGAGGGTGCTATCGACTACCGCTTCCGCTCTCCGCTCCACGCTCCGATACCGATCTTCTCCCTTGACGCGATTGTGGAAGGGAGCGTCGTAGGTGTCGAATCCACGGCCAAAACCGGTTGCAACGGGGTTCTTGGGATCAATGATCATCGATCCCACAAACGCAGCCGTCTTGTATCCCCGATGCTTCAGGATGTCGGGCAGATAGGGCAGATCAGCAGCCAGCGGCTCCCCCATATATTTGAGGTGATTGAACTGCGGATAGGTACCCGTAAAGATGTTTGCATGCGATGGCGTGGTCAAGGGGACGTGCGCATAAGCCCGAGAGAAGACCACACTTTCCTTCGCCAATCCATCAAGGTTTGGAGTCAACTCACGTGTTGATCCGAGAAAGCCCATGCGATCAGCCCGAGTCGTATCCAGTGTGATGACGATGATGTTTGGGCGAGTATGAACCGCATGCTTGGGAGGAGGCAACGCCCCCGCATATTGAATCAGCAGCAGCAGGGTCAACAACCGGAAAAACCGCATAGCGTCACAAAAGTCTAGCATAAGTAGCCACACTGGCAGGGATCATTATGTTCGCGGGAGTCCAGGGCGATCACTATCCGGCGTGAGCAGACGGCAATTACAGACCCGCACTCAAATAAAAAAGGCCGGCCTTTTGGGCCGGCCTAAATAAAAGCTCAGGATCGGTTAGAAGTCGAACCGAACCGCAAGCTGCGTAATGCGGTGTCCACCGTTATCGCCGAATGTGCTGGTTGAATTGCCAAACGTGCTCGGCGCGTTGAAGTTCGTGTCCGGCACACCAAAGTTCGGGTGGTTGAACAGGTCGAAGAAGTTCGCCTGGAACGTGAAGGACGAACTTTCAGTGACCTTAAACGACTTCGTGGCGCTGAAGTCGACATTCGCAAAGCCCGGACCGATAAGGCTGCCGCGACCGATCGGAGCATTGCACCACAGCCCCTGGTTGACCGAGGTTGGACAGGTGTATGGAACCCAGTCCGACGTGTTGAAGTAACCGAATGCGGGATTGCCGCTCTTAATCGTGTCCTTCGCAGCAACGGTCGGCACGATGCGGTCAGTGAGATAACCATCCTTATTCAGGTCATAACTCTTGCTGCTGTCGTACGGCGAGATCGGACGCCCTGTCTGGCGGCTGATGATGGCATTCGCGCCCCATCCGCCAAGCCAGCGGTTCTGTTTCATGAATGGCAACTCGTAGCTCAATGTGCTCACAAAACGCTGCTTCACGTCGAAATCGGACGGGCCGTAGTCGTATTTGTGGTTCATGTTATCGATCGGACGCTCTCCGGAGCGATTGTTGAAGGTATCGCTAACCGAATCCAGAGACTTCGCATACGTGTAGTTAGCGGTGACGCCCAAACCATTGGCGTAATTCTTCCGCAGGCTGAGTTGCAGGCCATGGTAATTCGATCCATACCCGTTGCTGCGGAAGTTGTCGGCAGCAATATTCGGATTGACCCGCTGATTGGAGAAGCCACCCGCGAACCCGGCGTTGAAGCATGGGCCCGACGTGTACGGTGGCGCCTGACAAGCGGTGCGGCCATCAAACGTATTGATGTCACTCAACGAAACCAGCTTGTGACCGAATGTACCTACATACTCGGGCTCAAACACGTACCCTTTCTTGAACTCCCACTGGAAGCCGAAGTGCGCCTGCTCATAGTAGGGGGTCACGATGTTCTGGTCCATGTGCCGTGGATTCGGTTCTGGAGCCAGAGCGCCGCCGCCATTGAACATCGCTCGCGACGCCGGTGTGAACGGATACGTGAACAAGCCAGGCGTTGAGATTGGACCCACGCCGTAGATGTAGTTGTCCGAGAAGAACGGCGGGTTAAAGCGGATATTCTCGAACGTGTTGTTGTAAATGCGGTCGTACATAACTCCGAAGCCGCCGCGCATGACCAGTTTCTGGTTTCCCAGCATGTCATAGGCAAAGCCCAGCCGCGGACCAAAATTATTGGTGTCTTTGTTCCAGATTTCCTTGTCACGTACCTGGAACGTGGCGGTCGCTTCACCGGCATAGAATGAGTTGTTGACCGGGAAGCCAGGATTGTTGGTTGCGGTCGGAACCGGAGTCACCGGCGAACCAAAGTAGACGTTGGAGTCGATGCCGTTTTTGAAGTTATGCGGCGGTCCGAAGTACTCCCAGCGCAAACCAAGGTTAACCGTCAGGCGTGGGCTTAACTTGTAGTCATCCTGGACGAAGAATGCATACTCGTTGGCCCGGAAACCGCGGTAGGGATCAGGAATCCCGCTATTGGTGGTGTTAACCGCAGCGGACATAGCGTAGGCTCCGCCGTATCCAATATTACTGCCAAACGCCTCTTGCTCGGCAATATCGTCGAATGCAAGATCGGTAAGACTATCTTCGATGCCCCAGTAGATGACCGTCCCATACGTGTCGTTGTAGAAGGACGAGCCATTGCGGGTCCGGCGGTATTCGCCGCCGAACTTGATGCTGTGCTTGCCCTTCTGCACAGACATCGTATCCAGGTACTGGAACTGGTTCTCCGTGAAGAACTGAGGCAAGCCAGCATACAGGCCCAAGTCGACGCCCACGTCTCCAAGGCCGCTATCGTAGCCAGGCGCTCCGAGCGGTCCCGGAAAATTCTGCCGGTGGCGCAAGTAGCCGAACTTGAAGGTGTTAAGCAAGGTCGGCGTTAAGGTGTGGTTCCAGTTTAAGCTCGCG
>CAWDPB010000125.1:0-16790 GCA_963804075.1 uncultured Acidobacteriaceae bacterium | reverse complement strand
ACCATTGTTCGGTGGACTCGCGCCGCCGTCCGCCACCGCGTCGCCGTGACCGTCACATTGGTGCAGGCCGCCGAGCCTTGCTAGCACAGTATACCCGCTGTCGGCGCACCACTAAAAATCCGGTACCCCCCCGCCGCCACGACCACGGCACACCGACATTGCTGCTGTCATTAGTAACAGTCGCGGTTCCCCACGTGAACTCGTCGCCAGATATGTGGGGGCTGCACCTTCTACCGTTTTCAATCACCATCGGACCGTGACAGCGGGCGGCGGCGTAGTCGTGGTCTCGGTTAACTTTTTCCTCAACCGGCGAACGCAAGCATGAGCTAGACGCGGGAAGGAAAGCTGTCGAAAGCTAGAGGCGCAGCGGCGGAAATTCATTGCGCGCCTCCGTGGCCGGCTTGTCCCCGCGTGCTGTGGTTTCTTCCTGATTCAAATTCGGCTGGCCCCCCGCAGTGCCGGGTGGATGAGGAATCCTCGCTCATTGCGCTTCGACTGGGCTGCCGGTATCACCGCACATTCTTCCCGTGGACGTTCTCGTTCACGCCGACAATCCCAACCGTCTCCCCGGCTTGCAGCGCTTCCTGGTTCTCTTTCGAGAGATGTTCCTAATGGGTATTGCACCGCTACTCCCGACGCCGAGAGTTTAGCAACCAAAGTCCTTACAGTTTTCCCTCGGAATTCACGGTCCCCAGACTGTGGTGTGAGTCGCCGTGGGCTCGAAGCCCATCTTTTGCCGGCGGACGCACGGCGCGGCGGCGTACGTGTACCCGCCAACATGTTGCGGTTACTAGCCAGGCGGAAAATGAGGGACGGCTCGAATTCGCCGGTCTTCGCAGTCATTTCGGTACTCCTCGGGATTCTCGCGTTCGTAAATCGTGAAGTCATGAAGTTGCGTGCGTGAGTCGTGAAATCATCCATTTCGGTTTGCCAATCGCCGCCCTGCACCGGAGTTCGCCTTCCCCTTCACGCCCTTCGGCGAAGGCAGACGGGCTCCCGCCGTTTCGAACGCTATGCAAAACATTGCAATCTATTTGCGCCGAGTCTAGCACGGAAAAACATGTCCGGAAAGGATAGTCACCAAGCGGCGTATCACTTCGGTTACCAATCCGGGAAATGCCTTTGCTTTCACCGCAACTGCCGCCAAGTAGCGCCTGCCCGCCTGCTGTTCCGGCAGCAAAGAGGAAATCGCGGGAAACTCGAGCCCCGAAGGGACGGCCCAGCTCTCCCGATCATTTCCCTTTTCCACTCCCCAGAGAGAGAATCCCTATATGAAGATCGAAAAAATGCTCAAGAAGTACCGCGTGGAAACGGAAAGCATTTCCGCCTGAAGAATTACGATCCCGCCGATACCCACGGCCTCGATTCCGAATTCAAGAAAGAAGTCAAAGATCTGCTCGCCAATGGCGTTCAGGAACTAAGCCGCCTTCAGGTTCCTCGCCGCGCAGGATTGGGCCTCCTCATCATCTTCCAAGCTATGGACGCGGCCGGAAAGATTTAACATCAAGCACGTATGTCGGGAGTGAATCCGCAAGGCGTGAACGTTGCCTCATTCAAAGTGCCCACGGCCGAGGAACTCAGCCACGGCTACCTGTGGCGGACCAGCCACACACGGCCGCCCGCGGCCGCATCGGGCTTTTCAACCGCTCGTACCGAGGAAGTGCTGGCCGTCCGCGTGCATCCCCTGGCGCTGGCCAACGAGCGCCTGCCTAAGAAACTTGTGACCAAAGAACTGGAACGAGCGCTATGAAGACATCAGCGCCTTCGATCCTACCTCACGCGCAACGGACTCGCCGTCGTCAAATTCTTCCTGCATCCTCCAAAAAAGAGCAGAAGCGGCGGTTCCTGGAACGCCTGAAAACTCCAGACAAAAATTGGAAGTTTTCCGCCGCGGACATAAAAGAGCGCGGCTTTTGGGACGCCTATCAGGAAGCCTACGAAGAGGCCATCCGCTCCACCGCCACCGTATACGCGCCCTGGTACGTAGTTCCCGCTGACAACATATGGTTCACGTCTGTCGTGTCCCAGGCGCCGGTCGATGAGCTGAAGGCGATGAACTGGAGTATCCCAAGCTAAACGGCGAAGAGAAGAAGTCCCTAGCCGAAGCCCGCAAAACCTTGCAGAAGGAGTTAAAAGAGGAAGTGCTTTGAAGGGGCGCGGCTTCAGCCACGCCGCAACCAGCATTAAGAATAGCTTTTGCGTTTGCTGAAAAAACTCTGGTTTTGGGGGCGCTGCGCTTCAGCGCTGCGATATGAGATCCACTCTTGGCGGCGGCTTCAGCCGCTGCGGTATGAAAGACTGCCCCAAGCAAGCCCCTACTCCGCCCAAAACGTCTCCTTCCGCACGGTGAGCTTCTCCACCAGATCCTCGAGCACCCGATACCCCGTCCCTACTGCTCCTGATCGGAATGATCCCATCCGCGCGCACTTCCACTTGCGGCTCTATGTCCTGCTTCAAATAGCGCTTCGACGCGGAAACATCTCCCGGCAACGAAATCCTTCCAGCGTAGAAAGCGCGATGTTGTGCGCGCGCCCCACGCCCGATTGCAGCTCCCGCCCACTACAACGGAATGCCGTGGCTTTGCGCCACGTCGGACCTTCTTCGCCTCGCTGAATCCCCCAACCCGCCCCACCTTGATATTGACGATGCGGCAGCCCCGGTTTCAATCGCAAAATTCGCGTTGCGCGCATGATGGGATCGACTCATCCAGGCACCCGGCGGGTCTCCATCAGTTTTTCGAGCCGCGCATGGAGATAGATTTCATCGTCCCATAGCGGCTGCTCTAATCATCAGCAGCTTGAAACGGATCGGCAATTTACGCAGGTGCTCTGTTTCATCGCTTCTGTCCCCGTGAATTGGCGTCAACGCTAAAGAAGAATGTTGGCCCACCGCGACCGCACTTTCTCGAGCACATTCGCAACCCCACTCGGCTTGACTTTGATCTTGATCCGCCGGTACCCCCGCCGCCAACTCGGTCTCGATCTTGTCCAGCAGTTGCTCTGCACAAATCTTAACGCCGATTTGAAGCTTCCGCAAGCAATCTCCGGCCGACAGCCGCCAAGGAATTTTCAGCAGCGGCTGCTGTTTCAGCCGGGCTCCACATCTCACACACCGCGTTTTCCAGACCGGCCTTCGCCATGCGATGTCCGCGCACTTTTGGAAACAGCGCCGCGCACCCCCCCCCGCGACCTCGCCTTTAGAGCGCAGGCGCAGACCTGCCGACGATCAGGCATTATCTTGCGCCTGCGCTGCTTAAAGGCGAGGTCGCTTCGGCCGCGAGTGCGCGGCGCTGTTTGCGAAAGTGCGCGGACATCGCATGGCGAAGGCCGGTCTGGAAAACGCGGTGTGGGATGCGGAAGCCCGGCTGAAACAGCAGCCGCTGTGGAAACTCCTTGGCGGCTCTCGGCGGGAGATTGCTTGCGGAGTTTCGATCGGCATTCAGGATTCTCCGGAGCAACTGCTGGACAAGATCGAGACCGAGTTGGCGGCGGGGTACCGGCGGATCAAGATCAAAGTCAAGCCGGGGTGGGATTTGAATGTGCTCGAGAAAGTGCGGTCGCGGTGGGCCGACATTCTTCTTAGCGTTGACGCCAATTCCGCGTACACGCTCGATGAAACAGAGCACCTGCGTAAATTCGATGCGTTCAAGCTGCTGATGATTGAGCAGCCGCTATGGGACGATGAAATCTATCTGCATGCGCGGCTGCAAAAACTGATCGAGACCGCCATCTGCCTGGATGAGTCGATCCATCATGCGCGCGACGCGAATTTTGCGATTGAAACAGGGGCATGCCGCATCGTCAATATCAAGGTGGGGCGGGTTGGGGGATTCAGCGAGGCGAAGAAGGTTCACGACGTGGCGCAAAGCCACGGCATTCCGGTGTGGTGCGGCGGGATGCTGGAATCGGGCGTGGGGCGCGCGCACAACATCGCGCTTTCTACGCTGGAAGGATTTCGCTTGCCGGGAGATGTTTCCGCGTCGAAGCGCTATTGGAAGCAGGACATTATTGAGCCGCAAGTGGAAGTGCGCGCGGATGGGATGATTCCGATCAGCGACGCAGTAGGGACGGGGTATCGGGTGCTCGAGGATCTGGTCGAGAAGTTCACCGTGCGGAAGGAGACGTTTCGGGCGGAGTAGGGGCTTGCTTGGGGCAGTCTTTCATACCGCAGCGGCTGAAGCCGCCGCCAAGAGTGGATCTCATATCGCAGCGCTGAAGCGCTGCGCCACCCAAAACCAGAGTTTTTTCAGCAAACGCAAAAACCTATTTCTTAATGCTGGTTGCGGCGTGGCTGAAGCCGCGCCCCTTCAAAGCACTTCCTCTTTTGTCATCACTCCTTCTGCAAGGTTTTGCGGGCTTCGGCTAGGGACTTCTTCTGTTCGCCGTTTAGCTTGGGATACTCCAGATTCATCGCCTTCAGCTCATCGACCAGCACCTGGGACACGACCAGACGCGTGAACCATTTGTTGTCCGCGGGAACTACGTACCAGGGCGCGTATTCGGTGGCGGTGGAGCGGATGGCCTCTTCGTAGGCTTCCTGATAGGCGTCCCAAAAGCCGCGCTCTTTTATGTCCGCGGCGGAAAACTTCCAATTTTTGTCTGGAGTTTCCAGGCGTTCCAGGAACCGCCGCTTCTGCTCTTTTTTGGAGAGATGCAGGAAGAATTTGACGACGGCGATTCCGTTGCGCGTGAGGTAGCGCTCGAAGGCGCTGATGTCTTCATAGCGCTCGTTCCAGATTTCTTTGGTCACAAGTTTCTTAGGCAGGCGCTCGTTGGCCAGCGCCAGGGGATGCACGCGGACGACCAGCACTTCCTCGTAATACGAGCGGTTGAAAATCCCGATGCGGCCGCGGGCGGGCGCGTGCTGGCTGGTCCGCCACAGGTAGCCGTGGCTGAGTTCCTCGGCCGTGGGCACTTTGAATGAGGCAACGTTCACGCCTTGCGGATTCACTCCCGACATCACGTGCTTGATGGTTCCATCTTTCCCGGCCGCGTCCATAGCTTGGAAGATGATGAGGAGGCCCCAGAGATCCTGCGCGGCGAGGATATCCTGAAGGCGGCTTAGTTCCTGAACGCCATTGGCGAGCAGATCCTTGGCTTCTTTCTTGAATTCGGAATCGAGGCCGTGGGTATCGGCGGGATCGTAATTCTTCAGGCGGAAATGCTTTCCGTTTTCCACGCGGTACTTCTTGAGCATTTTTTCGATCTTCATATAGGGATTCTCTCTCTGGGGAGTGGAAAAGGGAAATGATCGGGAGAGCTGGGCCGTCCCTTCGGGGCTGGAGTTTCCGCGATTTTCCTCTTTGCCCGCCAGAACAGCAGGCGGGGCGCCGGCGCTACCATTGGCGGCTGTTGCGGTGAAAGCAAAGGCATTTCCCGGATTGGTAACCGAAGTAATACGCCGCTTGGTGACTATCCCTTCCGGACATGTTTTTCCGTGCTAGACTCGGCACAAATAGCCATTGCAATGTTTTGCATAGCGTTCGAAACGGCGGGAGCCCGTCTGCCTTCGCCGAAGGGCGTGAAGGGGAAGGCGAACTCCGGTGCAGGGCGGCGATTGGCGAACCGAAATGGATGATTTCACGACTCACGCACGCAACTTCATGACTTCACGATTTACGAACGCGAGAATCCCGAGGAGTACCGAAATGACTCGAAGCCGGACCCATAGAGCCGTCCTGATTTCCGCCTGGCTAGTAACCGCAATATTGTTGGCGGGGGCTGCATACGCCGCCGCGCCATCCCAATCTTCGTCCGCCGGCAGACCGGCATCGGCCTTCGACCCAGCGAACGAGGTGACCGTCACAGGCACAGTCGAGCGATTCTTGTCGCATTCCGAGGGAGGGCTGCTCGGGCTTCATTTATTGATTACGGCGTCGGGGAGTACGGTCGATGCCCATTTGGGCCGGTATTTCTCGAAAGAGAACCAGGAAGCGCTGCAAGCGGGAGAGACGGTTCGGATTGTCGGCGTGAACGAGAACGTCCACGGGAAGAATGTGCTGCTGGCGCGCCAAGTGATCATCGGCGGCCGGGTGGTCGCGGTGCGCAATGAGCGAGGATTCCTCATCCACCCGCACCGCATTCGTCCGGATATAAGCCACCCGAATTTGAATCGGGAACAACCCACGGCGCGCGACAACAAGCCCGCCGTGAACGGAGGCGCGCAATGAATTTCCGCCGCTCAGCAGTTTCGGTCTCCACACTTTCGATCGTCACACTTTCGATCCTTGCCGCGTCACTCATGCTTGCGTTCGCCGGTTGCGGAGGCAGCAAAAGCTCCACGACTACGCCGCCGCCCGCTATCACGGTTGCGATCGTGACAAGCGGTCAAGGTGCA
Organism: uncultured Acidobacteriaceae bacterium; assembly: GCA_963804075.1. Taxonomy (GTDB): domain Bacteria; phylum Acidobacteriota; class Terriglobia; order Terriglobales; family Acidobacteriaceae; genus Acidiflorens. Next base: position 10,454 of record CAWDPB010000125.1, on the reverse strand, counting down.
GCCCCCACATATCTGGCGACGAGCGCCACGGGTAACATCACAGCGACTGTTACTAATGACAGCAGCAATAGCGGTGTCACATGGTCGTGCACGCCGACATCGGCGTGCGGAACTTTTAGTGCGTCGCCAACGCAGAGCGGCGTGGCTACTGTGTACACAGCTCCGGCGGCCTCGGCCAATGTGACGGTCACGGCGACTTCGGTGGCGGACAGCAGCGCGAGTTCGTCGGTCCAAGTCACCGTCGGGATTCTCGTAACCTTTACCTCAAACTTTGGCGCGCCGTCTTCGATGAACATCGGTGCGACGGCGGACATTTCCGCCACCGTCGCGGATGACTCTAGCAATGCCGGGGTAGATTGGTCATGCACTCCGGCCGGGCCGTGTGGAAGCTTCAATACCGTTCACACCAACAGCGGAGTTCCAACCACCTACACCGCACCGGCAACCGTGCCCAGCGGAGGCACGGTGACGGTGACGGCCACATCGACCGCTGATCCATCCAGGAGCGTGACGAGCAGCGCTATCACGATCACGCAGCCGATTGCGACTCTTGCCGATGGGACCTATGTGTTCCAGTTGGCCGGCGAGGATAACAATTCGCAAGCCTCGTTCTTTGTGGCGGGAGCATTTACCGTTTTGAGCGGCGCGATCACCGGCGGCGAGCAGGACTTCATCGATTCCGCAAACGGCAGCTACGGTAACGACGCAATCGCGACAGACAGCACGATCACGAAGACAACGGATGGCAATCTGCAAATCGTTCTTGACACGAACGACTCCGCTCTCGGCGTGAACGGACTGGAGACCATTAACGTCGCGCTCGTGACGAACGCGGGCGGTCTGGTGACGTGGTACGACAGCTTCGCTTCGGGGACGGGAACCATCACTGCTCAGACGTCGGCGGCGCAGGCTGCGCCGCTGAATGGATATGCGTTCCTCGCTTCCGGCCTCGACTTTGGGGGAGCCCCCAACGGGATCGGTGGCGTGGTGAATGTGAATAGTTCGGGCGCAATTTCGAGCAGTGTTTTTGACAACAACGACGGTGGCAGCATTCTGCAGGATCAGACTTTCGATCCCACGCTGAGCGGTGTGACTGCCCCCGTTTCCTTCGGACGGGTTGTGTTCAGCCTCGTTCCTAGCGGCAATCCCGACGGGGAAGTCGATCTGGTGGGTTATATCGTGAACGCGAGCGTGGTTGAGCTCGTCGAAACGAGCGACCCCTTCGGCGGTACCATGGGCGGCACCGCGCTGGCGCAAGTGTCGGGAAGTTTCAGCAATGGCAGCCTTTCGGGAACCACCTATGTGGTTGGCGCGCAGGGCGGGGATATCAACGGTGATCTGGATTTCGCCGGATCTCTCAATTTCAATGCGGATAACTCCGTGACGGGTACGGCGACATTCAACGACGATGTCACGCCGTCCTCGCGTGCCAGTCTGTCGGGTGGCACTTATGCTGTCGATGCCACCGGACGCGTCACAATCACCGGATTGACGGGGAGCGGGCTTAACAACCCCGCCGTTTCGGGCGCTCCTCAGTTGAACTCTCCTCAAGGCTCGATTCCCGCTGCGACGTTGCAGTTCTACATAGACGGCAATGGCAACGCGCTGATGGCTTCGATGGATCTGAACGATACGACTTCGGGGCCGGCGTTCCTGCAAACCTCAGGGGCAACGTTCTCGGGCAGTTATGCGCTGGGGGCGATTGGGCTGGGGAATAACGGATTCTGGAGCGCGGCTGGGCCGGCCAACATCGGCAGCGGAGCGGTGAATTCGGGCAGCTTTACCGATTTCGACTACTTCAATGCGGCTGGAACAAGCGCGGATCAAACTACTGATGTCGCGTTGAGCGGAACGACTGGGACTAGCGGCACGCTGACTGGCCTGGATGCGGACACGCCGGCGGATTCCGACACATTCGATTTTTATGTGATCAACAACACCCGCGCGTTCGGCATCGAGTCGGATACGACCCAACTCGGTCTGCTGTATTTCCAGCAGCCCCCGACGCCGCAACAAAGCAAGCGCTCGGTGAAAAATCACAAGTAGCCACAGATAGGTAGCGGATCTCGGGGCGCTCGACGGTTTTCCGTCGGGCGCCTTTTTTTCACTACGGAGACACGGAGTTGACGGAGAACAGCTTGACAGGCGACCGCGCCAGACGGTTCCTGACTCCAGCCCCTGCAATCTGTAATTCTTTGCGGACATAGCCGTGCGCCTGCCTCTTGACTGCTACCCCCACAATCTGTAACCCTCCCATACACACAGATTTTTAGGGAATGGGCCATGCAGGAGCCCCGGTCCGTTTCCGAGCAGTAAAACAATCAAAGAGGACCAAATGAACTGCAACAGGACTCGTACGCTTTTTTCTCGCCTCGGAGGCCGGCTCCTGCCTTCCGGCACGGCGCAAGCCTATTTTGCGTTTTCGCGCGATGAGTGGGGCTTGACCGCCGCTGGCTCCCATCGTGGTTCGGGTACAGCCTCGACCAGACGCTGGAACATGCTGGCATCCCGCTGGCTTGTCGTCACGCTCGTCTCGTTGTTATGCGTTGTGCTTGCCGCCTGTGGGAGCTCCGATTCGAAGTCCGGCTCGCAGACGGCGTTGCTTCCCGATGGCATGTATGTTTTCCATTTGGCGGGCACGGATTATTACGCAACGGGCCAAACCTCGTTTCCCTATTTTGCGGCGGGAGCGTTCACGGTAGCGGGCGGCGTGATCACCGGAGGCGAGGAGGACTTCACCGACTTCGACAACCAGTTCGGAAGCCTGCAAATTCAGCCGGCAAACAGCGGCATCGCCGTGACCGGAGATGGCAACCTGCAGATCAAGTTGTACACAGGTTCCAGCGGGCCCGGTGTAAGTGGAACGCAGACTCTTAACGCGACGATGGTGACGAGTTCGAGCGCGCGCATTGCGGAATATGACGCGGCGGCGGCGGGAACGGGCAGTCTCGATTTGCAGTCAAGCACGGCCGCGCCTTCGGGCGGGTACGCGTTCTTTGCCTGGGGTCTCGATTCGAAGGCGTTTCCAATGGCGGTGGGTGGAGTGCTCAACATCGGTGGCAGTGGGAGTATCTCGGGCAGCGGAAGCGTCTTCGATGTGAACGACGGCGAGAATCCGACGTCGTCGGGAGGCTTGGGACTGCAAACCAGCCAGGCTCTTTCTGCGAGCACGGTGAGTACGCCCGACGCGCTGGGGCGCGTGGTTTTCACGCTGAATCCGGCGAGCGGCGGCATCGGTCAGATGATTTTTGCCGGATACATCGTTAACTCAACGACCATTCAGATCGTGGAATCGCCGGACGTTCTTTCCGGCTTCATGGGCGGGAGCGCAATCAGCCAGAGCGGCACGGGGAGCTTTTCGAGCGGGAGCATCTCGGGATCGAACTTACATAGTGGGCGCGCAGGGAGGAAATTCGGCCGGTACGCTTCAGATGGCGGGTGCGCTTACCTTCAATTCCGACAACAGCGTGACGGGCACGGTTTCGTTTAACGACCTGGCGACGCAGGTTGCCGCGGGAACCATTGCAGCGGAGGTAGTCTACACGGTGGACCCAACCGGGCGAGTTACTGTCAACAACCTGTTGGCAACGGACCCGACCACTCACGATACTTATGGGCCGGAAACTTTCCAGATGTATCTTGATGGCAACGGGAATGCGTTTGTGATTTCGATGGATACGGGCGACGCGACGGCAGGTGCGGCGTTCCAGCAGAGCGCGGGCGCCACGATTTCGGGTTCCTACGCGCTTACCGCGAGCGGGACCGCATCTGTTACCGATCAGATCACGGGCATCACGAGCCTTTATCCGTGGGGCGCGGTAGGGCCAGTTTCGGTGGGCAGCGGCTCGGCAAGCGGGTTCACGGACCGGAACGTGCTGACGAATGCTCAGGTTGCCGGCACGCAGATGGCAAACGTGGCTCTCACTGGGAGTTCCAGCGGGTCGAGCGGAATCCTTAGCGGCACGATCTTTGGCTTGGGTTACGCTTCGTCAGTCAATCAGTACACTTACTATGTGATCAACAGCGCCCGTGCGTTTGCCATCGAGATCGATGCCAATCAACTTAGCGAGGGATTCGCGGAGAAGACGGCGCAGTAGAGTGTTTGTGAACCGGGTCATCCCTTGATCCCTTCGGGGGTGGAGCTCGGTGCGTCCTCCGTCGCGCGTCACAAATCGAGTTTCCGTGCTAGACTTGCGGGTTACATTTGGGTTGACACAATTCATGACTTTGCCCCGATCGATTATCTTTCGCATTATTCAGGGTCTGATGGTTGTGGGAGCCGTTCTTTCAATGTCTGCGTGTGGCACTCAAACTTCACAGTCGTTTATTACTGTGAGTTTCACGCCGGGATTTATGCCGACTGCGATGAAGTACGGAGAACAGTGCGGAGTGGCAGCCACCATCACCAATGACTACAAGAATCAGGGAGTCACCTGGTCGGCAGCGTGCAGCCCTGCGCCCTGCGGAACGTTTAATCCCGGCATCTCAGACAGCACGGACCCGGTCACCTATGAGTCACCTGCATCCGGCGGAGCGACCAGTGTGATAATCACCGCGACGTCGGTTACCGATCCGACAAAGAAAGCTACATCGGGGTCTATTCCGTTGGGAGCAAGTTCCTCGGGTTGTGTAACGTCCGCAGCCTCGGAAAGAGCGGAAAACAGGGCCGAAGCCGAAAACCAAGAGCCGGGTGTAAAATAGAGATAGTTCTTTGCTGGCTTATCCCACCAGTGGGGGCGTCCCGGATTCGACGGAGATGCTTGCGGCCAGGAGGCATGCCGGGGTGTAGGCACCCGTAATCGCTTACACAATGATAATTGCCAATCAACAAATGGCATACGCAGCCTAATTCGTTAGGCAGCCGCTCTTCGCAGCTTCGCCCTTGGGCTGTGAAAGAGCGTCGCACAGAGGGCTGCTCTTTCCCGCTACGTCTGGGTTGGAAGGCTAAGATTACAGGCTAGCGTCGGTGGTTTCTTGTCCGTTCTGAGCCGGCGGCGCGAACGTCCAGGGGGAAGCGCCAGCAATGGCGCCCAACGCCCGGGGCATGAACTGGAATAAGCATGTAGTCTCCTAGCCAGTAACATTTTCGGACGCGGGTTCGACTCCCGCCGCCTCCACCATTTCTCTTCAGGTCCTCTTTAGGGAGATCTATGTCCGATTTGCAGGCCCGATTTGTGCAAGCTCAAGAAGACGTGAATGGTCTTACAGCGCGCCCGGACAATAACACTTTGCTGAAGCTATATGCTCTTTATAAGCAGGCGACCGAAGGCGACGCCGCGGGTGAACAGCCGGGCAGCTTCGACTTTGTCCGCCGCGCAAAATTCGATGCCTGGAGCGCGATCAAAGGCACGGCTGCAGAAGGTGCAATGCAGCAGTACATCGAACTAGTAGATGGCTTGCGGCGCTGACTCTGTTTTTAGCGGACAACCAGGACTTCGCGGATGTTGTCGCGGGCGAGAAAGAACTTGATGGAGGCGAAATCGCGGAAGAGATTTTCGACGTGGCGGTTATTGAAGACGCGCTGCAGGCGCGGCGACTGCTTTTCAGACGACGGCTGGCCGGGAATGGTGATGCGAATTTCCTGCATCTCCAGCATGTCGCTGCCGGTGACGTGATAGCGATAGCAGGTGGAGTCGGAGCCGGCGTCGCGGGTATGGAAGAATGCAAGCAGCAATGCGCCCGGCTTCATCACAGACCACATGCGGTCGATGGTGGGCTTGACCAGGCTCTCTTCCATGTAGTCGGCCAGATTCCAGCAGAGCACGATGTCAAATTGGCCGCTGGAATAGAGCAGGTTCTCGTCGAGGAATTTCTTGCTATCGACGACTGTGTTGCCGGAAGTGTCGGTGCTGCGCAGAGCGGGGTCGAGGGAGGCGCGAAGCAGATCCTCGCTGTAATTCTTGTGTCCCTGGCCGGTAAGAAAAGAGATGTTGTTGGCCGAGGTCGCGCCGATATCGAGCACGCACAGGCCTTCCTGGGAATTCAGAACGCGAGAGATTTCGCCGACGCCGCTCGACCGGCGCTTGAGTTTCTGCGGGCTTGCCGCCGTGGCCGCCTGGCTGGAAGACCCTCGAAAAAACCTCATCAGGTTGTCCGAAACTGGCATTCAAACTCATCTGGCCGAGCAACTCGGCCTTTGAACATGTCTTACTGTGAACTTCCCGGCACGAAATTCTGCAACGAACCTCTGGCGCGGAATCCTTACGACGCCGCGCCCTTGCCGATTTCCTTTTGAATATCGACTTTGCCTTTGAGGAACGCGCCTTCCTCGATGGCGATGCGCTGCGTGGTGACGTCACCGTTGACGACGGCGGTTTTGCGCAGGTCGAGACGGTCGGAAGCGATCAAGCTTCCGTCCACCTTGCCTTGCACGATAATCGATTTCGCGGTAACGCCGGCCTTGACCTGGCCCGAGGGGCCGACCGTCAGGCTGTGATTGCGAAGGTCGATGCTGCCCTCCACCTGGCCATCGATATATAGATCCTCGGAGCCCGAAAGCTGCCCTTTGATGACGACCGACTTTCCGATCGTTGCCAGCTCTCTGGCTGGTGAAACATTCGTTTCCGGATCAACCATGCTTTCGCCTCCGCTTGGCGCGCTCAAAGCCGCGTTGCCATGCGATTGTAAATCATTCGGCGCCGCGACATCGGATAAAGCCCGACAGAATACCCACTCCTCTTTAAGTTAGCACGGGTGCGCGTGCGTCCCAAAAAGCAACGCGCGGGTTTGTTACCATCGTCATAGCGAAATGGATTTGGCCAAATCAATCTCACTGATCGTGGGTGTGCTCGGCCGCGCTGGTTTTGTTGGCGTCTTGATGAGCGCCGCAGGTTGGGCCCAAAGCTCGTCCGGGCTGTCTGCCAATCCTGTCGAGATGGTGCGCAAAGCCGTGCAAAACGAGGTCAAGGAATCGAACGCCCCTTCGGCGCGCTTCATGTTCCGTGGTACAAAGACCACGCCCGCGGGTTCCGCTACAAGGATCTACGTTGAGACCGGCGAGGCGACCGCCGGGATGATCGTCGCCTATAACGGAAAGCCGCTGACCGCGGAACAACGGCAAAGCGAAATGGAACGGCTGGAGCGGTTCACGAGAAACCAGGAGGAACTGCGCAGGAAACGGACGCAGGAGCACGACGATGCCGAGCGAACCATGCGGATTGTGCGCGCTCTGCCGGATGCATTTTTGTATGAATCCGCGGGCGAGGCTCCCGGTTCGGAGGGAGTGGGGCACGCGGGCGATTCGCTGGTGAAGCTGAAGTTTCGTCCGAATCCAAACTACAGGCCGCCCTCGCGCGTGGAAGAGGTGCTGACCGGGATGCAAGGCGATTTGCTCATCGATGCAGCGCATTATCGCATCGCCAGCATTGACGGCACCTTGTTCAAGGAAGTCGGCTTCGGCTGGGGCATTCTGGGCCATCTCAACCGCGGAGGGCATTTTCTGGTTCATCAGGAAGCAGTTGAAGATAACCTCTGGGAAGTTTCATGCATGAGCTTGAGTTTTACGGGCAGGATTCTGCTGGTGAAGGCGCTGGCAATCGATTCGACGGAAGTATTCAGCGACTTCCGGCGAGTGTCACACGATTTGACCTTTGCGCAGGCAGTCGAGCTGCTGAAGAAGCAGGAACCGAGCGTCGCGCAAAGCGGGGACGGGACGAATGGGGGACCGAAGTAGGATCTTTTCGCGCTAGACAAGTTGCGGAAAGGTCGGCTGACGCGCGCAAAACGACCACTGGGGCTAAAGCGCTAACAGAATTAAGGCGACTGACGCGGCCCCTTCGACAAGCTCAGGGCAAGCTCAGGGCGGGCTCTGAAGGGCCGCTCTTCCACAAGCATTCCTGACTCTTTCCACACACACTCTGTGGGCTAATTTTCGCAGGTTACCCTCCGCCCGATTGCCCAGAGCGAGTAAGTCCGAACTTCTATTTCCGAACTGCTCACTTCAACAATTACTAACTGCTCATTTCAATACTACGGGCATCGGCTGATCGTAGGGTTGGATCGATACAACCAGAAATTTGCGTTGATCGAAGGTCTCTTTGGCGATCGGGAAGGTCACCATGAAGGTTGCCGCTTTTTCGGTTCCGGGCGGGAGCTTGGTTTCAGGCGAGAGGGGCGGCTCGGAACTTTCCTTTAGAGACGGGAAAAGCTGGTAGTAGCGGTCGAGGTCAACGGCGGAAGCGGCCTCGTCTTCGTAGGTGTGGCCTCCGGCGGCGGTGAGCTGCGCTTTGAGGGAGCGGATCCAGAGCGGCTTCTCCGCGCTGTTGCGTAGAGTGAAAGTGATTGCCGCCAGGGTCATGGCAGGCTTCTGGCCGGGGATTTCGACGGCCGTCACGAAGCGAATGGATCCGCTTCCCTGCGGCCTGGGGCGCTCGCGGAAAGCGACGATTCCGACAATTGCGGCGACGATCGCGATGGCAATGAGGACGATTCCGGCGGGCGGAAGATTGCGTTTGGCGGTGCCAAATTCATCGCCGATGTTGAAGTTGATGGGCGCGGCGGGCGATGCTGGGCTGGTCGGAAGAGGTGGTTCGGGAGCGGGTTGGTCGGGGTTAGGTGCGTCCGGCATTGGTTGATTGTAGACGAGGCGTGATTCTTGTGGCGTGGGATGCGTTCCCTCAGCGGCTGAAAGTCGCCGTCGAAGGTGCCGTCCTTATCGCAGCGGTGAACCGCTGCGCCACCCAAAATCACACACTGACTCTTTCCCCATGTCCTGCTCGAATAATCTGCTGCGAACAAACGGTCCGGGCCGAAAGTATGCCGCGGATGGGATTGAGGTGGGTACGGGGCAGTGACTTTGGTTACCTTGCCGGGTGTGACGCGCGCTGGCAGGATGCAAGAGAGTTCTCTTGGAGGTAATCTGCGGTGAAACGCACAAACATTTTTGCGGCGCTCGGATGCGCGCTTCTGGTGTTCTCTTTGGTGGGTTGCGGGTCAACCAACAAACTCCAGTCGATCACACTTAGTGTGGTACAGATCAACGGGGTGGTGGTCACTGGTGCCGGAGGGACTGTTAATCTGCAAGGCGACGGCACGACGATGCAATTGCAGGCGATAGGCCAATCCAGCAACTCGACAACATCAAACCTTACGAACAAGGTCACCTATACCGTGATTGTTGATCCAAACTATACGAAGACCTACACGGGCGAGGCGCTCCTTCCTCCTTGTCAGGCACCCGCCTGTCCTAATCCGTCCTCGCCGCCCTTTACCAGCGGGACTGTTGAATATAACCAAACAGGGTTAATCACTGCCGTTGAACCGGCAGTCTGCACGTGGGTGCAAAACGGGACCGGATGGTTCTTCCAAGGGGCCTATCAAGTTACAGCTACGCTTGACGGCGTTACGTCTAACCCTGTGACTATTCCAGTTGCATCGGAATCGGGTCCGGGACAAACGGGCAATGTGGGCCTTCGTCTACCTCTTAGCCCTTTGGCTTGTAATCAAGAGCATCTCCTTCGGGGACGGCTGCTGGGCAGTCGTCCCCGTTCTGATTTCGTAACAAAAACATCCCTTCCAACTTCGCATACTGACCCCAACTGTCGCGCGGTTCTCGAACCCCGTATAATCCTATGGTTTTGAGGTTCTCGGAATGTTTATGGTTAATTGTGTTCGCCTCGGAAGTGGAGACGGGATGAAGATTCGGGCCGGGATTGAAGTATCGGGGCAATCGGATATTGGCTGCTTGCGGAAGAACAATGAAGATTCTTTTGGCTATTGGGAGCCGGAGGAGGACGGGGACTTTGCACGCCAAGGCCGTCTGGCGGTTGTAGCGGACGGCATGGGCGGATACGAAGGCGGGCAGGAGGCGAGCCGCCTGGCGGTCGACACGCTGGTCGAGAAGTATGCGGCTTATGACGGCGACGATCCACGGCAGGCGCTGGTTGAGGGTTTGCAGGCTGCGCACGAGGAAATCCGGCGCTATGGGACGGTGCATCCGGAACTACAGGGAATGGGTACGACCTGCACCGCGGCGGCGATTGTGGGGACGCGCTCGCATTACGTGCATGTGGGCGACACGCGGCTGTATTTATGTGTCAGTCCGTGTCGCCCAGTCTGCATTGCGCTTGACCTGTATTCTTGCGCAAAGCGCGGCGCGGGCGATGCGGGCAAGTTCAGTTCCTAATCTCGGCTATCCAATGCTTGCTTTAGCCGCACGGCCATGTCGAGTGCGGTCTCCTCCGGAACGTTGGTAAAGCTCAGCAGAAGCCCTTGTCCGCAATCATGTTCGACACTCCACGACGATAAGGCGATTGGGGCGAGGCCCCGTGCATTCGCCCGCGCGACCAATTCGAGGTCGCTATTATGAGCAGGTACGCGCGCCAGAAGGTGCATTCCGCCCGCCTGCAGTTGAACATCGATCTGGCCGTCGAAAGCCTCTACCAGCGCTGCGGCAAGGGCCGAGCGGCGGCGTGAATAGCAATACGTCTCTTAACCAGTAGATGCTGCGAAGATAA
>CAWDPB010000124.1:0-82843 GCA_963804075.1 uncultured Acidobacteriaceae bacterium | reverse complement strand
TCGAAACGTTTTATAACGGCCGGGTCAATGTGTTCCAAGGGAGGCTCCTCGGGAAAATACGAAGGCGTTGTTCGGGACATCGCGGTTCGGTTGGGAGCGCACGATCATCGGTGGCTGCAATTTAAATGAGGGCCTTGGATTGAAAACGAAGTTCTACTACAGAGTGCGCGTCGATACAAGCCCCCTGTTAGGCTTGTACACACGGCGGCAATTTTGTTGTTGCAATTAACACTGTGTTAACAATTGGGTGTGCTCCCCAGGCGCCCCCCATATTACGCGGTTCTGCGATATCTGGCATGATAGGGCGATTTCCGCAACCCATCGATCCCAGGAGAATCCCGTGAACCGCGACGAAGCCAGCTCCCGCACAGTGTTTCTTTTCGACGTGGACAACACGCTTATCGATAACGACCGCGTCGCAGACGATCTGCAGATGCACCTGCAAAGAAACGTGGGCGAAGCTTGTGCGCAGCGCTATTGGGAGATTTTCGAGGATCTGCGAAAGGAACTCGGCTATGCGGATTACTTGGGTGCGCTACAGCGGTATCGATTGGAGCGGCCGCGCGGTCCGCAGTTGCTGGAAGTTTCGTATTTCATGGTGAACTATCCGTTCGCGAACCGGCTGTATCCGGAATCGCTGGATGCTGTCGCTCATGCGCGCAAGCTGGGGCTGCCGGTGATTTTGAGCGATGGCGACGTGGTTTTCCAGCCACGCAAAGTGGACCGGTCAGGGCTTTACGACGAGTTCGCGGGGCACGTGCTCATCTATGTCCACAAGGAACAGGAACTGGACGATGTCGAGGACAGGTACCCGGCGAAGCATTATGTGATGGTGGACGATAAAGTGCGCCTTTTGTCGGCGATCAAAAAGCACTGGGGAAGGCGTGTCACTACAGTCTTCCCGCGGCAGGGGCATTACGCGCTCGACGCCGCTCTGGTGGCGCAGTTTCCCGAGCCGGACATCACGCTGGCGCGAATCGGCGAGCTGCAGAATTATTCGCTGGAACAGATCCTAGAGGCGGCGCAGAAGTAGATCGTTATATTCCGCTCCGGCTTCATCCTGAAGAACGTTGGCGCGCACCAGGTTCTCAAGCTCGCGGGCGAGGTCGGCGCGCGTTTCCGCAGCCAAATCCACAAAGCGGAAGGGCTGGAGGCAGCCTTTTGTCGCCCACATGGGAAACATCATTCGGGCACGGCAGCGCACGGTGGCGATCCCAACATGGAAAAGCACCGTCACCGCGATGCTTTCGTCGAGCGGGCTGTTCAGCGAGAGCAGGCCGCCGTTAGTGGATAGCTGGCTGAGACTGGCATGAATCTGGCGGCCATTTTCGAGCAGAACCAGGGCAAGGATCGATCCACCTAACTTGACGCGTGAGCCACGCTGGCCGGTTCGACTTCGAGCAGTTCTTGGCATATTTGCCGCCAGTATCGCAGGCACGGGCTGAGTGGGGCAGATTACGAAAGTCAGGAGGGGGATTTGCCCGCGGCAGAATCGGTGCAGCCTTAAAAATGCCTAGTGTTTTCCTAGTTTGCCACCCACCACGGAGACACGGAGTCACGGAGAAAATCCTGAAACCTGACAAACCCCGATTCTAGTGGTAGGCCTTCCAGAAAAAGTAGGCGGTCATGCCGGTTCCTACCGCGATGACGAAGGCGCGAATCCAGGGCGGCGGGAGTTTGAGCGAATAGCGTGCACCGAAGTAGCCACCGAGGAGTGCCCCGGCGATCATCACTGTGCCTTGTTTCCAGACTACGGCTCCGGCGATGACAAATGTGATGACGGCGATGCCGTTGATGATGCCGCCGAGAACGACTTTCAGCGCGTTCATGGCATGGATGTCGGTCATGCCTACGGCGGCGAGCATGGCGAGGTTGAGGATGCCGACGCCTCCGCCGAAATAGCCTCCGTAAACCGCCACGATCAGCTCAAATATGGAGGCGACAACCAGCGCGGAGGTGGAGATTTCCGCGCCCAAGCCTTCCCTTGAGCCAGCGAGGCGGCCGCCAAAGATGAAGAGCAGAGTCGCTCCGAGCATGAGCCAGGGGAGCACATGCAGAAAGGTTTGCGCGGGCGTGTGCAGTAGCAGGTAAGCTCCGGCGACGCCGCCGATCAGACTGGTGACGGCGAGCGGGATCATCACACGGCGGGAGAGATCGAGGTGCTTGCGAAAGGCTCCAGTGCTGGCGGTGACTCCGACCCAGAGTGCGACGGTGTTGGTGGCGTTGGCGGCGATGGGAGCGACTCCGGAAAAGAGCAGCGCGGGAAAGGCAATGAAGCTGCCGCCGCCGGCGACGGCGTTGAGCGCGCCGCCGAGCGCACCCGCGAAAAAGAGGAAAATTAGGGTTTGGAGCGCCAAGTATCAGGTTGTATCACAGGATGAGTGGAGGCGCACCGGGAGCGCTAGCAGTGAAGACGGCGAGGTGGCGGTGGCCCACAATTTCGGTATCCCTCCTTGACACCTGACGGGGCGTCCGGCATGCTATTCAATTTGGGAAGTAGTGCGTCTTCTTGCTGGGCCGCCCCCGAGCGGTTGGGAGTCCGGTACTGACGGTTCAGCCCTGCGGTGGTGCGGTCCTCTTCAGAGGATCTGCGGCCGTAAGAGCAGAGAATTCCCGAAACGCAGCGGCAAAAAGGAGCAAACTTCTGCGGGATGGTTTCCGGGCGAGCCCTCACCGGGGCTGTTTTTGCTGCCCGGATTGGATTCCGTAGTTGTTTCAGGGGACTGACTTGGCTGGAAATACGATTTTTGTTGGGGTTGGCGCGAAATTGGCGCTCTGGTTGCAGCTTCCGGGCGGTTCCGGCCTTCTCGGACTGGCGCCGCTGCTGTTCATTTTTGCCATCTTTTATTTTTTGCTGATTATGCCTCAGCAGCGGAAACAGAAAAAATGGCAGGCGATGCTCAACGAGCTGAAAACTGGGGACAAGATTGTCACCAGCGGCGGGCTGCGGGGCACTATTATCAGCTTGAAGGATGACGCGGTGACACTGCGTGTGCCACCCGACAATTTGAAGATTGAAGTGAGCCGCGGATCGGTGGTTTCGGTTTCGGCGGAAGAGGCAAAATAAGGGAAGTCGTTGGTCGGCAGTCGCCAGTCGTTCGAAATGTAGCGGACGGTTTGCCGACGACCAGCGACGAGCGACTGACGACGGATTGAATTCATGAATAAGAACCTAACTTGGAAGTGGTTGGTAATTGCCGGGATCCTGGTCTTTTTTGTGGCCGGAATTTTTGGCATTCCTAAAGAGTGGTCGGGACAGGGACTGATGGCGTCGATTGGCGACCGCATTCACCTGGGGCTCGATCTGCGCGGGGGCACGCACCTGATTCTTCAGGTGCAGGTGAACGATGCGGTCAATGTGGATTCCGACAACGCGGTTGCGCGGCTGAAGGAAGACATGAGGTCGCACAAGATCTCCTACACAGAAATTACCAAGCCCGATCCGGACAACCATCCTGAACTCATTGTGGTGAAAGGTATTCAGCCGGAACAGTCGAGCGACTTCAAGACGATTGTCTCGGACCGGCAGCCAGATTATGAGGTCTCCTCGGGCGCAGAGAACTCCTACACCGTTTCGATGAAACCCTCGAATCTGTCGGATCTGAAGAATCGCGCTGTGCAGCAGGCGATTGAGACAATCCGCAATCGCATTGACGCACTAGGCGTGAGCGAGCCGGTGATTCAGGAGCATGGGCTGGGAGCGTATCAGATTCTGGTGCAACTGCCGGGCATAGACGATCCTGACCGTGTGAAAGACATCATTAAGTCCACGGCGATGCTGGAGATTAAGCAGTCGCTGGGCGGGCCCTATCCGAGCGAGCAGGCGGCACTACAGGACAAAGGCGGGGTACTGCCTCCCGACGCGGTGCTGATCCCAGCTAAGGCTGGGATGCGCCCCGGCGAGACAGAGCAAAGCTGGTACTTGATTTCCCGCGCAGCGGCGGTCAGCGGACGCGACCTGCGGACGGCTGAAGCGAGCCGCGACGAAAATGGCCAGCCTGCGGTGCGCTTCATTCTGACCGGCGATGGCGGGCGCAAGTTCTACTCCTTCACTTCCTCGCACGTGGGCGACAACCTGGCTGTGGTTCTCGACAACAAGGTGCAGGAAGTCGCGGTGATCAAGGAAGCGATCCGGGATACGGGCATTATCAATGGCCGGTTTACCGATCAGCAGGTGCAGGATCTGTCGATGACGCTGCGATCGGGCGCGCTGCCGGCGGGGATCAAGTATCTGGAAGAGCGGACGGTCGGGCCGTCGCTGGGCGCGGATTCGATTAAATCGGGTGTGCGCGCGGCGATTGCGGGCATGCTGGCAGTGCTGATTTTCATGCTCATTTACTACCGCTGGGCGGGCGTGAATGCGGATGTGGCTTTGATCTTGAACCTGCTTATTCTGCTTGGGTTCATGGGCTACTTCGGGGCGGTGCTGACGCTGCCGGGGATTGCGGGAGTGATTCTGACGGTCGGTATGGGCGTGGATTCGAACGTGCTGATTTTTGAGCGCATCCGCGAGGAAGTTCGCAATGGCAAGACGCCGGCGTCGGCGGTGGAGCAGGGATTCAATCACGCGTGGATCACCATCGTGGATACGCACGTGACGACGATCGTATCGGCCGCTATTTTGTTCATCTTCGGCACTGGGCCGGTGAAGGGATTCGCGACCACCCTGGTCTTCGGTTTGGCGGCGAACCTGTTTACGGCGGTGTTTGTATCGCGCGTGATTTTTGACTGGGTGCTGAGCCGGAAGCAACGTGGAGAAGCGTTGAGTATTTAGATGCGTCGCCGGTCATTAGTCGTTCGTCGTTCGCGCGGTGGAAGCGAACGACAATTCCGAACGACTAGCGACGAACGACCAACGACGATTTAATCGAAGGGATCGTAAGAAGCGTGGAATTCTTTAAAAATACAAACATCGATTTTCTTGGGAAGAAGTGGTACTTCCTCGCTTTTTCTCTGGTCTTCAGCGTGGCGGGCCTGCTCTCCATGGCGTTCTGGCATGGCATTCCGCTGGGCGTGGATTTCCGCGGCGGGACGCTGGTGTATGTGAAGTACTCGCATACGGTGGACCCCTCTTCGGTTCACGACGACATCGACCGCGCCGGGCTGAAGAATGCGAGCGTCCAAGCTACGGGCCGGCAGCGCAACAACGAAGTCCTGATTCGCGCTCGACATTCAGGAAACCAGCGAGCAGTCTCTCGACAAGGGCAAGACACAGATTATTCAGGCGCTCGAGGGACGCGCGGGCGGCGCCAACAGCGGCAAGCAGGATCTGAATAATTCGAGCTCCCTGACCATTGCGAATTATCTGCTGGAGAAAGATCCGCTTCATTTGGGGTCGGACGCTAATGCGCGCTACACGGCGATCGCGCAGGCCATTGTGGACAACCGCGACAAGGTGAGGAGCGGAGTCCTGGGTTCAATTGACGATCTGAAGCGCAGTGGCCGATCCGGCCGTGGTTGCCTCGCTGAAAGACAGCTTCTTTGTGTCGGATTTCGGCATTCGTAATGTGGAGATCGTAGGGCCGCAGGTGGGACAGCAACTGCGGAAGCAGGCGATTCTGGCGACGCTGTATTCGCTGGCGGGAATGCTGGTGTACCTGGGGCTGCGGTTTGAGTGGATTTATGGGGTCGCGGCCGTGTTGACGGTGTTCCACGACACGCTGATCACGGTGGGCGCGTTCTCACTGCTGAACCGGGAAATTTCGCTGACGGTGATCGCGGCGATCCTGACGCTGATCGGCTACTCCAACAACGACACGATTGTGGTCTTCGACCGTATCCGCGAGAACATCAAACTGCTGCGGCGGGAGAAGCTGGCCGACATCGTCAACAGGAGTATTAATCAAACTTTAAGCCGAACCATCTTGACAGCAGGCCTGACATTCCTTACCGTGCTTGCTCTGTTCCTTTTCGGCGGCGAGGTGCTGCGTGGATTCAGCCTGGCGCTGGTGATAGGAATTCTGATCGGAACGTATTCGTCGATTGCGATCGCGGCGCCGATTCTGGTGGCGTATCAGGAATGGCGTGCGGATCGCGGCCAGAAGCCGATTTCGATGCCGGCGCGGATGGGTACGCCATCGGGACAGGCGAAGGAAAAGGTTAAGGTGTAGAAGGGACGGCTTGACCGCGTTCCGCCGGTGCCTGACTCCGCTCAGGATGGCTGCCTTGGTTTTAACGGCTGTGCCGAAAAGAGCGTAGAATCATCAGCCTGCTACCGAAGCTGGGAGAAAAACAGCGGGAGCAAGAAGGATCCAGCCGGTGTCTATAGTCTCTGTAGGGTCTGGTGTAGGAGAAGACCATGTTTGAAGACAGCTTTGTAGAGCAACCTAAGACCAAGCTTTTTCGGTCTTTTGTTGCCCTTTTTTGTTTTCGGAGGGGGAGGGGAGTAAGGACTGGGCGTCTGGTTCTCGATTGTGGTTCTATTCCTGGCCTATCGGGGCCACAGTGATCTTTTCGTATCTTTGCCAGATCCGTTGCTCCTTGGCGTTTTGATTCTGATTCCACTGATCTATACCGATGCGCTGCCCAAGCAGCAGTTGATGACCTTCCTGGTGGCGCCGCCACCTCCGCCGCCACCACCTCCGCCGCCGCTGCCGCTCCGATTAAAGTGGTGAAGATAGCCAGTGAAATGGTAAATGGCGAGCTGCGCACGCCGACGAAGATTCCACAAAAGGTACAGATGATTAAGGAGGAAGAAGCGCCACCCGATCTAGGAGCGGGCGGCGTCCCGGGCGGCGTCCCGGGCGGGATCCCGGGCGGATCGGCTGGCGGCGTTATCGGCGGCATTATCAGCAGCACGACGGCGGCTGTTCCAAAGGTTGCTACGCCGCAGCGTGTGCGCGTATCGACGGGCGTCGCGACCGGCCTTCTGATCAAGAAAGTGGCACCGAATTATCCTCCGCTGGCGAAACAGGCGCGCATCCAAGGGCAAGTGGTTTTGCATGCGGAAATCAGCAAAGACGGGACGATCCAGAACCTGCAGCTGATCAGTGGACATGCCATGCTGGCGCCCGCAGCAATTGAGGCCGTCAAGCAGTGGCGTTACAAGCCCTATCTGCTCAACGGCGAGCCGGTGGCGGTGGAAACGGAAGTGATCGTGAATTTCAGCTTGTCCGGCGGCTAGTATCCGGCGCGGAGACGGGGCTAGCCCCGTCTCTACTCAGGTTTTGTGGCGGTTCGTTCCAGCCCTGTCTCGGTTTTGGAGATGGGCGAGGGTGGGTTTCCCCCGGATCTTTTCCGCCCGTTTGATTTCTTTTCAGGATGCAACGGCGAGAAGAAGTTCGCGCCTCTAACCGGGCACGGACCGCAACTGGCGGCCTTTGGTGTCGCTTCGGTGCGCACCGCTGGGCGGTGAACGCGGAGGTCCGCCAGGGAAGTTGCGGCCGGCAGAACGGCAGGAGTCAATAAAGTTCCGAGGAGGAAAAGCAACTCATGGTAGTGAACTTGGCAGCAATCGCATTCAGCAATCTGCATATTTTGGCCGCCTGGCTCTTTGAAGAAGGTCAGGTCGGTTGGGACCCGATTTCGCTCTGGAAACAGATGGGCGTCCTGGCGAAGGTCGTGGTTATTATTCTCTTCATCATGTCGGGCTGGTCGATCGGCGTGATGATCGACCGCTGGATGGCATTCAATGCCGCCCGCAATCAATCCCGCTCGTTCGCTCCGGCCGTGGCCGGCGCGCTGCGTGAGGGAAAATCGACGAGGCGATCAAGGTTGCCGAGCGCAACAAGAAGAGCCACTTGGCCAAGGTTGTCACCGCGGGCTTGATGGAATTCAAGGCCCACCAGGATAGCCCTGGCGAAATCCCCGGCGAGACGATTGAAGCTTCGAAGCGCGCCCTGGAGCGCACCGAAGCCATCGTTCACGCCGAACTGAAGCGCGGACTGGGCGGACTGGCGACGATCGGATCGACGGCTCCCTTCGTGGGACTGTTCGGAACGGTGGTCGGCATTCTCAACGCGTTCCGCGGCATTCAGCAGGAAAAGGCTACCGGTCTGGCGGCTGTGGCCGGCGGTATTTCCGAAGCGCTGGTGACGACTGCAATCGGGTTGTTCGTGGCGATTCCGGCCGTGATGATGTTCAACTATCTGACGGGCCGGGTGGAAGCGTTCGACGTGGAGATGGATAACTCCTCGAGCGAACTGATCGATTACTTCCTGAAGCGCCGCAGCATGCGCCGTTCCTAAGAATCGGGCGCGCGGGCTAGCGGGTTTGAGTTGCGGCAGGGCGCCGGCGAATTGCCGGCGCCCGCTCCTCCTCAACTTCTACAGCCCTCCGAGCAGGACGCATCCGCAGGAGACAGAATCTCATGGCATTAAACAAACGAAATGAAGGCGCGAAGGTCAACTCCGACATCAACGTGACCCCGATGGTCGACGTGATGCTGGTGCTGCTGATCATCTTCATGGTGATTACGCCCATGTTGCAGAAGGGTGTAAGTGTCGACATGGCGAAGGTCAACAGCCCCAACCCTATGCCGGACGCGGACAAAGAAGACGCGCTGCTGGTCGCGGTTCAGCGCGACGGCACGGTTTTTTTCGGCACCGACAAAATCGCCGTGGATCAATTGACGCAGAAGATCAAGGACCGGCTCGCCAATCGAACCGACAAGCGCGTTTTTCTGAAGGCCGATGCGCGGGCGAAGTTCGGTTCCGTGGTCGAAGTGGTCGATAACGTCCGTGCGGCCGGCGTGGACCAACTAGGCCTGTTGACGGATCAAAAGAAGGCCACATTGGCTCCGCCGTCGGGCGCTACACCACCGGCACCGACAGGCGGGCAATAGAAGTCGCAAGGAGATCGATATGGGAATGACAGCTGGCGGCTCGAGCGGGGGCCCGAACGCAAACATGAACGTCACGCCGCTCATCGACGTTCTGCTGGTGCTGCTGATCATCTTTATGGTCATCACGCCGCTTACTCCCAAAGGTTTGGACGCGCTGGTTCCACAACCACCGCCGAAAGATCAGAAACAGCCGCCGCCATCGGACCGCACGATTGTGGTGCAGTTGATTGACCATGGGGCAGGCAACGCTCCCGGGGTCAAAATCAACCAGGACGACGCGACTTGGGAGACGCTCCAGGGAAGACTGGAAGACATTTTCAAAACGCGCGCCGAGAAGGTGATGTTCGTGAAGGGCGACGACAACGTGCCGTTCGCGGATGTCGCCAATGTGATCGACATTGCACATTCCGCGGGCGTGGACAAGGTCGGCTTGATTACCGCCAAGATCGAAGCGGGCGGCTAGAGAAAGTCGGGTGATCGGATCATCGGGCGATCGGGTGATCTGAAAACCTGTGCTGAACCCCTGGGAGCTGTGTCCAAAGCGAGAGGTCTGCAATCCGCCGAGGAAAGCAGATCTGCTGCTTCGCTTAGTACGACAGTTCGTCACTAAAATTGAAGCGGTGATCGACTGTCGCTCCACGTTCTTTCACTCCGCGACAAGGAGATTCTTAAAGCAATGAAAACGATTTATAGAGTTATGGCGGTTTTTGCCGTTGCGCTGGCGCTGATTGCCGGCACAAGCTGCGCCAAGCTGCAAGCGCGCGACCATCTCAACAAGGGAGTGCAGGCTTACAAGAACGCCAAGTACGAACTGGCGATCGATCACTTCCAGAAAGCGGTTACGCTCGACCCGACGCTGATCAATGCAAGGCTGTATCTGGCTACAGCATTCGCGCAGCAATACATTCCCGGGGCCGATAATCCCGAAAACAATAAGAACGGCGACGAGGCAATCGACCAGTACAAGCAGGTGCTGCAATCCGATCCGAAAAACATCAACAGCATTAAGGGCATCGCATATCTTTACCTGCAGATGAAGAAGTTCGAGTTGGCCAAGGAGTACTACAAGAAGGCGTCCGAGGCCGACCCGAACGATCCGGAGCCGTACTATTCGGTGGCCGTGATCGACTGGACGCAGACCTACCAGCCGCGCCAGGAAGCGAGAGCCCAACTCGGGATGAAACCCGACGATTCGCTGCCAGCCAAGGATAAGAAGGTCTGTGCCGAGGTCAAAGAGAAGAATACGGCCAATGTGCAGGAAGGCATCGACAATCTGACCAAGGCTTTGCAGTTGCGCCCGGACTACGACGACGCGATGGCGTACATGAACCTCATGTACCGCGAGCGCGCCGACATTCAGTGCGACGACAAAGAAGCTCATGCCGCCGATTTGAAAACTGCCGACGAATGGGTGGATAAAACCATGGCCACGAAAAAGGCCAAGGCAGAAAAGCAACCCGGAGCCGGCGGAATCGTAATGGATCAGAAACAGTAGTCAGTACCCAGTACCCAGTAGCCAGTACTTAGCGGGCGCGAACGCGCCCCCCGGTACTGGCTATTTTCTTGTGCTGGTTTGCCGACGACGATTTTGAACGTGCGGTCCAGGGATTTTAAAATGTGCGGTCGATCACAAGCGCCTGTGATTTGCCACATGCATTCCTGACTATCCCACAGGTAGAATCAGGGGCGGCCTGACGATCGGTTGAAAGAATGTTCAAGAAGATTTTGATAGCCAATCGCGGAGAAATAGCGGTGCGGGTCATCCGCGCCTGCCGCGAAATGGGCATTGCCACCGTGGCCGTTTACTCGGACGTGGATCGCGCAGCACTGCATGTTCGCAAGGCGGACGAAGCATACTACATCGGCCCCGCACAGGCTTCCGAGTCCTATCTTCGGATGGACAAGATACTGGATGTGGCGCGGAGGTCGGGCGCGGAGGCCATCCATCCCGGCTACGGCTTCCTTTCCGAAAATGCGAAGTTCGCGCAGGCCTGCGTGGATGCGGGCATTAAGTTCATTGGGCCAACAGCGCAGTCGATGGAGATGATGGGGTCGAAGACTCGCGCCCGCCAGCACATGGAAAAAGCGGGCAGTGCCGTTTGTCCCGGGGACGGCGCGCGGGCTGAATTCGCCAGAAGAAGCCGAGCAGGTTGCCGAGCGCGTTGGTTATCCGGTGATGCTCAAGGCCGCAGCGGGCGGAGGCGGCAAAGGCATGCGGCTGGTGCACACGCGGAGGAGCTGCGGTCGGCGCTGGAATCGGCGCAGAGCGAAGCGCAGCGGTCGTTTGGAGACAGCGAAGTCTATATCGAAAAAGCGATTGTCAATCCGCGGCACATCGAAATGCAGGTGCTGGCGGACGAGCACGGCAACACGGTATGGCTGGGGGAGCGCGAGTGCTCGATCCAGCGTCGCCATCAGAAGGTGCTTGAAGAAGCGCCCTCGCCGATCGTCGATCCCGATATGCGGCGGCGAATGGGCGAAATCGCGGTCAAGGTTGCGCAGGCCGCCAAATACACAAATGCGGGCACGGTGGAATTTCTGGTCGATCAGCAGAAGAATTTCTACTTTCTGGAAATGAACACGCGGCTGCAGGTGGAGCATCCGGTGACGGAACTGACCACCGGGCTGGACCTGGTGCATCTGCAGATTCGGATTGCGGCTGGCGAAAAGCTGCCCTTCAAGCAGTCGGACATCAGTATTCGCGGACATGCGATCGAATGCCGCATTTATGCCGAGGACCCCGACAATAATTATTTCCCCAGCCCGGGCAAGATTACGCTGCTGCTGCTGCCGTCGGGACCGGGAATCCGGCGCGACAGCGGAATGTACGAGGGATGGACGGTTCCGCTGGATTACGATCCGCTGCTGGCCAAGCTGATCAGCCATGGAACCGACCGCAACCAGGCCATCATGCGGTTGCAGCGGGCGCTCTACGAGTATTTTGTCGCGGGTATCAAGACCAACATTTCGCTGTTCCGGCGGATTCTGCGCGATGCCGATTTTCAGGCGGGCAAACTCGACACCGGCTACCTTGACCGTTTGCTGGCGAAGCCGCAACGAGAGGCACGGCACACGCGCCCGAGCCGCGGCATTGCCGCCATTGCCGCCGGCATGTTTGCCGTACTCGATCCTGCTCGTTCGACCGCAAAAGATGGAAACGCGTCCGGCAGCGACACCAGCTTCTTCGAACTGGAAGCAGAAAGGACGCGCCGAAGCGCTGCGCTGAATCGCATGGTCTACGACGTGATTGTCGACGGCAAGCCGTACCGGCTCGAACTCGAAAGAGCGGACACCGGATGGAAGTGCCGTCTCGACGGCAAAGAGATCCGCGTGGATGCGGTGCTGCCGCGCCGCGATGTGCTGTCGCTGATCGTGGATGGCCATGCATTCGAAATCAAACGCGAGCAAACCGCCACCGACCTGCATATGTGGGTGGGCAGCGCGCGTTATGCGGTGGAATTGCGCGATCCGCGCTCGCTGCGCGCGCGCCAGGGTTCAGCCCAGGACGAAAAAGGCCCACGAAAAATTGTTGCGCCCATGCCGGGACGGGTGGTGCGATTGCTGGTCGCGGAGCAAGCCGAGGTCGAAGCTGGGCAAGGCATCCTGGTGGTGGAAGCGATGAAGATGCAGAACGAAATCAAGTCGCCCAAGAAGGGCATCGTCAAAAAGATTGTGGCCGCCGCGGGCGCTGCCGTGAATGCCGGCGACGTGCTGGCGATTGTCGAGTAGGGCCATTCGTTAGAGATTGTTCTCGGTCAAAGACGGCCAAGAATTCCGGAAGACACACCTCTTCTATTTCCTGTAAAGCAAAACCTGCCTAGTGAAACACACTATGGTTTGTTGGGATCAGAGTTTTCTAATTCTCTTCTAATCGCTTTCTCACCGCCGGCGTTTTCAATCGCCCATATGACGACCTTTCCCGTGACACCCAATGGAATGGAGCACGTCCTTGTGGCCAGTCCCAACTTCCTTGTGCGCCAGCGTGTTCTTGCCCGCCTGCTTCCTGGGACGCGGCGCGTTGAGCAGGCTTGTGGCGGGGCGGAAGCGCTGGTTCATCTGGAGAAGGAGCCGTGGCAGGTGCTTTTTCTCGACCGCCGTTTGCCCGATCTGGACGCGGAGGAACTGAGAGAGACTGTGCGCGAACGCTTTCCCGAGGTTGAGGTGGTGCTGCTCGAAGAGGAAGCGGACATAGCGGCTGGCGTGCAGGAGCCCGCGCCGGGTGCGCCTTCGGCGGAGTGGACGGACCGGCGCGATGACGACTTATGCGAGAGCAGTAAGAGACAGAGCGGAGCGGGCGATGAGAAGCAGATGCAGGCGAAGAATGGCAGTGAGCATCTGCCGCGGGATTTGGGATCCGATCCGGCGTCTCCGCGCCTGATACGCACTGCGGCGCTGCCTGGAATGATCGGGAGTTCTGCGGCGATGCAGGCGGTATACCGTCTGGCGAACCTGGTTGCGCCCCGCGATACGACTGTGCTTATTACGGGGCCGACGGGTAGCGGCAAAGAACTCGTCGCGCGCGCGCTGCACGATCTGAGTCCGCGCGCCGCACGCACGTTCGCAGCGGTCAATTGCGCGGCCATTCCGGAAACGTTGCTGGAAGCGGAACTGTTTGGGTACACGCGCGGCTCGTTTACAGGCGCGCTGCAATCCTATGCGGGGCGGATCCAGGCCGCGCACCTCGGCACGCTGTTTCTCGACGAGATTGGAGACATGCCGCTCAGCCTGCAGCCGAAACTTCTGCGCTTTCTTGAGCAAAAAGAACTGCAGCGCCTGGGGAGCGCGCAGGTGGTGCGGGTGGACACGCGAGTGGTGGTCGCGACCAACGCCGACTTGCAAGCGCTGATCGCACAGGGGAAGTTTCGCGAGGATCTCTACTACCGGCTGTCGGCGTTCCCTCTAGCGATTCCGCCGCTTCGGGAGCGGCCGGGCGATGTGGTGGAACTGGCGCGCCACTTTCTGAAGGAGTTTTCCGCGGATTCGGCGGCGCCGATGTTAACGGATGGGGCGGTCGCACTGCTGCACGTGCAAGGCTGGCCAGGAAATGTGCGTGAACTGCAGAACGTGATCGAGCGCGCGCTGATCTTGGCCGATGGAGATCCATATGTGCGGCCGGAGAACCTGATGCTGACCGAGCCTTCGGAATGGCGGACACGGACCCAAGGACATCTCCGTCCGGAAATGCCATGAGATTCTTTTAAGGCAATTTCTGCCGCGCTGGCAGAAGTTTTGCAATGAGCAAGCCGCATGTCTACTTCGTTTCCGCCACCCCGCGATTCCGCCCACGACGCCGATCATCCGCTGGCGCGCGCGTTCCGTTCGTTCACCGAGGCAGCCGGCTCGCTCGAACGCACGTACGGTCAATTGCAACGGCAAGTGTTGCATCTCCGGCAGGAGCTTGAAGTCACGAACCGCAACTTGACGGCGAGCCTGGAAGAGAACCGGCGCATGCGCGAGCGCCTGCACGGGATTCTCGAAGGGCTGCCATGCGGCGTTCTGGTCACGGAAGCGGAGGGAAGGATTTCGATTCTCAATCCCGAAGCGGCCAGGTTGCTGGGAGCGAGTCCAGCCACCGTTGGCGCGCTACCTTCTTCTGCGTCTGCGGCGCTTGAAAGCGCGCGCCAGAGCGGAGACGAGTGTGAAGTGGAACTGTCCGTCGATTCGGGGGCTCCGCTGTGGGTGGGCATTCGCCACGCCTGGCTGGAACGGAATCCCGAAAGCTCGGTTTTCATTTTGCGCGACACGAGCGCCGCAAAGCAGATGGAGCAAGAGCGCGAGCATCTTCGCCGCCAGCAGGCGCTGGTGGAAATGTCGGCGCTTCTGGCGCACGAAATTCGTAATCCGCTGGGCAGCCTGGAATTGTTCGCCGGGTTGCTGGCCGAGTCGAGGCTGGAAGGCGATGGACGCCGCTGGGTAGAACACGTGCAGGCGGGTCTGCGCGCGCTTTCGTCGACCGTGAACAACGTGCTCGACCTGCATAACGAGCCGCCCCCCGAACGCGCCGCGATTGATGCGGGAGAACTGCTTGGCTGGGCCTACGATTTTCTGCTGCCGCTCGCACATCAGGCCCGAGTTGAGCTTCAGATCGTGAATGGGCTGTGCGGCGTGCCGGTTGCCGCCGACCGCCACCTGCTCGAACAAGTGCTGCTGAATCTCGCGCTCAACGCGTTTCACTCTATGCCGGGCGGAGGATGGCTGGCGATTCGCGGCAGGAGTTGCGGCTCGGAGGGCATTGAAATCGAGGTGCGGGATACGGGCGAGGGCATTGCGGAAGAAGACCTGCCACGCATCTTCGAGGCGGGATTCACGACCCGGCCGGGATCGACCGGGCTTGGGCTGGCGGTATGCCGGCGCGTGCTCGATCAGCACGGC
Source organism: uncultured Acidobacteriaceae bacterium (assembly GCA_963804075.1). Taxonomy (GTDB): domain Bacteria; phylum Acidobacteriota; class Terriglobia; order Terriglobales; family Acidobacteriaceae; genus Acidiflorens. The sequence goes on along the minus strand of CAWDPB010000124.1, from coordinate 67,689 downwards.
GGGTCGATCGAGGCTGAAAGCCAAGCCGGGCGCGGGGCGGCGTTTCGGCTGCGCCTGCCGGCATCTTCGGTGCCGGCGGCTGTGCCGTGTGCAAGGGCACTGGTCCAAATACAAGAGGCGAGTTCCGCGGATTCGCCGGCGGTTGAGGTGCGGCCATGAAGCGTCTGCTCATCGCCGACGACGATGCCGGAATGCGCGCCGCGCTCGAAGCGCGCTTTGCGCGCCGCGGCTGGCAGGTGGATGTCGCAGTCAACGGCAAGGAGGCACTGGCCAAGTTTCGTCCGGAGCAGCACTCGCTGGTGATCACCGACGTGCGCATGCCGGGATGCGACGGCTTCGCGGTGATGCGCGAGGTGCAGAATTCGTCGGCGCGCACGGCGGTCATTCTTCTGACCGCCTATGGCTGCGTGCCCGACGCGGTCGAAGCCATGCGCAATGGAGCCTGCGACTACCTGGTGAAGCCGGTGGCATTCGAGAAACTCGAACTGGCGGTGGAGCAGGTGCTGCGCCGCGCCGAAAGCGAAAACAAGAATGTCGAACCTCTAATTGGGCAGTCGCCGGTCTGGCGGCAGTCGCTGGCGCGCGCGCGGCAAGCCGCGCTGACCGACGCCGACATCCTGATCGAAGCCGAAAGCGGCACCGGCAAGGAACTGGTGGCACGCTTTATTCACCGTTTGAGCGCACGGAAGGCCGGTCCATTTGTGGCGCTCAACTGTGCCGCGTTTCCGGAAGCTCTGCTCGAAAGCGAACTGTTCGGGCACGCGCGGGGTGCGTTCACGGGAGCGGTCGGAGCGCGGCCAGGCAAATTTGAAATGGCGAGCGGGGGAACGCTGCTGCTCGACGAGGTGGGAGAACTGCCGATGGCGTTGCAACCCAAACTGCTGCGCGCGCTGCAGGAGCGGGAATTCGACCGGCTCGGCTCGAATCAGGCGGTGCGGGTCGATATCCGCGTGGTTGCGACCACGAATCGGCGGCTCCAGGCTGCGGTTCAGGAAGGCCAGTTCCGCGCCGATCTTTATTACAGGCTCAATGTGATTCCGCTGGCCCTGCCGCCGCTGCGCGACCGGGCGGAGGATGTGCGCGAGCTCGCGCGGCATTTTGCCAGTCTTTATGGCGCGCCGGGAATGTCTCCGCGGCTGTCCGAAGATCTGCTGGCGCGGATGGAATCGGAGCTCTGGCCGGGCAATGTGCGCGAGCTCGCGAATTTTGTGCGCCGCGCCGTGGCGCTCTCGGCAGGCCGGGAAATCGGCCCGGAAGCATTTGCGCACGGCACGAATCCGGCGCCGCAGGGGCCGCGCGCTCCCGAATGGAAGCCCGGACTTTCGCTCGAGGAAATGGAGCGGCGTCTTTTCATATGACGCTCGACGCGACCGGCGGCAACCGCGCCCGCGCGGCGGAGCTATTAGGGGTGAGCCTGCGCACGGTGCGGAATAAGGTGCGCGAGTTTGGATTGCCTCCGCGCAGCGATTACAGGAGCCGTTATGCCCACGAATGAACCGACGATTGAAACTCCGCTGATGCGGGGACTGGAGCGGGCGCTCGACCAGGCGACGCTGCGGCACCGTGTGCTCACCACTAACTTGGCGAACGTGGACACTCCCGGATACCACACGCGGGATGTTCCGACGTTTGCCGGAGAGATCGAGCAGGCGATGGCGGGAACTCCGGCTACGGACTCGCCGGATATCGGCGGGCCAGCGCTCCCTGAGCTTGCCACGATAACTCCCGTGGCGCGTGAAGTGCGAGGCCTGGCGGAACGGCCGGATGGCAATAACGTGAGCGTGGAACGCGAGTCGCTGCACCTTGCCGAGAATCAGCTGCGCTACCAGGTGGCGGTCGCATTCTTGAAAGCCGAATTTCACCGCCTGGCGTCGGCGATCAATGGAGGGTCAAATTCATGAACCTGTTTTCGATGTTCGAACTGAGCGGCTCGGCATTGCGTGCCGAACGCATGCGCGCCGAGGTGGTGGCGGCGAATATGGCGAACGCGCAGACGACGCGCACGCCCGCGGGCGGTCCCTACCGGCGGCAGTTGGTGGTGTTTCAGTCGCAGCCGCGGCCGCGTTTTTCGCTGACGCTGAATTCTCTTGCGAACGAGAACGCAGCGGCAGTGCGGGTGGCGGCGGTGGTCGGGGACCAGCGCCCGTTTGTGTTGCGCTTCGAGCCCGGGCATCCCGATGCCAACCCGCAAGGATATGTCGCTTATCCACAGGTTGATCCCATTGAGGAGATGACCGATCTTCTGAGCGCAGTACGCGCGTATGAACTGAATGCGTCGGCCGTACAGGCCACCAAGAACATGATTCAACAGTCGTTCAGCCTGCTGCAGTAGGTGAGGGTGACGACGGAGGTTGTGGGATGAGCAATTCGATTTCGCCGCTTCGCATTTTGCCCGCCGAAATTTCGCAGCCCAGCGCCGCCGGAGTGGCCTCGCCGGCAGAAGAAGGGCAGGGCGGCTTTCTTTCCACGCTGCAAGACTCGATGGACGCGGCCGAAGGCGCGCAGGGCGAAGCGCAGAATCAGGTGGCGCAGCTTTTGAACGGCAAGGGCGCCGACCTGCACAGCGCCATGATCGCGGTCGAAAAGGCCGACCTCTCGTTTCAGCTGATGATGCAGGTGCGCAACAAGATCGTGCAGGCTTATCAGCAGATCTCGAATATGCAGTTCTGAGCGCGGCCGGCGAGCCGTGCCATGCGATTCCCGGCGTACTCCGCGGTTCGACGACTGTAGGAGAAGAAGAGTTTGGACCAGTGGTTTCAGCAGATTCAGGGATTCCTGCGCGGGCTGAGCCTGCGGCAGAAATTCCTTTTGGCTGCGGGCGCGGCGCTGGTCGCGCTCACGTTGTGGGGCTTTGTCGCGATCTTCGGCCAGAGCAAGAACGTGACGCTTTATTCGGGGCTCAGGGCCGCCGACGCGCAATCGCTGGCCAGCCGCCTGGCGGCGAAAAATATTCCTTATGAAATTTCTCCGGATGGTGCAAGCGTGCTGGTGCCATCGGACAAACTCGACGCCGCGCGTCTGGAGACGGCGGCGCAGGGATTGCCTCGAAATGCGCGCCTTGGCTTCGAACTGTTCGACACTCCCAACTGGGCGGGCTCGGATTTCAGCGAAAAGGTGAATTACCAGCGCGCGCTCGAAGGCGAACTGGAGCGCACGCTACAGACGCTGGGCGAGGTCGATGCGGTGCGGGTTCATCTGGTGCTGCCGCGCGAATCGCTGTTCACCGAACAGGAACACGAATCGAAGGCGGCGGTGATCGTGAAAACGCGCGGCGGCACGCTGTCGAAAGAAGCGCAGCAGGCGATTCCGCAGCTGGTGGCAAGTGCGGTGGACGGCTTGCGGCCGGAGAATGTCACCGTGGTCGATGCCGATACGGCCACGCCTTTTCTTTCGCGCCGCGGACCTTCGGGGAGGGCTTCGTACGATTCCGACGAAGAGCTGGCGGCCGCAGCCGTGCATGCGATTGAGCCCGTGGTCGGTTCCGAGCATGTGCGGGCGAGCGTACACGTGGATTACGACCTGAGCACGAGTGAAGATACTTCGGAGACCTTCGATCCCAAAGCGACCGCGCCGTTGTCGCAGCAGCATTCCGAAGAGCTGGCCGGGGGCGCGAACCCGGCGGGCGTGCCGGGCACGGCCTCGAATGTACCGGGCGCGGCTGCGACGAGTCCCACGGTAACGGCGGCGATCAACAACCAGTCGTCGAAATCGGACGCGTCGACGTTTGCCGTCAGCAAGAACATAAGACGTATCTCGCAGCCTGCGGGACGCGTGCGACGGATTACGGCCGCGGTGCTGATCAACGACGCCAGCGAAAGCGCGACCGGCAAAGATGGGAAGGCAAACGCGGCACGCCGGAAACGCACGCCTGAAGAGATGACGGCCATCGAGAAGCTGGCGCGTGCGGCCATCGGAATCGACGATCAGCGCGGCGACCTGCTGGCTCTCGAAAATCTCTCGTTTCAGGTGGTGCCCACCGAACCGCTGGCCGCACCCGGCAAACTGGAAAAGTACCGCCTGCTTCTTTCGCCATGGTCCGGTGCGCTGCGTTATCTGGGCATTACGCTTGTGTTTCTGCTCGTCTATGGGCTGGTGCTGCGGCCGGTGAAAAAGCAGGCGCTGGCCGCCTTCCGGCAGATTCCGGAAAAGCTAACCCAAGCTGCGGCCGCGCAGGCCGCCTCCGCCGATGCGATGGCCACGATCGAGCTTCCGGCAAGCACTGAAGAAGGCAAGCGGGCGACGGCGCTCAAGAAGGAATTGACGGAGAAGGTCAAGTCGGAACCGGCGACGGCCAGCCGGTTGCTGCAGACCTGGATTCGAGAGCCGCAGAAATCAAGATAGAGACAAAGGATCCGGGCATGCATGCCGCCGCCGATCCGGGATTGCAAAAAGCCGCCATCCTTATGGTGTTGCTTGGCGAGGAATCGGCCAGCCAGATTTACCGCCATCTTGGGGAGTCCGACTTGCAGCGGCTGACACAGTGCATTGCGGGACTGGAGCATGTAAAGCCGGAGATGGCGGTCTTGGTGCTCGAGGAGTATTACCAACTCACGCTGACGCAGAGTTATCTCGCCACGGGCGGGCCCGAATACGCCGAGAAGCTGTTAGTGAAGGCGTTCGGGCAACAGGGCGCGAAGCAGCTTCTGGAACAGGTTTCGAGGACAATGGAGATGAGCGCGATCCGGCTGGATAACCTGGAGAACGCGGACCCGCAGCAGCTCGCGAAGTTTCTCGAAATCGAGCATCCGCAGACCATCGCTCTCATTCTCGCCCACCTGAACGCGCGCCAGGCTTCCGCGCTGCTGGTGTGCCTGCCCGAGGAAGTCCGGGCGGAAACCATCAAGCGGTTGGCGCAACTGCGGCAGTTCTCGCCCGATGTGGCGCAGAAGGTTTCGGTGGCGCTGCACAAGCGGCTGGAATCTCTCGGAGAACAGAGCCGGCGCGCTTATGCGGGGTTCAAGGGAGCGGCCGACATGCTGAATCAGATGGAGCCCGGCATCAGCAAGAGCATTCTCGAAAACATCGAAAAAGAAGATCCGAAAATGGCCTTGGGCATTCGCAATCTGATGTTCACGTTCGAGGACCTGATCGGAGTGCCGGAGGCGGGAATCCGCGAGCTGCTTGGGCAGCTGGACAAGAAAACTCTCGCGCTCGCGCTGCGCGGCGCGGGCGACGAACTGAAGAACCTGATCTTCAAGTGCATGTCGACGCGCGCGGTGGACATGCTCAAGGAGGACATGGACATCATGGGGGCGGTGCGGGCGCGCGATGTGGGGCAGGCGCAGCGCGAGATCGTAGATGTTGCGCGCAAGCTGGAGAGCGAAGGCAAGCTGGTGCTGGGCGCGGAGGACCAGGACGAATATGTCGTCTGATACGCCCCGGCTCAAGCGTTGCGCTGCGGCTGACCCCTTCTGCTACACGGAGGCTGGGCAACAGCCCGGCAGCGATCCTTCTTCGCGGCCCGGGGCCGAAGCGGCGGAGGAAGACCGCATACGCCAGCACGAGAGCGAGGCCTACGAACGAGGCCGGCAGGCGGCGGAGCAACAGCTGCGGGGCGCGGTCGATGAGGCGATCGCACGCAGCCGGGAACAGGTGCTGCAGGCGGCCGGAGAATTCGCGCGCGAGCGCGCGGCGTATTACCGGCGAATTGAAGGCGAGGTGGTGCAGCTCGCGCTCGCGATTGCGCGGAAAATTCTGCACCGGGAAGCGCAGCTTGACCCGCACACGCTTGCAGGCATCGTGCGCGTGACGTTGGAAAACCTCGATGCCGGAACCAAAGTCGATCTGCACGTCTCTCCGCAGGAGGCGGCGGACTGGCGTCATTATTTCGCCGGCCGGATGGACGGCGCGCCCGCGCCCGAAGTCCACGAAGACGCGCAGCTGGCTGCCGGAGAGTGCCGCATCGAGACCTCGCTCGGAACCACCGACGCCGGCATCGAGGCGCAGCTGAAGGAAATTGAAACCGGGTTGCTCGACTTGTTGGCGGAGCGGCCCAGGGCGGCCGCACAATCGTGATCTCCGGCGAGCTTTCCGTCTCCGGATCGGCCTGCGGCGCGCGCGGCAAATCCATGACCAGTTCGCCGCTTCTTTCCGCATATTTTTCGCAGCTTGAAACTGCTTCGCCATTGCGCTGGCGCGGCAAGGTAACGCAAGTAGTTGGGCAGCTTATCGAATCGGAGGGTCCATTTGCAACCGTCGGCGAAGCTTGTGAAATCGTGGATTCGCGCGGGGTCCGCTGGCCGGGAGAGATCATCGGGTTCCGCGGGCACACGGTGCTATCGATGGCGCTGCGCCGCCCGGCTGGGATCCGATATGGCGATCAGGTTGTGGCGTGGGGACGGCGTCCCTCTCTACGCGTGAGCCACGAGCTTCTGGGGCGCGTGCTCGACGGGGCGGGACAAACGATGGACGACGGGCTGCCTCCGGTGTGCCGCGAACGCTGTCCTCTCGACCGGGAGGCGCCGCTAGCGCTGACGCGCACGCCGATTCATGAGCCGCTGGGCTGCGGAATTCGCGCCATTGACGCGTTTCTCACTTGCGGGCGCGGACAGCGCGTGGGCATTTTCGGCGGAAGCGGCGTCGGTAAAAGCACGCTCATCGGCATGATGGCGCGGAACACGAATGCCGACCTCACAGTACTTGGGCTGATCGGCGAACGCGGGCGCGAAGTGGGTGAACTGCTGCATGCGCTCGGGCCGGAGGGGCGAGCCCGGTCGGTGGTCGTGGTTTCGACTTCAGACCAGGATCCGCTCTTGCGCATTCGCGCTTCACTTGCAGCCACGGCCATCGCGGAATATTTTTGCGGGCAGGGAAAGAACGTCCTGCTGGTGGTCGACTCGCTCACGCGTCTGGCCATGGCGCAGCGCGAGATCGGTCTCGCGGCGGGCGAGCCTCCCACAGCCAAGGGATACACCCCGTCGGTCTTTACCATGCTTGCCCGGCTGATTGAGCGTGCCGGCGCATTCGGATCGGGCACGATCACGGGTTTCTACACCGTACTGATGGAGGGTGACGACGAGAACGATCCGCTGGTAGATGCGGCACGGGCGCTGCTCGACGGGCACGTCATGCTCGACCGCCGACTGGCCGCGCAAAACCAGTATCCACCAATTTCGATTCTCGACAGCATCAGCCGCATCATGCCGGCGGTTACCGAGCCTGGGCACCGTGCCAGAGCCGGCGAAATTCGCCGCCTGCTTGCCAGCTACAAGGCGTCCGAGGAACTGATTCGCATCGGCGCGTATCAGAAAGGAGGCGATCCCGACCTCGACCGGGCGATCGCACTCATGCCGGCGCTGCGCCAATTTCTTATGCAATCCACCGACGAGGTGGCCGGCATCGAGGACTCGCTGAAACGACTGATAACGCTGCCGGTCTGACGCATATGGCCTTTCGCTTTGCACTCGAGCAAATTCTCCGCCTGCGGCAGAACCTGGAGCGTCAGCGCGCGTTGGCGCTGCAGCGGGCTTCCATGGATGTGGCGCGAGCGCGGGAAGCGCTTACCCGGCTTGACCGCGCGATTGAGGAGTCCTCCGCAACCGATTCCCGTTGGCTGGCCAGCGGGCGGATGGCGGCTGAACTTCACTTTGCCACGTTGCTTCGCGACCAATTGCAGCAATTGCGTATTCGGGTGGAAGAGGAAATTGCCCGGCTTGAGGTGGTTCGCCAGGAAGCAGCGCAAGCCTACAAGCGCGCCATGCAGGAACGCGAAGCTCTCGACGCGCTTCGAGCCAGCCAACGGCAAACTTATCAGCGGGAACAGATGCGCCGCCAGCAGCAGGAAACGGACGCCGCGTTTTTGTTGCGGCGCTGGCACAAACGAGAGGGCTGAAGTTGCCGCCTTGAACGGGCAACTCTTGCCTCGCAGCCGCTCCAAACTCTCACGGCGAGCCGTGTCTCTCCACACAACCTTCGCTTCAACTCACTGGGATTGCTGCCGCTCCGCGCTGCCACGATGCGAAATTTTTTTGCCTCACGATTTGGCGCACGAGATGCAATGGAACAAGCACTGCTATGCGAGTGGACATCGTTTCCAATCCGGGTGCTCAACAAGCTGCGGGCGCGCCGCTGCTGGCCGCGGGTCCGCAATCGGCGAGTTTCTCGGACGTCCTCGCTCGCTCATCGCAGGCTCAGGGCCAAGAGCTGTCGGCTGGGAACGCCCAATCTTTGCCCGTGAAAAACGCGCAGGCAAAAGATACACAGACCATAGGCACGCAGGCAAAAAGCGCACCGGCACAAGATCCCGCAGCGAAGTCAATGCCGGCCCAAACCCAACCGGGCCAGCCGCCACTAGGCCGATCTCAGTCAGGCCGAACGCAGCCACCCGTTCTTTCCGGAATCGTAGCTCAGTTGCCCAAAGCCTCACCGGATTTGAAGGGCCAAGCGAAAGCAAAGATCAGTGCGGCATTCGGCTTGAGTGCGGCCAGCTTGAGTGCGGCCTTCTTTGATGCCGCCGTCAAGGTGAACGAGAAAACGGCGACTCCGTTGGCCGCGTTGTTGATGGGGCCCCTGGCCCAAACCAAGGCCGAAACCGTGTCCCCCAATGCGGTCCCGGTTGAGACGGTATCCCAAGATGAGCCGAAGGCAGCCAGCCTCGCCGTTGCGGGCGCATCCGCAATTGCGTTGCCAGTCGCTGCGGCTCCAATCTCCGGCGCGCTTTCGTCGTCTTCTAAGGGACCCTCAACCGCTGTAGGTTCACCTACTCCCATTACCGCCGCAAGTTCCGCGTACGATCCATCGAGGCCTGGAACTCCAGCAACCGCATCGCCGGCAACACCGGGCTTGCTCTCCGACCTTCCCTCCTCAGCGATGTTGGAGCAGGCACACGCAACGCCGCTTGACTTGCAAGAGCCATTGTTCAGGTCGCAGGAACCACCGCGCAGCCAATCTGTTATTTCGACTGTTTCACCGCTCAACGGAAGCGCTCCACAGGATGAAAGCGGTTTGCCGAATGCCCTAATCGTTCCCTCGGCTCCGCTTGCGGCACTGCAGGAGCAAGCTGCTTCGGCATTCAGCGCTCCAGACGTTGTCCCAGATGCTCCCGATTCAGGCGGCCATTCGACTCGCCAGCCGGCGCCTATCGGGAGCGAGGGCGCGACACCTACAAAAATTGTGAGCCCCAACGAAAATGCCCTTGCGCCAGCCAACAGCGTGCGCGCTGCCGAGATCCCTCTCCCTCTCGGCAACGCACCGCAATCAACCCAGAGCGCACAACCGGTACGTCACAGCACACAACCAGTAGGTCCAAGCGCACAGCAAGCGGTCCAGACAGTCGCGGGCAATGTTCCTCAAGTCCACTTCGAATCCCCATCGCCCATGATCGCTCTCACCGAAGCTGGCGATGTAACTGCATTCACAGCGGCAGCGGCTGTGCCCTCCGCACCGCCCAAGGCCGTTGCCAGCATGACGACGAAGGATTCTCTTTCCGTCGCGCAATCACTCCTGCCACAGGTCGATTCACTCTTAGCTTCCGCGACGTCGGCCGACACTGCATTTTCGTCTGCCCGGAACTCACAGCCGCCGGCAAGCGCCGCCGCTGACGGAAGGCATCCCGCTGTTTCTCAGAGCGCAACCGCGTCGGAGGACTTCTCAATTCGCGATACGGCATTAGCGGCCTCAGGACGCGAGACGATTGGCTCTGCGTACTCACCGCAGACGCACGATGTCGGCGCGTCAGCTCAGAACGACAAGCCGTACGCAATTCCAACGACGCCCGGTAAATCGAGCGGCGGATCCATTATCGATTCCGTTGCCAATCCCATTCCCGGCGGCGACGCTGCCGCGGCACAAGGCAGCAATCCGGCGGCTGAACTGGTGCGGCCAGATGCGGGACACTTGCTCTCTGCCGACGATCCGGCAAACGAGGTTCAGGCCGCGTCTTCAGGCGCCGTTCCTGCACCGTCGTCGGCGGGGCAGAAATTGCCTGCGGCTGCGCGAGCGGCGGCGAGCGCGCCGTCGTCGCTTTCTTCCGCTGGCCCCTCTCCTTCTTCTTCCATCACGGTACCGCCTGCGTCCCAGGGCAATTCAAGTGACGTGGCGAGCCCGGTCCTGGTTGCGCCGGCGGCTGGGAATGCATCCGTTGCCTCGGCGACACCCGACAAAGCAGTTTCGGCGCCCGAGTTGCCACCCGCGCACCAGATGCTCGATTCGGCCCCGGCGGCGAGCGATTCCATGCCTGCCGCATCCGGCGCTCATCTCGTGCCGGAGGGCGCAGCGGTCCAGCTTCAGGTTGGAGTTCATACCAGCGCTTTCGGCAATGTGGAAGTGCATACCGTCATCGAGCAAAGCCAGGTGGGCATTGCGATCCATGGCGACCGGGATCTGGCGCGCTGGTTCAATTCCGAAATTGGAGGAATCGAGACCGGGCTCAAGGCGCAGCACCTGAACCTTACAGGCGTCGATTTTTCGAGCACGCGTTCCGAAGTTCAGACAACCACCAGCTTTCAGCAGGGGCAGCCGCGGCAACATTCGCCGCAGACGCCCGGCTCCTATGCCGCACTGCCGCCCAATGCAGTCGCGGCCGAGGCCTCAGCTGAATCGGATCCAGACACGGCGTATCTGGCACCAATGCCAGAAACGCGCGTGAGCATTCTTGTGTAGGAGGACTTTGTGTATATTCCTTTGCTTCAATCGCTTGCGAATTCCCATGCGGCGGCGGCATCGTCCACCGGCTCCACATCCTCGTCTTCAGCGAGCAGCCCGACCGACACCACTAGCACTCTAGATACGGAGTTTCTGCAGTTGCTGAGCGCTCAACTTAAGGCGCAAAGCCCGCTCGATCCGCTCGATCCCAATCAGTTCGTTGCGCAACTGGCGCAGTTCCAGTCGCTGAGCGATCTGACACAGATCGATGAGCTGATGCAGACCTTGGTGAACAATACGAGTCCCGCGACTTCTTCGAGCGCGGGCGCACAGTCTGCCGCCACAAGTTCCATTCCCGGCGCAACCGTTAATTCCATTTCTCGTTAAGGAGCCCGTATGCCAGCGTTCTCAGTTCCACTTTCCGGACTGGATGCCAGTTCGACCGCGCTTTCCACCGTTGCCAATAATCTGGCCAACCTCAACACGATCGGATACAAAGACCAGCAGATCCAGTTTGCCGACCTGTTCTACCAGAACCTGGGCTCGGACGGTGCGGGCGACCCAATCCAGCAGGGCGCGGGGGTGGAAGTGAGTTCGCAGCCTTCCAACTTCACGCAAGGAGACGTCAGTTCCACGGGCATCTCCACCGACGTGGCCATCAACGGCAACGGCTTTTTCGTGGTCAGTCAAAACGGGGTGCAGAGTTATACGCGCGCCGGCAATTTCGAAGTCGGCACCGACAACCTGCTCGAAACGTCGGATGGCCAACAGGTGCTCGGATACCCAGCGGCGAGTGGCGTGATCGATACGAGTGGGGGGCTGGGCACACTGGATCTTGGCTCGGGAACCGTCAGTCCCGCGACCGTCACACGCAATGTGTCGCTGACGACGAACCTCGATGCGACATCCGCGCCAGGTTCCACCTATACCACGCAGCCCACCATCTACGACTCTCTGGGAGGCAGCCATAACGTTACGTTCACCTACACCAACGAGGACTCCCCGGGTACACCCGCCGTGACCGCGGAGGCGGCAACCGGCGTGCTGACCATGGCGTCGCTACCCGCGAACAACCAGACCGTGACCATCGGCACCCAGACATATACGTTCACGACAAGCGACCCCGGGACCGGGACCAACAATGTTCTGATCGGATCAAGCGTTGGCGAAACGGTGGCAAATCTGGTCAATGCGATCAACGACAATACGGCTGACGCCGCCGGCGATGGCGCGGGTGGTTATGGTTCGGGTACAACCGCTAACCCCGATGTCGGCGCCACGGACGCGGGTGGTGGAGTGATCGATATCACGGCGAACTCCACGGGCACGGCCAGCGATTTCACGGCGACAAGCGCGACCACCGGACTTGCCTGGAACACGAATGCGGGAGCGAATGGAGTCAACGCAGCAGCCGCCGTTCCAGCGGTTCTCAACACCTGGGGCTATCAGGTAACGATCCCTGCCGTTGATCTGGGCGGGAGCGCCACCGCCGCGCCCGTGACTCTCGCCAGCGGTACGCTGGTATTCAATGGCAGTGGGGCTTTGCAGAGTATTACCCCCACTAATGGCAGCGCTTCGCTTACAAATCCAACCATCCAGGTACCGCCCAACGGATCGACTTTCGCCGATGGCGCAAATCAACTGAGCTTTACCTGGCACGTGGTCGGCACCGGTGGCGTTGGATTGCTCACGCAGGAAGCTGCTCCGGGCAGCACGGCCTCCATTCAACAGGACGGCGCCTCCAGCGGCACCTTGCAGAATTTCAGCATCGGCTCGGACGGGACGATTACCGGCTCGTTCAGCAACGGAACGACGGCGGTTCTAGGACAGATTGCGCTGGCCAGTTTCGCCGATGAGCAAGGCCTTACGCGCACGGGCAACAACGACTTCCAACCCACGCTTGCGTCCGGCCAGCCGACGATCGGGGCGCCCACGACGGGCGGGCTGGGAACTCTTTCCGGCGGCGCTTTGGAACAATCGAACGTGGACATCGCCACGGAATTTGCCAACCTCATCGTGGCCCAGCGCAGCTACGAAGCGAACGCCAAGGTGGTAACTACCTTCGATCAGATCGCGCAGGACACCATCAACCTCAAGCAATAACGCTTGAGGACGATGTTGGCAAATGGTGATTTGGGTTTGTGGGGGCGGCATCCAGCTGCTGAAGCTCTTTAAAAAAGAAATTTCTAATGGGAACGTCCTCAGACAACTGAGGGCGTTTCCCCTCGTTTTTAGGGCCTCTTCTGTCTTCGAGACGAGACACCCGGGTAATTGCCCGAATTCGCTCGGTCTTCTTCATCCGCCTTCTGTGCAGCGCGCATTTCCCCCACTGGCACCCTGCTTGCACTGAACATTGCCATGCCCGAAGCACCACTGAATTCCGCGCTCATTGCCTCCGCCAAAAGTGCGAAGGCGGGGAACAAGAATCTTGTCTCCAATAGCGTGGCTGTCCTTGTGCTAGGGGCTGCTGGACTTTTCTTCTGGCTGCGTCCGGGGCCGGCGGGCAGCGACTCACATGCCGCGGGCGAGAGAACTCTGGCGCTTGATAGCTTCGTGGTCAATCTCGATGGCGCGGGTCAGCGCGCCTATCTGCGCGCCGGAATCACCCTGGGGCTTTCTCGCGCGCTGCCGCGGAAGAAAGAAGATGTCCCGGTTGCGGCCCTGCGCGATGCCATTCTGGGGGTACTTTCGAGCGCGCGGGCCGAGCAGTTGCTGGCTTCCGACGGCAAACAAAAGCTGAAAGCCGCTCTGCTTCCGGCTCTGCAGGAGTGCGCCCCCGACTTGGGGATCGAAAACGTCTACTTCACGGAATTTCTGGTGCAAATGTAATGGCCGCCGCTGCCCAAGCGAAACCGGAAGTGCTTGCGATCGATCCCTGGACGCGAGTGGAAGCGCTGCCCTGCTTGCTCTCGATTGAAATTTCGGTGCCCAACTTCACCGTGGCCGATCTGGTGCGGCTGGCTCCCGGACGGCTGGTCGATTCGCACTGGACGGTTGGCGAGGACGTTCCGCTGCTCGTTAACGGAGAGCTGATCGCGTGGAGCGAGTTCGAAATTTTGAACAACCACGTCGCGGTGCGTTTGACGGAGCTTGCCTGAATGGACCATCCCTGGGTCAATCTGCCACCGTGCGATGAAGAGAAAGCGGTTGTGCCATTGTCTAGCGCGCGCAATCTGATTCGAACGAAACTCAGTGCGGCAAAGCTTGCCTCTGCTTCGCATGGGTCCACTCCGCTTTCCCAGTGGTTGAATGCGGGCTGGCGGCGGCTGGGAAGTTTGTGGATCGGATTCAAAGTCCGCGTCCAGCGCGCTCCAAGACTATTGCTTGTTTCGGAAACTGCCTCGCTTGGCGACCGGCGGATCGTTTCGGTCGTTCAGTTCGAGCACCAGCGCTTCCTGATCGGCGGCGGCCCGTCGTCGGTAACGCTGCTGACGCGCTTGCCCGATGTCGGTGCGAATGACGCGCCAGCGGATTGTGCAGCTCGCGCTGTCCCCGGACCTGGAGGCAGCCAATGACGAGGCAGTCAATGAAGAAGGTCAGACCCGTTTCCCGAAAATCATCCGCTGTGTTTCTGCTGGTTTGTCTGCTCGCGTCCGCTCCGGACCTTTGGGCGCGCGCCCACGCCTCAGCGGCTCCCGGCTTCCCTCTGGCGCTTCCGGGTGGCTCCGTTCCATGGAATATCGTGGTTCTGCTCACGGCCCTCACGCTGCTGCCGGCGATTGCGCTTTCGATGACGCCGTTCGTGCGACTGCTGGTGGTGTTTCATTTTCTGCGCCAGGCCTTGGGCACCCAGACCGCGCCGTCGAATCAGACTTTGATTGGACTTGCGCTGATCCTTACGTTTTTTCTGATGCAGCCCGTCGCGGCCGCGATTTATGCCGACGCGTTTGTTCCGCTGGAGGCCGGTCACATCGATGCCATGACGGCGCTCGATCGCGCTTCGGGGCCCATGCGCCACTTCATGCTGAAGTACACACGGGAGAAAGACCTTGCGCTGTTTGTCGAGCTGGCGCGCGCCCCCCGTCCGGCTTCGCCCGGGGAACTTGCCATGCGCATTGTTGCGCCCGCGTATCTGCTCTCGGAATTGCAGGCCGGGTTCAAGATCGGCGCGGCTTTATTTCTCCCTTTTCTTGTGATCGACCTCGTGACGGCAGCCATTACCACCTCAGTGGGCATGCTGCAGCTGCCGCCGGTCGTCGTCTCGACGCCCCTCAAGATCCTCTTATTCGTGGTGGTCGACGGATGGAACCTGCTCATCGGTTCGCTGATGAGGAGTTTTGCCTGAAAGGCGCATATGGAAACAGCTCAGACCGTCACGCTCGTCCGCGCGACGCTCGAAATCGCCTTCTTTCTCGCGGCGCCGCTGCTGGCGATTGCGACTGTTGTGAGTCTGCTGGTGAACGTTGGGCAGGTGCTTACGTCACTCCAGGACCAGACGCTGTTGACCGTCCCGCGTTTGGCGGCGGTGGCCGCCTCCGCGCTGCTGTTGCTGCCCTGGATGCTGCGCAAGCTGATCGTTTTCACTCTGGCCATGTGGAGCGATTTCCACGGGCTGTTGCACTGAGAACACGATGACGACAGGTTTTGCCATCCCGCTCGGTGGTGTGCCGCTCGCCTGGATGCTTGCGCTCGCGCGCGTCAGCGGCGTGCTCATCTCGGCGCCGTTTCTCGGCAGTTTGTCCGTTCCACCGCGCGTGAAAATCGGTCTCGGCATTCTGCTAGCGGTCTTGCTGGTGCCGCTTGTCCGCGTACCGGTGTCCGCGATGACTGCGAGTGCGGCCGCCGCTGTACTGGCGGGAGAGTTTGCCGCAGGCTTCCTGCTCGGCTTCACGCTGCAACTGTTCTTCGATTCCGCGCAGCTGGCAGGACAGATTTGTGGCGTGCAGATGGGCTACTCGCTGGCTAGCCTGCTAAACCCCGACAGTCAGGCCGATTCCACCGTCCTCTCGGCTCTCTATCAGCTCGTTGTTCTCGTGATCTTCATTCAGCTGGGCGTGCCGCACTGGCTGCTGCGCGGGTTGGCGCGCAGTTTCGAGTATCTGCCTCCCGGACGCCTGTCGCTCACCTGGCCCAGCGCGTCCGCGCTGCTTGCTTTCGCCTCCGGTATGTGGATGGCGGGCGTGCAGATTGCCGCTCCGATTCTCGTTGCCAGCCTGTTTGCGGATGTTGCGCTCGGCTTTCTCGGCAAAGCGCTGCCGCAGTTTCCCGTGTTGTTTCTGGGTATCTCGCTCAAGAACTTGCTGGGTCTGGCGCTGCTTGGCGGGAGCGTCTGTTTCTGGCCGCGCTTCTTCGATGCCCGCTTCGAGCGTGCGCTCGAGGCTTCCGAAAGGATTCTGAAACTCGCCCAGTGAGGGCGGACACGTATGCCGCAAGCGAACCAAACCGAACAGGCAACCCCGCGGCGCCGGCAAAAAGCACGCGAGAAGGGCCAGGTTGCGCGTAGCCGCGATCTTATCGGCGCTTCGGCGGCGGTGGCAGCGGCACTGGTGTTGTTCACGCAGATATCCACTTTTCCCGCGTTGTGGCGCGCGTTTTTCCGGGACTGCCTGGAAGGCGCGGTCTCGGGCAGCTTGCCGATGGATTCGCTGGCTCCCTTGCTGACGCACGCGTCGCTGTTTGCCGCGACCGGCGCGGCGCTCGGCCTGGGGTGGGTGGTCGCGCTTTCTTCCGCCGTCGCGCAGGGCGGTCTGGTGTTCGCGCCCGCTTCGCTCCTGCCCACGTTTTCGCGTATTTCGCCCGGGGCTCGGGTGCAGCAGCTGTTCTCGGTCACCGCGCTGCGCTCGTTCCTCAAGAGCGCGCTGCCGGGCACCGCCGTTGTTTACATTGCGTACGTTTGCCTGCGCCGCGACTGGGGGGTGCTCATGACCTTGTCCTCGCGCGACGTGCGCGGCCTCGCGGCGTTTACAGCCTCGCGCGTATTCGAGATGGGCTGGAAGTCGGCGCTCGTGCTCCTGTTCTGGGCCTTCTTCGATTACATGTTTGAGCGCCGCCATTTCGAAAGCGAACTCAAAATGAGCCGACAGGAACTGGTAGACGAATACAAGGAAAGCGAAGGCAATCCGCAGGTCAAATCGCGCATGCGCCGTTTGCAGCGGCAGATGCGCCGCCGGCGCATGCTCGAAGACGCCAAGCGCGCCGCGGTCGTAATCACCAACCCAACCGCTTACGCCGTGGCGCTCGAGTACAACGCGCTGATGCCGGCCCCGGTTGTGGTCGCCAAAGGGCGGAATCTGGTGGCGGCGGAAATTCGCGAGATTGCGCGCTGGCACGACATTCCCATCGTCGAAAACAAGCCACTGGCGCACCTGCTCTATCGCACGGTGGAAATTGGACAAAGCGTGCCGCCGAAGCTCTATGCCCTCGTCGCCGAAATTCTGGCGGCAATCTATCGCGCCCAGGCGCGTGCGCAGGCGGCTGCGGCCACCCGCGTGACCGCTCCCAGCGCTGTTTCCGCCACTCCGGCGATGAGCCGGTCTGAGGTTCTCCGCTAATGGCAACCGCTACCGCGCCCGCCCGCAATCCGCTCAGCGACTGGATCGTGCCCATTGCCGCGGTCAGCCTGGTGTTCGTGATGCTAGTGCCGCTGCCCGGAGTCGTGCTCGATCTGCTGCTTGCGACCAGCATCGCGGCGAGCGTGCTGGTGTTGCTGAGCGCGCTCCAGATCCTGCGCCCCGCGCAATTTTCCGTTTTTCCCAGCTTGCTGCTTTTGCTGACGCTGTTCCGGCTCTCGCTCAATCTCGCCTCCAGCCGCCGCATCCTTCTGCACGGCAACGAAGGCTCGGCCGCGGCTGGCCGGGTGATCGAAGCCTTTGGACAATTCGT
Organism: uncultured Acidobacteriaceae bacterium; assembly: GCA_963804075.1. Lineage (GTDB taxonomy): Bacteria > Acidobacteriota > Terriglobia > Terriglobales > Acidobacteriaceae > Acidiflorens. The sequence goes on along the minus strand of CAWDPB010000124.1, from coordinate 50,286 downwards.
GGTCGGCGGCAACTACGTGGTCGGCTTCGTTCTTTTTCTGGCGCTGATTGCGATCCAGTACATCGTCGTCAGCCACGGCGCGGTGCGCACGGCCGAAGTCACGGCGCGCTTTACTCTCGACGCCCTGCCGGGAAAGCAGATGGCAATCGACGCCGATCTTAATGCCGGCCTGATCGACGAAAACCAGGCGCGCGCCCGCCGCGAGCAAGTGGCGCGGGAAGCCGAGTTCTACGGCGCCATGGACGGCGCGGCGCGCTTCAATCAGCGCGATTCGATTGCGACAATTCTCATCACCGGCATCAACATCCTCGCCGGGTTTCTGATCGGAGTTTTCCAACTCGACATTCCGTTTCGCGAAGCTCTCAAAACCTACACCGTTCTCACGGTCGGCGACGGACTGGTCACGATGATCCCGTCGCTCCTGGTTTCGATGGCTGGCGGCATGGTGGTGACGCGCGCCTCTTCCGGCTCGACGCTGTCGATTGATCTGGGCACACAGCTGTTATCCCGCCGGCGGCCGTTGCAGATCGCCTCGGGCGTGATGTTTGCACTCGCGCTCATTCCAGGACTGCCGAAGTTTTCTTTCCTCACGCTGGGCGCGCTGGTTGCGTTTCTGGCAACACGGCTGCCGGCCACCGGCACCGAAGCAGCGAAGGAAGCTGCCATCGGTGATCCGGGTGCGCCCGCTTCCGGCGACAAAGAGAAAAAAGCGGCGAAATCGGATTCGATCGAGGATCTTCTCAAGCTCGACGAACTTTCATTGGAGGTCGGCTACGGCCTGGTTCCTCTGGTCGATGCGCAACAGGGCGGCCAGTTGCTCGCGCGGGTGAAAGCGCTGCGCAGCAATCTCGCTTTGCAGCTCGGATTCATCGTCCCTCCCATTCACATCACGGACAATGTGCGGCTCAAGCCACGCGAATACGCGGTTTCGCTGCGTGGAGTGGAAATCGCCCGCTGGGAAATGCTCGAAGACCGCGTGCTGGCGATCAGCTCGGAGGTCTCGCCTCCTCCGCTGGCGGGCACGGCGACGCGCGAACCCGCATTCGGAGTCGCCGCCCTCTGGATTCAGCGCTCGCTCGAACAGCAGGCGTTGGCCAGCGGGTATGCCGTCGTTGATCAGACCTCGGTGCTCTCGACTCACCTTGCCGAGCTGATCCGCCAGCACGCCTACGAATTGCTGACGCGGCATGAGACCAAGCGGCTGCTCGACCGGCTGGGCGACAGCCATCCCAAGCTGTTTGAAGAACTCGTTCCGAAAACGATGTCGCTCGGCGAAGTGCAGAAGGTTTTGCAGCAGTTGTTGCGCGAGCAGGTTTCGATTCGCGATCTTCCGACCATTCTCGAGGCTCTACTCGATGTGTCAGTCTCCACCAAGCATCCAGTCCTGCTCGTCGAAGCGGCACGACAGGCGCTGGGCCGAGCCCTCGTCCGGCCGTTACTGTCCGACGACGGCGGCTTGCGCGTGCTCACACTCGACCGTTCCATCGAGGAAGAACTGAGCCGTGCCTACGCTCCGCAGGCCGCTCCCGCCACTTCAACCGGGCTGCAGCCGTCGTTCGTGCGGCGCGTGCTCGACAGCATGAAGCAGCTGGGCGGAGAGCAGGTGGCACAGACTGCGCCCATTCTGCTTTGTCCGACGCCGGCGCGTTTTCACCTGCGGCGGCTGCTCGAACCGTTTCTCCCCAAGGTGGTGGTGCTTTCGCCGCTCGAAATTCCTCCCATGATTCCGGTGCAGTCTTTGGGGACGGTGCGATGAAAAAAGACAAACAACGACAGCAACGAAAGAGAGCCTGACTCATGACTAAACATCCCGCGCACGCTTATCAAGGAGTCGCCGGCGATGCCGAGCGCGAACGGATTCTGATGGAGCAGCTGCCGCAGGTCCGGTATATCGCGCGCCGCATTCACGAGCGCCTGCCCCGTCACGTTCCCTTCGAGGATCTGGTTCACGCCGGCGTACTCGGGCTGATCGACGCTCTGGGAAAATTCGACCGCTCGAAACACGTGCAGTTCAGTTCCTACGCCAAGTTCCGCATCCGGGGCGCGATTCTCGACAGCCTGCGCGAACTCGATTGGAGTCCGCGCGAGCTGCGCCGCAAGGGACGCCAGGTGGAAGAGGCGTACAACCGGCTTTCGAGCCGCCTGGGACGTACGCCCACCGAGAGCGATCTGGCCCGCGAAATGGAACTTTCGCTCGAGGAACTTCAGAGCCTGCTTTCCGAACTCAACACGCTCGAAATCGGAAGCCTGAGAGTGGAATCGTCGCAGAACGGAAAGGAAGAAGACCTGGCGGCTTCCCTTCCCACGAAACCGGAGGACACGCCGTTTTCCAAATGTCTTCAGTCGGAGATGAGGCAGTTGCTCGCTGGGGCCATCGCTGAACTGCCGGAAAAAGAGCAGCGGGTGCTCTCGCTATATTACTTCGAAGAACTCACCATGAAAGAAGTGGGCGCCGTACTCGGAATCGGCGAGTCGCGCGTTTCGCAGATTCATTCGCTCGCTATGGTGCGGCTGCGGGCGCGCCTCAGTTTTCTCGATCCCGAGGGCGAACGCGTGCGCACCCAATCGGCCGGAGCCTAGGAGAATTGCGCGGATTCTATGGAAAAAGTTCTCAACCAACATGAAATCGACGAGATGGTGCGGGCCGCGCGTTCGGGCGCGTCTTCGGGGCGCGACAGCGGTCCGGTTGTTTTGCCCTGGGATATTCGCCAGGCGGGGCAGATCGGACCGGAACAGCTGCGTGCGATTAACCAGCTGCACGAGCTGTTTGCGCGCAATCTCAGCACTTCCATTGGCGGCTACTTGCGTATTGTGTTCGATTGCGGCCTGGTTTCCGCCGAGCACCTCACCTTTCGAGAGTTTCTGCAGCGGATACCAGAAAAAACGTATCTCGCCTCCTGCGACCTGGCGCCCTTTGACAGCTTCGCTGTTTTACAGCTCGATCTCGACATCGCCTTCCCGCTAATCGACGTGATGATGGGGGGCGGGGGGAAGTCGGGTGGACTAATCCGCGACCTGACCGAAATCGAGGAGCAGATTCTCGAAGGCGTGATGCGGATCATCTGCCGCGATTTGCAGGCGGGTTGGCAGGCGATCAGCCTGGAATTCAATTTCGGTTCGTGCCAGCAGATTTCGCAGACCCAGCGCCTGATGCCGCCCGACGAAAAAACTCTTTGCCTGAGCTTCGAAATCAAAATGGCGGAAACCCGCGGTACGCTGAACCTGGCGGTTCCGGCGCTGGTTTCGAACGCACTCCTGCGCAAAATTTCGGCCGACATCGGTTACCAGCGCCCGCACAGCTCGGCCGAGGTTCGCCGCCAGATCCAGAAGCGGCTCCTCGATTGCCAGTTTCCAGTGGAACTCGCCACGCCGCATCTAAGCGTGGCGATCGAAGATCTGTCGCGGCTTGCCCCCGGCGACCTGTTGCCCTTTGCACGGAGCGTGGCCGCGCCAGCTCTGCTCGAAATTGAGGAAGTGCCGCTTTGTTCGGCCGCGCCGGTACGGGTGGGAGCGCGTCGCGCGGCTCAGGTTCTGACTCTTGAGCCGATCCCTTCGGGAGGCGAGTCGTGAGAGGAGAATCCGTATGACCGACGCTGCTCCTTCGCCGGGGATCAAGCCCGAGTTCCAAGCCTGGTTCGATGCCTGGAGATCGCGCACGCAGGATGTGCTCTCGCAGGTGTCGGGACAGCCGACGGCCTTCGAAATCGTATTCGAGCCGCCCCCCATCTCCGATGCCGATCTGCGCTACTCCGTCGTTGCTTCCGGCGCCGTGCAGGGAGAGATGTCGATCCGTCTATCCGAGGCCTCAGGGTTGCGCCTGGCTCGCAAGTTCCTTGGAGAGACGGAGCCGGAGCCTGCCGCTGGCGATGAAAGTTCCGCCAAAGGCATTGGGGATGAAAGCCGGGAGGCACTGGAAGAACTCCTTCGCCAGATTAGCGGACTGGCGGCAACCGCCGTGGGAGCGACCGCCGGCGGCCAGGTTCAGTTGCAGCTGACTCGCGGCGAAGCCCCCTGGGACTGGACGCCGGACCAGCTCGCGACGCTCCGTACACGCGACGAAGCCGGCACCAAAATCGCGCTGGAACTTGGCATCAGCCCGGGGCTCGCCGCCGCGCTGGCCGCTCGCGCGGAAGCCAACGCTAAGAGTGCAGCGTCATCCGCATCGCAGGGGGCAGTGACTGAGCCCGCTACGTCGTCCACGAATTCCGCTTCGAGCGCCCCGCCGCAGATCGCGGAGGATGCGCCTCTCGCCGAGCCGCCTGCCGCAGGCTACCGCCGCTTGCTCGATGTGGGGCTTGGAGTCAAGTTGCGCTTTGGAACACGCCGGATGGTGCTGCGCGATGTGCTGGCCCTCAGCTCCGGCCTGGTGGTTGAACTCGACAACGAGCTGAGTTCCCCGGTCAACCTGTTGCTCGACGGACGCGTAATTGCGCGTGGCGAGGTCGTCGTCATGGACGGAAAGTACGGATTGCGCGTCACCCATGTAGTAGATCCGTCTCCCGCGCCCGCCAGCTGAACGTAGTTAAAAAAAGACTGGTTTGAAGGAATTGTTGTGTATGCCCGGCATTCTTAGACCCCTAGCTTGGCCCGTCGATTGGATTCACCGCCATCGTGCCATTTCCAAACGTCCCGAGTGCGCTCTAGCCTCATGCTCCGGTCTGCCGCCGCTTTGGCAGAGACTGCTTCGCCGTCATACCGGCGTTTCTTTCCACGGGCAGTTCTATTGCCAGCCGCAATGCTTGCAGACGGCGCTGATGGGGCAGATGTCGCGACTTCATTCCATGACTCCATCGGTGCGGCCAAGTCACCGGATTCCGCTTGGGCTCCTGATGGTGGCCCGCGGCAAACTCACACATGTGGAAGTGCGCGCCGCGCTGGAGGCGCAGCGCCGCGCGCACTATGGGAGTATTGGGGACTGGATCGAAAAACTGGGGTTCGCCTCCGAGCGCGATGTGACGGCGGCTTTGGCGCTGCAGTGGGGATGCCCGGTCGCTTCCTCCATCGCAGGATCAATCGCCGATTCGCCCGGCAATATACCGCTGCGCTTGCTCGAAGCCTTTCAGATGATCCCATTCAACTACTCGGCCGTGACCAATACGCTGTATCTCGCGTTTGGAGCGCGTGTGGATCACGCGGCTCTTTACGCGATCGAGAGAATTCTGGATTGCCGGACGCAACCGTGCGTTGCACCGGCGAAAACCGTGGCACGCCAGCTCGAGCGTATGCGTCAGCAGGCGCGTTCGATGGATGTCGAGTTCTGGACCCGCGACCTCGCCGAGATGGGCCGGATCACCTCGAGCTACGTTGCGCGCCTTGCGCCCGACGATGTTCGCTTGAGCCGCGTCGGCCAATTCATCTGGCTGCGATTGAAAGACCGGCGAGCCGTGACCAACCTTCTTTTCTGCTTGCAGCAGTTGTCAGGGCCATCCAACCCAACTACAGCGTTCGTTTGAATAATGGCAGCGCCAGGCCCAAAGTCCCCAAAGCGAATAAAGAGAGGAACAGCAAATCGGGCATAATAGGCCCGAGTCCTGTTTCCTTCAGCAGCAGACATTTGAAGCCGTGCACGGCATACGTGAACGGATCCACGTACGCAATCGCTCGCAGCCACGCCGGAAACGCCTCAACGGGATAAATCGATCCGCTGGGGAAGAACAGCAGCGTATTTAGAATTCCGAAAATCGCGCGGGGCACGAGCGGATCTTCGACGCGCACCATGAGCAGAAACATCATGCAATTGAATGCCGACGCGGTTGCGACAACCATGGCAGCGAGCCCAATGATCGTTAGAGGATGAAAGATCGTTCCCACGCCCGAAAGCAGCGACCCGATCATCGTGATGACGACTCCGGTCAGGATGCCCTTAATCGCGCCGGCGCCGTTCAGGCCGAAGACCAGTTCGGCTTTGGTGATGGGAGTTACCAGATATCCTTCGTGCACGCCGCGGGCTTTGTCGTCGATGTAGAGCATGCCGCCGCCGATCATCGCCGAGACGAACATGGCCAGCGCAATCGAACCCGGCAGCAGATACTTCATATACTCGATATAGGGATAAAGCTCGACAATTTCGAGCGCGGTCTGCTGCAGGAGACGCGGCTCGACGTCGGGCTTATTCAGCGCGTCGTCAGGTCCGTCATGGTCGACTCCAGCGATGGAACTCATGAAATTGTCGGTGTTGTCGACGATCAGCGCGATCCGCGGATGATTCTTTTCATACACACGTCGCTGGAATATTGCGGCGGAATGATCACTGCGCCCTGGATTTTGCCGTTGCGCACGTCTTCGCGCGCTTTTACTTCGTTGTCGTAGTGGATGGGCACGAAGGTGCGCGCGGTCGCGCGCACGGAATCGAACGCCTCTTTGATCCTCACCGCCTGCGTGCCGTGGTCTTCGTCCACGATCCCCATTTTGGCGTCGCGAATCTTTCCGCCGAAAGCGTTGCCCAGGACGATCAGCTGGACCAGCGGGAAAATCATCGACACCATCATCAGCGCCGGGGAGCGGAAGAACTTCCTCATTTCGCGTTCGACAATTGCAAGCAGTGCTCGATTCATGGCTGCATCCCCGGCCGCGGCGGCATCACGAATGCGTGGCCTTCACGCAATTCATCGCGCAACTGGCGGCCTGTGTAATGGACGAAAACGTCGTCCAGGGTTGTGTTTTGCACGGTGAGTGTCTTGAGCGCCACGCCGGCAACGACGGCCATTTCCACCAGTTCGGTGGTGGTTCCGCGACCGTTGTCCGTCAGGACGCGGAACATTCCGGCGCTTTCGTTTTGCACGGAGTGACGCCGGGCAAGCCGCGCAGGCGCTCTTCCCAATCGGCGGGAGAATTTTTCGAACTGCACTTCGATCACGGTCGAGCCGGGCACGGTGGCCTTCAGCGCTTCGGGAGTATCGAGCGCGACGAGGTTGCCGTGATCGACAATCGCAATGCGGTTGCAGAGGCGGTCGGCTTCGTCCATGTAGTGGGTGGTGATGAGAATGGTGAGCTGGCGCTTCGGTTTGATGTTGTTGAGCATCTCCCAGACGGCCACGCGGGAGACGGGATCCAGGCCGGTCGTGGGCTCGTCGAGAAAGAAAATTTCGGACTGTGCACCAGGCCGCGAGCAATCTCCAGCCGCCGGCGCATGCCTCCGGAGAGAGTTTTTGTTTGCGCGTCGCGCCACTTTGTGAGGTCGACGGTTTCCAGCAATTCATCGATCGACTCTTTCGTTGTTTGGCGGGAACGTTGTAGAGCTTGGCGTAGATCGACATGTTCTCCTCGACGGTCAGGTCGAGATCGCTGGTCAACGCCTGGGGAATCACGCCGATAGTGCGGCGCGCCGCATCGGGCTCCTTGGAGACATCGTGTCCGGCGATGCGCGCGGAACCGGAGGTGATGGGAATGAGCGTCGTCATCATGCGAATCAGGGTTGATCTTGCCTGCGCCGTTTGGGCCCAGGAGACCGAAGATTTCGCCCTCCTTCACGGTGAAGGAAATGTCGTCGACAGCGGTGAAATCGCCGTATTTTTTGACGATGTGATCGACTTCAATCGCATTGGGAGCGTCGGCGGCAACCGCGCCGCGCATGCTCATCTCGGCAGACGGAACACCGCCGTTGGCGTTGAGTGAATTTGCTGCGCCCTCGCCGTTCTTGCCGTCAGCGGTTTTGTTTGCTTCCTCTGTCATGCCTTGCAACTTCCCTCCTGGCTAGCTCTTCTTTTGCAGCGCGGGCGGCACCAGCACTTCGGCCGTCATGCCCGGCACATAAGCGCCCTTGGGAATTAGCCAGGCGGACCTTCAACAGGAGCGTCCGTATATCGCGTTTTCTGCGGCCCACGTCGCGTTGCGTCGCGAAGTCCGCTTCGGCGGCCTTATAAAAGACCTTGCCGTCCGTTTCCGTTCCTCCCGGCAGGCGTATGCGCAGAGTGTCGCCATACCCAATGTGGTCGGCGTCAGTTTCCGGAATGGCCGCGCGAACCCACGTGTCCGTGAAGTCCACTACGGTGACAATCGCTTGCCCAGCTTCCACCACTTCACCCTCGCGCGCGGCGCGCACCAGTACAGTTCCGGTGACGGGGGCATAGATCTTGGTGTAGCCCAGCCGCACCTCCGCCTCCTTGAGTTGGGCGACGGCATTGCCATTTGCGCGCGCGTCGAAGCGACCGTGCTGGCTGCGGCAGCCGCGGTGTTAGTGCGCGCTACTGCGGAATCCAATGTTGCCTGAGCAGCCGATACTTGCTGCTTCCATGAATCGACGGTCGCCTGCTGCGCCTTCAGGTTCATTTCCGCTTGCACTTTCTCCTGGTCGGAGGCAATGCCCGCCTCCGCCAGACCAATCGTCCTGCGGCTGTCGCTTTCAATCCGCGACAGCGTGGCCTCCGCCTGCGCCAGTTGTGCCCGGGCCGATTGCAGCTGGGCCTGCGCGTTGGCGACATCGCCTGAGGTCGATCCTTTTGCCGATTGCTGCGTGTATTGGTTCGCGCTCACCTGAGAACGGAAACTCGCGATCATGGCAGCCGACGCGCGTTCCTCCGCTTCCAATTCGGACGGATCGAGCTCCGCAATCAGATCGCCTTGCTTTACCTGCGTCCCCTCGTCCACCAGGAGTTTGAGAATTCGCCCCTGGATTTGCGGGCCTACCACGATCTGATTCGCATCCACGGTTCCAATCAGCACCAGGTCGCCGCCACGCGGCGTGGAGTAAAAGTAATACGCCGTGGAGATGGCGAAGATCACGGCAAGCAAGATCAGGACTTTATTTCGAGCATTCATCGGCGTTCCTCAAAGCGACAATTTGCCGGCCTTTAAACACACGGCCTCTTCAATAAATGTCAGTACGAATTTCCGGCGTTCCGCGATCCTTTGTTTCGACAGAGGGTCGATCTTCAGCATGCTCTTCATCGCAGGCACGGTACTGAAGTAGAAAATCACGACGCCAACCAGCGATGGGATGAAATCCATTGGATTCATCCTCCGAAGCTGCCCTTTCTCCGCGCCCTCCCGCAACAGCTCTCCCATCCGTTTATAGATCGGAGCGAAGTAATCGCGCGCAACCCGCACCATTTGCGGATGAGCGTGCCCACCGGCCCGCATCCATTCCGATTGCACGACCCGCGGAAACTGCGGATTGGCTGCAATGTAATCGAAGTAGCGCGCCACATATTCGAGTAGCCTTGCACGAGGCTCGAGTTTGCTTTCAAACACGGGCATCACACGGTCGCTCATCCCCTGAAAGACGTGGTCGAGAACGGCCTCATAGAGTGCATCCTTATCCTTAAAGTAGTAATAAAGGAGCGCCTTGTTCACACGCGCTGCCCGAGCAATGCGGTCGGTGCGCGCGCCGGCGATGCCGTATTCCGCAAATTCGGCCACGGCCGCGCGCAGAATGGCGGCGCGGCTTTCTTCCGGCTGGCGGCGCGTTCCGAATCGTGGGCGACCCTGAGGGCGCGTGCGTGGAAGAACGGGTTTTACCGCGCGCCGCGAGGCCGCTTTCGTACGCCGCACGGGCGACGGATCGGCTTGTTGTTTGCCTGAAGCGTTGGCCACGATTCGTTAATTAACCAGTTAGTTAGATTGTAAACTGCCCGGTTCCGAGTGTGCAAGCGGTTTGTTTGTGCTCAATGAGGCGTTCCTTCGGCCAGAGGTTCATCGTTCCAGGCCCTAGTCCGAATGAGAAACGCGCCTCCAAGCCGGTTTCCCGCTTCAAGTCGCAACCCGCTTGTCCGCCAAATGGAGCACACCCAGCGTAACTACAAGTTCCCTGGCCCTGTGAGGGTATACTGTAAATAAGAAGGCAAGCTTCCTGTGGGCGAGATACCCTTTTTCATGCCGCATCCCAACCTCAGCGATGAGGTTAACCATCAGATTGTCCAATCTGAGATTGAGGGTGGTGTGTTTCTCCCCGACTTGCCGCCTGCGACCGTCCTGCAGATCGAGACACAACATCATTGCTACACTGCAGTGCTTCTGGATAACGGTTCCGTTCTGATCTCGGGACATCCGGAGTTTTGCCCCGAGCCCATCGCGGTTGCCATCTCCGGCTCCACCTGGGGAGGATCGATGCTGAAGCGAAGCTTCGTGGGCCGCGGTATGCGCCTGGAGTTTTCCCATCCCGGGTATCGCACTCCGATCGTCACTTCTTCCATACAGGATATCCGCGAACTGTCATCGGCCGCCCGGCTGCGCAATCACGCCGCGGTGTAGGGCCGGTTCGCTCCGGGATTTTCTTTCTTCCCAGTTCTTTTCAAATCCGTTCGTAGACTCATTCTGAAATACTCCACGCATCCGGCGAATGCAAAACTTTTGCTTGACGGATGTACTTTATTTCTGCAAATATCGAAATATGTCAGCAGCGTCCCCCAAGAAAAGCGCCGAGCAAGTTGCCCGCTATGCCGATATGTTTTCGGCGATGGGCACTGAAGCCCGGCTGCGCATCATGCAGCTTTTGCTCTCCGCTCATCCGGAGGGTCTGGTGGTCGGCGAAATTCAGGAAGAACTCGATATTCCCAACTCCACGCTCTCTCACCATCTCGACAAATTGAGAAGCGAAGGCCTGGTGGAAGTGCGCCGGGAAAGTACGTTTCTCCGCTATACCGCCAATACCGAAGCTCTTCGCGAAATTCTGCAATTTCTTTATGCCGAGTGCTGCACGCGCAACCGCGCCGTCAAGCCGCGCGAGATCGTTCAACTTTGTAAGTAGGAGAGGTTATGTCCGACGCATCGATCAAAGAAGTTGTGAAAGAAAAATACGGGCAGGCAGCGTTGCGAGTGACGACTGGAGGCAGTTCCTGTTGCGGCGGAGCGCCCTCCACCGGCTCCTGCGACCCGATCACGTCGAATCTCTACAACTCGTCGCAAGCCGCGTCGATTCCCGATGAAGCGCTTCAGGCCTCACTCGGCTGCGGTAATCCCACGTTGCTTGCGCAACTTCACCCTGGAGAGACGGTGCTCGATCTTGGCTCCGGCGGCGGCATCGATGTGCTGCTTTCCGCACGCCGCGTCGGGCCAACGGGCAAGGCCTACGGCCTCGACATGACCGACGAGATGCTCGCGCTTGCCAATGAGAACAAACGCAAAGCGGGCGCCGAGAATGTGGAATTTCTCAGAGGTGAAATTGAGAACATTCCGCTGCCCGACAATTCCGTCGATGTCATCATCTCGAACTGCGTGATCAACCTCTCCGCCGACAAAGATCGCGTTCTGCGGGAAGCGTTCCGAGTCTTGCGTCCGGGCGGGCGTTTCGCCGTTTCGGATGTGGTGACGCGCGGCGAGATCGACGATGAAATTCGCAAGAGCGTGTTGCTTTGGGTGGGCTGCATCGCAGGTGCGCTCGACGAGGATGACTACCGCGCCCGGCTGACGGCTGCTGGCTTTGAAAAAGTTGAGATCGAGCCGACTCGCATTTACAAGGTCGCCGATGCCCGCGAATTCCTTGCCTCTTCCGGAATCGACGCTGACGCCCTCGCGCCGAAGGTTGACGGCAAATTCCTGAGTGCTTTCATTCGAGCAGTAAAGCCGCCAGCGAAGAAATCGTGCTGTGGGCCGGAGTGCTGCGCCTGAGCGAATCCCCAATGAAGAACCATTGCAACGTCTTGTTTCTTTGCACAGGCAACTCCGCACGTTCGATTATGGCGGAAGCGATCATGAATCTTAAGGGCAGGTCGCAGTTCACCGCCTATAGCGCCGGTAGCCATCCATCCGGAGCGGTTCGCGTCGAAGCTCTGAGCCAACTGGAATCTGCGCATATTCCAACGAGCGGTCTGCGGAGCAAGAGTTGGGAGGAATTTGCCAAGCCCGATGCCCCGAAGTTCGATTTTGTATTTACGGTGTGCGACAACGCTGCGAACGAAGTCTGTCCCGTGTGGCCCGGTCAGCCGATGACCGCGCACTGGGGCATTCCCGATCCCGCAGCCGTGGCTGGCACAAAGGAAGAGATCGCAGGGGCTTTCCGCGATGCCTTCTTCCTGCTTGATCGCAGAATCAGTCTTTTTCTAAGCTTGCCGCTCGCATTGATCGACAAGCTTGCACTGAAGAAGGAACTCGACAATATCGGCCGGACTCCGGCGGCAGAAGCGCGAGACTAAAGAATCGTTCGAAGAAATCGCTTCCGGCGCGTCGCCTCGGTTTTTAGAGTTGCCATATGAAAGCAGCAAGCCGTCTCAATTTCCTGGATCGTTATCTTACCGCCTGGATTTTTGCGGCGATGATCGCTGGAATCGTGCTCGGATGGCTGGTGCCTGGAGTCGTGCCGTTTCTGAATACCTTCAGCGTTGGCACAACCTCCATTCCGATTGCCGTGGGGCTGATCGTCATGATGTACCCGCCTTTTACAAAAGTGCGCTACGAGGAGCTGCGCGAAGTTTTTCGCGACAAGAAGGTGCTCGGGCTCTCGCTCGTGCAGAACTGGGTGGTGGGACCGATTTTGATGTTTGTGTTGGCGGTCGTCTTTCTGCACGCATACCCGGACTATATGGCCGGGCTCATTATGATCGGCTTGGCGCGCTGTATCGCCATGGTCATCGTATGGAACGAACTGGCCAAAGGCGACACGGAGTATGCGGCCGGTCTGGTCGCCTTCAATTCAGTCTTCCAGGTGTTTTTCTACTCGCTCTACGCGTGGATTTTCATCACAGTTCTGCCCGCCAAACTTGGACTGCGTGGTGCCGCGGTCAACGTCTCCATTGCTGAGATCGCAAAGAGCGTTTTTATCTATCTGGGTATTCCATTTCTCGCTGGATTCCTCACCCGCACTGCTTTGGTGCGCGCCAAGGGCCACGAATGGTACGACCGGAATTTCGTTCCCCGCGTGAGCCCACTGACGCTCGTTGCCCTGCTTTTCACCATCGTGGTGATGTTCTCGTTAAAGGGCGGATATATGGTTCGTCTGCCGCTCGATGTCTTGCGGATTGCGGTGCCGTTGCTGATCTACTTCGTGGTGATGTTTCTGGTGTCTTTCCAGATGGGACGTAAGTTGGGCGCGGACTACTCAAAAACAACGACGCTGGCGTTCACCGCCGCGTCGAATAATTTTGAGCTGGCAATCGCAGTTGCAGTGTCGGTTTTTGGAATCAATTCCGGAGCCGCGTTTGCCACGGTGATTGGGCCTCTGGTCGAAGTGCCGGCAATGATTGCGCTGGTCAACGTGGCCTTCTACTTCCAGCGCCGCTACTTCTCAACTCCGGTGTCGACGAGCGCTCCGCGCACCGTCTAGCTCGCTCCGCCCGCGATCGACGGAACCAGCAGAACTTCGTCGCCTTCCTGGAAGGCATAGGCCGCGCCGCCGAGAAAGCGTATGTCTTCGTCGTTCACATAGATGTTCAGAAAGCGTCGAACTTCTCCCGCCTCATCGCGCAGATGAGGACGCAGGTCGGGGAACTTCTCGTCGAGCGTCGTGAACAATTCATTCAGGTTGGCCGCGTCGCAGGTGACCTGCGGCGTTCCAGCGGTCAGCCGCCGCAGCGGTGTGGGAATTTGTACGGTAATGCTCATGAAGCCTCCTCGGGCAAGATGCCCGAATGAAAATGTGACAGTCGTCAGTTAGTAGCCGTCGGTCGCCGGTCGTTCGGAGAGCGGCCCCGCCGCCGAGGGGCGTGGTTAGCGGAGTTGCGAACGACCAACAACGAACGACCGGTGGCGATTAAACCGCAGCTGCGTCCGCGACGGCCGCCGAGTCCGGGAGCGCAGCTGCACCGATGTTCCCAATCTTGCCCGCGAGATAAGCCTCAAACTCGCTCAGCTTTGCCGAGATCGGCCGTTCGGCCTGGAATTTTCCCGCGAGAACATCGGTGGTTTTCAGGCCGTTACCAGTGATGCAGAGCACCGTCGTTTCATCCGGTAGGATGCGGTCTTGTTGAATCAGCTTGCGTGCTGTGCCAACGGTGACGCCGCCGGCAGTCTCTGTGAACACGCCTTCTGTCGAAGCCAGCAACTGGATTGCATCGACTACTTCATAGTCCGCCACGTCCTCCGACCAGCCGCCGCTCTTGGTGATCGCTTTGATCGCGTAATGGCCGTCGGCCGGATTGCCGATCGCGAGCGAGCGCGCGATGGTGTTGGACGCTGCGGTTCGATCTCCGTGCAGTACTGTTTCACCGCTGTCGAAATGGGAGAACATCCCGAAGCCTGCGCCCCGAAGAACCGCACTTCCTTCGGCCCAACCAGCCCGAGCAGGATTAGTTCATCAAACGCCTTCTTGATCTTTGTGATCAGCGAGCCGCCGGCCATCGGCACGACTACGTTATCGGGCAGCCGCCATCCGAGTTGCTCGGCAATTTCATAGCCCACCGTCTTCGAGCCTTCGGCGTAATAAGGACGAAGATTCACATTCACGAATCCCCAACGATGTTCGTCGGCAAGCTGCGAGCACAGCCGATTGACGTGATCGTAGGTGCCGTTGATGCGTACCAGCTCGGCGCCGAAAACCTGAGTGCCGAGAATCTTCGCCTGCTCAAGATCGGACGGAATAAATATCCACGCCTTCAGGCCTTCGCGCGCGGATTGCGCTGCCACGGAATTCGCCAGATTGCCGGTGGACGAACACGCAACGGTTTCGAAGCCGAAGGCACGCGCGTTTGCCAATGCCACCGCGACCACGCGGTCTTTGAAGCTCAAGGTCGGAAGGCAGACTGCGTCATTCTTAATCCATAGCCGGCGCGACCCTATTTTTTCGCCGAGGCGAGGCGCGCTCACCAGCGGAGTAAAGCCCACCGGCAGGGACGGCTGAAATCCAGCCGGCAGCGGCAGAAGCTCGCGGTAGCGCCAGATATTCGGTTTTCGCGAGGCGATCAATTCGCGCGAGATGTGTTTCTTAATCTGGTCGTAGTCGTAGGTGACTTCGAGAGGTGAAAAGCAATCTTCGCAAATCGAGCGAGGCTGATTCTCGAACGTCTTGCCGCATTCGCGGCAGCGGAGTTGGTACGCGTGCGTGCTCATCCTGCTGCTTCTTTCCGTGACTGGCGGGACGAGCCGGGGAAATTATCCCCTGAAATTACAAGACCCCTTTTCCGGGTAGGAAAAGAGGCTCGGGAAGTGCGAATGACAGTTCGCTTACCCGAATCTCATGGTCCCCGTTACCGGGCGAGAGTTGGCACCTGGCAGTCGGGATATATGATCCCGATCCGGTTGCCGTGGCGTCCTAGGGCTCGTCCCTCAGCCACTCTGCATGAAATTCCAGTTTGCCCGATTAAGGGCTAACTTGGGCTTGATAGTACCGTCAAGCGATTGCTTCTGTCAACACTTTTTGCCGCTGGGAAAATACGGGCCGGATAGATTACTTCGCATTTTTCTCGCTACGCGCTCTTCTTTAGCCGGCTGGCGATCAGAGCATCGACTGCAAGCTTGCCCGGACCAAAAATCAAAATAAGCAAGGATGCGAACAAGAACGTGTACGGAGTGGCGTCATAAAACTTGCCGGGATCGGAGAAAAAGGAAAAGAGCGCCTCGCGGTCGGCGGTGACGTAGGCCACAATCATGTCGAACGTCAGCAGCGCCGCAATCGGCCTCGAGAAGAGGCCGAGGATCAGCAGCACTCCGCCCACGCATTCCATGCCGCTCACGAAATAGGCATTGAGCGCCGGAAGCGGAATGCCCAGGCTGGTGAAGAAGCCGATGACTTTTTGGATGTTGCCCAGCTTTCCCCATCCCGCCTGAAAAAACTGCCATCCCCAGTAAAGGCGCACCACCAGCAACAGCGGCGATTGCAGCGAGTCCGTGGCGCGTTCGAAGAGCGAGTAAAGGGAGATAACGTTTTCTTTGACAGAGGTCATGTGTTTTTTGCCAGGAGAAAAAAGTCGAATAACTGAATCTTTCGCACTTACCGAATTCCGCAACCGCCGCGCTTACTCGACAACCGGCGGTTGCGCGAACCATCCGAGCGCCGACCAGTCTTCGAACCATCCCCGCACCCGGCCCGGTATTTCGCTAGATGGCGTGTCGCTGCCTTCGAAAGCCGCGGTGGCCGCATCGGAAAGATGCTTGCCGTCGCGCAAAGCGCGTAAGAACAGAAACGCATCGCGCTCCAGGCGCTTAAGGTAGACCGAATCGTCCTGCCGATGCACGGCCAGGAAAATCGTCTGCGGCTTCTGGCGTGCGATCTTGCGCACGCGGCTCTGCTTGCCCGGAGCCGCAACCGCATTGCTTGCCACTTCGTTTTCGCGAATGGCAGCTTTTATGCCAACTAGCAAATCGTCCACCGGATAGTGCAATTCCAGCAATCGCAGATAAGGTTGCAGCGTGAAGCGCGGATCGGAATCTGTCGAGAGCAGCGCTTCAGGAATCAAGACGGAATGTTCTGCGGCGTCGAAGGCTTCGACTTCGGCCCACTCCAGCCGAACCATATCGAGCGCAAGCTCCTCGTGCGGATGAATGTACTCGGGGTGCGCGCGCAGCCATGTTTCCAGCCGCGATCCCAGGTCACGCAGAGTAAATGACTGCGACGGACACTCTATGAGATAAGCCTTCGACAACGCGCCAAAACGTCGTCGCCCAACAATGGCCAGCAAGCCGGGAAAATCTTCCTCCAAAGAATCGAGCACGCGATACCAATACTGGCGGTTGTAGATCTCAAGGCGCTCGAACGCACTAAGGCGGTCGTTGGGCTTGATGAATCCGGCGGCCACGTCGCGCATTGGACGACCATCGCGCGCGCGCCGCTGCATGTTATAGCCGGAAGTTAGTGGCTGCATGATCGCTTCCAGCATTTGGGTCTGGATATCGAGAAGGTTCATGACGCGGCCTCAACGCCAATAGGTTGCGCCTTGGCCAGAAATCGATTGGCTTTCAGTGCTTCGCGATGCACCTCGTCAAACGAGGGAATCTTGTCGTCCCATTCCAGCAGCGTAGCGATTGGGCCCACGCGCTCGATCGCACGTTCATAGAGCGCCCACACCGGATCGATCACAGGATGGTCATGCGTATCGAGAATGTATTTTTCAAACTTGGAGTGCCCGGCAATGTGAATCTGCGCCACGCGTTCCGCCGGGACGGAATTCACATAATCAAACGGATTGAAATTGTGATTGCGCGATGAAACGTAGATGTTATTGACATCCAGCAGAATGCCGCAATCGGCTAGCTCGACCACTTCGTTGAGAAATTCCCACTCCGTCATTTCGGAGGCGTGAAATTCCGCATAGCTGCTCACGTTCTCAACGGCAACGGGCACCTCAATGAAGTCGC
Source organism: uncultured Acidobacteriaceae bacterium (assembly GCA_963804075.1). Classification (GTDB taxonomy): domain Bacteria; phylum Acidobacteriota; class Terriglobia; order Terriglobales; family Acidobacteriaceae; genus Acidiflorens. The sequence continues at coordinate 33,126 of CAWDPB010000124.1, read as the reverse complement.
GGACTTCGCGAATCTTCTGCGCGGTGTGGCGAGCCGCTTCAAAGGTGTAGGGCATGGGCAACAAGTCGTGACTGTAGCGACCATCCACACTGCCCCAGCAAAGATGATCGGTGACCCAGGGAGTGCGCGTGCGCTTGACCAGGTCTTTGAGCCGCCGCAAATGTTCGCGATGCGGCCGCTCGGGCGAGCCGAAGTACATGGAAACCCCGTGCTGCACCACGCGGTACTGTTCCAGAATCTGGTCGAGAACGCGCAGCGGTCGCCCCCCATCGATCATGTAATTTTCGGAGATGATCTCGAACCAATCGACGGCCGGCTTCTTTTCGAGGATGTGCCGGTAATGCGGAATCCGGAGGCCGATCCCCACACCGAATTCGGTAAAACCGTTAAATCGATTGGCAGGCATGATCCTGGAGTTTCCGAACGTTGAAATGAAGGAGAAACAACTAAGAAGCCGGGCGGGACGCGAACTCATCCCGCCCGAGCCGAGCAAAGAAGCTATTTCCCTTCCGGCATCTTGGAGCCATCGGTGGCGCAACCGCCTTTGCCTTTGCAGGAATTCTTGCCCTTGCAGCCGTTATCTCCGGCTTTGCAGCCGCCCTTGCCCTTGCAGGAGTTCTGGCCCTTGCAGGCGTGCTTTTCCGTTTTGCTGGTGTCGTCGTTCAGCGATACGGACCGGACTCCGGGCCGGGTTTGGCTGGAAGACTGTGCGTTTAGCTTTGCGGTGGTCCCTGTCATCAACCCGGCAAGCGCGGCGCCTGCCAGCAGTGCTTTCATGGAACTGGTCATAGATTGCTTCCTCTCTCGATTGTTCATGTGATGATCGGCGCCTGAATTCACCCCATTTGCAGCGGACGGGTCCCCACCCGTCCGTTAGCGCCAATCCGTTGAGTTGGACGAACTGCGAGCGAGAAAGTTACACCAAAACCAATGTTTCTGTAAACCTGGCCAGCCGCCATGGTCCAGACTAAACTGATCCGAGAAGGGAGCTACTTAACGGGAAGGAGTTGCAGGCTATGGAGATCCGCGACATCGGCGAGTTCCTCGGCTACTTCGAAAAGGTCCATCGGCGCACCATGAATGTGCTGCGAGCCATTCCTCCCGCCAAGGTTGACTGGACCTTTCGCGAGGGAAAATTCACCCTTGGAGATTTGGTCCGGCACATCGCGACCGCCAATCGCTATCTGTTCGTCGAGACCTGCCAGGGCAAGCCCAGCGCCTATAACGGTTGCGGCAAGGAGCTTGCCCCGAGTTACGACGAGATCGTCCGGTTCAGCGAGCGGCTGCATCAGGAAGACGTGGCAATTCTCTCCGTCTTCAGCCAGGATGATCTGGCGCGCAAATGCACCACGCCTGACGGAAGCGCGATTACAACCTGGAAATGGCTGCGTGCGATGATTGAGCACGAGGCTCACCATCGAGGCCAAATCTATATGTATCTGGCCTTGCTGGAAGTACCTACTCCACCTCTGTATGGATTGACTTCCGAACAGGTGCGAGAGAGGAGCCGTTCCCGGTCGTAGCCGAACGGCGCACTCGGCGCGAATGCCTCGCGCGTTACTTCTTCTTTGAAGCCGCTTCCAGCTGGCGAACTTTAGCCATCGTTGCTGCGGAAACATCCTTGCGATTCTTGCTTCTTGGCCTGCGCTTGGCCTTGCTAACGTAGTGATTCTGAGCCATCTGTTCTCCTGATCTGTTCGGCGCTTCGGGCCGCCAACCCTGTCTCGCGAACCCAAAACCCCGTCGGGCACGCCGTTCCATTGTAAATGAGATTCAAATCCTCGCCCGGAGAATCAGCGCGTGTATTGTCTTCCGCCTGGCTGAGAGGAGTCGCGCTGAAACCGGTCCGTGCCTTATTATCTCGCCGCTCCGAACTTTCCCCAGCCCCCGAGCTTGTTCGCCATGTCCGTGCATGCCCCCCGCAACTCATCGGCAAGCGCCGGATCGACCATCGTCCGGGCAACGACCATGCCGCCGACGCACATGGCCGCTATGGCTTGCGCTCGCATCCGGCGGGGCCGTTTTTTATCCAGCAGGCTGCGTTCCAGCACGCTCACCATGGCCCGGAACACAGTTTCGAAGGCCAGCTTGGCAGCGGGGCCGCTCCGGGCCACATCGGTCGGCAACGCCACCATCGGGCAGGAATTTTCGACATCTTCGAAATGCTGGCGCGACAGATAGGCCCGCACCACCTGCGGGCCTACGTCCGTCGACGAAAGATCGACGTGAACACCCTCCCAGCAGTTCTTCCACTCCGGATCGGTAAAGAAGCATCCTAGAACCTCGGCATAAAGATCGCTCTTGCTCTTGAAGTAACTGTAGAACGCGCCGTGCGTGAGGCCTGCCGCAGCCATGATCTGCTGAATTGAAACACTCTCAAATCCGTGACGATTGAATAACCGCCGCGCGCAATCGACGATTTTCCTTTTTACGTTCGCGCGGTGATTTGCGGGATAAGGCATAGGCTCTCCTTGCTTTGAGGTGCGCAGTCTTGAGTGCGCATAAGTATGCCTCCGATTTTCCGGCCTTGCCGGGGAAAATATTATGTAGAACATATTTTGGTTTCGTGTTTCCATGCTGGGAATGCAAGGCTTTCGGACGGCGTGATGCGCCGATTGCCAGGATTCCGGAGGAAAAATGACTGATCCAAGTGTATTGTTAACGTCGGCGCGGCTGGCCCCAACTCGCCGGCAAGTGATTATTGGCACTACCCTTGCGGCGGCCGGCCTGGCCGTGAGCTCAATCGACGCTGGGGCCACCGAGGATGGGATTTCTCATTCGGCGGAAGCCATTCGTCAGGAATCGCTATTCCAGGCCAGCCGTAAGCGCGTCTACGAGGCGCTCACGGATGCGCAACAATTTCACAAGGTCTCGCTGCTCAGTGCCGCAGTGCAGTCCGGGGCGACTGAAAACAAGCCCACGGAGATGAATCCCGAACCCGGTGGCGCTTTTTCGCTTTTTGGCGGATATATCACGGGGCGGTTCCTTGACCTGGTGCCTAGTGAGCGGATCGTCCAGGCTTGGCGGTCCGAGAGCTGGCATGCGGGCGATTTTTCCATCGTTAAGTTCGAGCTCATCGACCAGGGATCGGGGACCAAGGTCGTTCTAAGCCACAGAGGTTTCCCCGATGGCGAAAGTGCACACCTCGCCGCAGGCTGGAAAGCAAATTATTGGGAGCCGCTCGGGAAGTATTTGTCTGGCATGAAGCAGGAAATTCGGAAATGAGCTTTACGCGCCCGTAACAAGTCCGCGGAATGAGACCTTCAGCCAATGTGCAGCATTGTGCATTTTGCAACATCGGGCCGGCCGCGCCTGGCCCCGCAGCAAGGCCAAGGTACTCACCCTAAACCCATAACTGTCAACAAGTTCCCCAAGAGGCTCCGGTTTGAGCCGCACAGTTACTACTTTGGTTCGGCAAGTGCTCCATCGTTGCGTAATAAAGAGGCCGCAACCTTTGACACACTTCATTCAAAGATTCTCGACTCTCACCTGTCGTTTCTTCCCCGGAAACGGCGCCAAAAAGAGTTTCCTCTGATTCCTGCCAATCAGCCTCTTTGAAAAGGGTGGCCCCGAAAGGGGCCGCTTTTTTTGTGCCCTGCTGTCCTGTAAACTCGCAGCTTCCCATGAAAACGACATTTGGTAGGACCATGTTTCCCAGGACACTGATCTACGCTTTAATGATGGGCGCTCTGTTGGCGATGACAGGCGCAATTGTCGGGGCTCAGAACGCGCCGATAAAGCCAGCAGCTTCCGCCTCGGCTGAAAGTAAGGCTCCCGCCCCCATTTCTCCCGAACTGCGCAAGCAATTGGAGGCGATTCGCGACGCCGCTCTCTCCAGCGACTATGCCTGGCATCAACTCGCCCACCTGACGGAAAACATCGGGCCGCGTCCCGCTGGGTCGCCTCAGGCGCAGGCTGCCGCAGAATATGTTGCGTCCGAACTCCGGCAGCTAGGCCTCGACGTTCACCTTGAACCGGCGCAGGTCACGCACTGGGTTCGCGGGGAGGAGAAAGCCGAACTCGTCGACTATCCCGGCCATACGCAGGGTACAAGCCAGCGCATTGTCCTTGCCGCGCTCAGCGGCAGTACAGCGACTCCCGCCGATGGAATCACCGCCGAAGTGATCGTTGTCCATAGCTTTGACGAATTGACGGCGCTCGGCCACGAAGTCGCCGGCAAGATCGTCCTCTATAACGTCCCCTACGACGAACGGAAAGCGCTCGGCGGCCAAGCATTCGAAGCCTATGGCGAGGCTGTCGTCTATCGCAGCGAAGGAGCTAAAAAAGCGGCTGCGCTTGGAGCCGTTGGTTCGCTGATCCGCTCTGTTGGCGGCGCGAACTATCGGCTGCCGCATGTCGGGCACAGCACGCCCGCTGGAATTCCCGACGCCGCCCTTGCCGCCGAAGACGCCGACTTAATCGACCATCTTGCCGCGCAAGGCCGCGTCCGCTTGCACCTCCTTCTCACGCCGCAATCCCTGCCCGAAACCACCAGCTACAACGTGGTCGCCGACCTGAAGGGAAGCGAACATCCCGAGCAGATTGTGGTCGTCAGCGGCCACCTCGATTCGTGGGATCTGGGCCGCGGTGCCATCGACGACGGCGCTGGCGTGGTCATTGCGATGGAAGCCGCCGAGGTTTTGCAGCGCCTGCACATACGTCCCCGGCGCACTCTGCGCGTGATCGCATGGATGGATGAAGAAAACGGCGGCGGCGGCGCCAAAGCATATGCAAAAGACCATGCCGCGGAGATAGCCAACCATGTTGCAGCCATCGAAAGCGATGCCGGAGCCGGACATCCGCTTGGCTTCACGCTGAAAATGCCACCCGACGCGATTGCCGCTCTGCGCCCCGTCGCCGAGGCGCAAGGGCCAGTAGGAGCAACCATTTTTCGCGCGACGGAGTCGAGTCCCGGCTCGGATATCTCTCCGCTGGTAAAGGCAGGAGTTCCCGGCGTCGGCATCATCCAGGATGGCCGCCATTACTTCGACTATCACCACAGCGCCGCCGACACGCTCGATAAAGTCGATCCCCAGGAACTCAAAGAAAACGCCGCGGCGATGGCAATGATGGGATATTTCCTATCCGCCATGCCCGATGCTCTGCCAAGAGGGCAATAATAGAGATCTATAAAAAGCAACCCAAAATGGTAGGGGGGAGAGGGGTCACAAAATCAATGAAAATCACCCTAAACCCAAATAAACAAAGGGCAAAACGTCAAGCCGGAAGAGCACGGTTTTTGCAAGGAAATTGGTCCTCTCCGTGACTCTGTGACTCCGTGGTGGAAGTTAAGGTAGAAGTCTTTCCTCCCTCTTCCTTGACACCCCGATTCCAGCCCTTTATCCTTGCTTATTGCCCCTGAAGAGACCTTCGTCTCTGTGCGTGCTTCCGCGGCCTTCGCGGTATCGGGTGGGGGTTGGCGGAGGTTCCGGTTTACCGGGATATGCTCATCGAAACTAAGGAGTTGGAACTTCATCCTGTCGATTTTCGGGAGGAGTTCAGTCCCGGTGCGATTGACCTTGGCGAGGACGTGCGGCAGAAATCGCCGCTCCTCAGCGAAGGGCAGGCCGACCTGGTTGAGGAGCATCACGGCAAGCACCAGGTGGTGCAGGATATCCGCCTGAGAGGCAAGCTGGAAACGGATCTTGAAGTTTCCTGCGCACGATGTCTGGAGCCGGTGCAGTTGGCAGTGAAGCGGGATTTCGATCTGCTGTATCGCCCGCTGGGCACCGATGCCGGACACGAAGAGCTTTCGGTGACAGATGCCGAAGCCGAGATCGGCTATTACCAGGGCGAAGGGTTGCTGCTCGAGGATACATTGCGCGAGCAGGTATTGCTGGCGGTGCCGCTGAAAGCCTTGTGCCGCGAGGATTGCAAGGGGCTTTGCCCGCACTGCGGGAAGAATTTGAACGTAGAAGGCGCGTGCTCGTGTGCGGATGAAGTGGAAGATCCGCGCTGGGGCGCGCTAAGAGAAATACGCACGAAATTGAATCAATAGGAGAAAGTTCCCAGTTCCCAGTTCCCAGTTCTCAGGCAAAGCGGTTTTACTGAGAACTGAAGACTGAGAACCGGGAACAAGAATTTTCATGCCCAATCCGAAACGTAGACACTCCCAGAAGCGAACGGCCACGCGCCGCGCGCATGACTCGCTGTCGAAACACTCGTTGTCGGAGTGTCCGAACTGCCACGAACACAAGATGCCGCATCGCGCCTGCGCGAAGTGCGGATACTACAAGGGCCGCGAAATATTCGAGGTCGCTGAGAAGTCCTAGTTCCCCCCTCCATGCCCAGAGTCATTGCTTTGGATGCGATGGGATCCGACAAGGCGCCGAAGCCGGAGATTGAAGGAGCCTTGCAGGCGGCACGCCACCACGGCGTGAGCGTCCTGCTGGTCGGGCCGGAAGCGCGTTTAAAAGAAGAACTGGAGCACTATCCCGGGGCCCGGCGACTGCCGGTCGAGATCGTCCACGCCAGCGAAGTCATCACCATGGAAGATAAGGTGGATGCGATTCGCGCCAAACGCGATTCGTCCATCCGCGTCGGCTTGCGCCTGGTTCGCGAAGGCCGTGCTTCCGGATTTGTCACGGCCGGCAATACGGGCGCTGCGATGGCTACGGCGAAAGTTGTGCTCGGTGCATTACCCGGTGTCGATCGTCCCGCGCTGGCTGCCGCTTTTCCCACCGCCATGAACACCGCAGCCGTTCTGCTCGACGTGGGCGCCAATGTCGATTGCACTCCACAGAACCTTGAGCAGTTCGCGGTCATGGGCGAAATATATTGCCGGTCGATTTTTGGTGTGAAGCGTCCGCGCGTTGGACTGCTTTCGATTGGCGAGGAAGAATCCAAGGGCAACGAACTGACGCGCGCAGCCTTTCAACTGCTCAAGCAACTCCCCATCGACTTTATCGGCAATGTCGAAGGCCGCGATTTGTATAACGGCCAGGTTGATGTCATCGTGGCCGATGGATTCGTCGGCAACGTGGCGCTGAAGACTTCCGAAGGCGTGGCGCGGCTGGTGCGCGCCGTATTGAAAGATACTTTGAAGGCGACGATCACACGCCAGGTCGGCGCGATGCTTTCGCGCAACGCCTTTTCCGATTTCAAAAAGCGCCTCGATCACACCGAATACGGCGGCGCGCCCCTCCTCGGCGTAAAGGGCGTCTGCATCATCACCCACGGATCGTCAAACCCGAACGCCATCAAGAACGCGGTCCGCGTAGCCGCCGAATTTGCCGAAGCCAATGTAAACGAAGCAATCGAGCGGGAACTGGCAACGTTGAGCGCTGCTGTTACAACCGCAAGCACATAATGGCGTGCGGTCCTCTCCATACATTCAGCAGGTTTTCTAACTCTTCCCGTCCGAGACTTAAGGTATTCGAATATCACAGCACGTGTTCTTCGTCTTCCTCGGGTGCCGATGTCAAATCAGGCGGAGACAGAGTTTCTTGCGGCCGGGCCGGAAACGGCCTGATTTTTTGCAGCCTTTTCCGGGCCTTCCAAAGATCGTAATTGAGCTGCATCTTCAGCCAAAACTCGGGAGACGTGTACGGCATCGCCTTGGCCAGCCGCACAGCCATTTCCGCTGAAATGCCAGCGCGGCCGTTGAGTATCCGGGAGAGATTCGGCCGCGTTACCCCAAGTCGCTCGGCGGCTTCCTTCACCGTCATGCTGCCCAGGTGATCCTTCAAAACTTCGCCGGGATGGCAGGGATGGAAAATCATGGTTAGCTTCTAGTTGGCTGTCGCCGAGAAAGCGCTAGCGACGCGAAACCCGAAGATTTGTCATCCTGAGTGGAGAAACTGCTTCGCGCAGCGAAGCAGTTGCGGAGTCGAAGGACCCCTACCCACTTAATTTTACTGGCCGGCGTCAGGGAGTTCTCCCCGTGCTCTCGCCAACGAATTCTCCCGCTCGACGGTCTTCGAGGTGCAGCCGGATCGCATCCTTGATGTTGCTCAACGCCTCATCGTAGGTTTCTCCCTGGCTGTAACAGCCCTGGAGCGGCGGGCAGGAGACATAGAAACCCTCCGCATCGCGTTCGATGATAATCGGCAGCGTGTAGCGCTTCATGGGGATATTGTACTGCGGAGAACAGGGACCGCTCCCCACCCGCAATGATTGGGTTTACAATGCAACCATGCCGGGACAATCGACAGAGTTTCAATACAAGGGCACTGAGCAATTTGTGGTAGACGGTTACCACATGACGGTGATGTGGTATGAAAATCCTAGTGCTTGGGACGTTCAGGTATGGGGAATTGATCCGATTCACCGCTACTGGGTAGAACGGGGAAATTTCTACCCTGCCACTATTAACTTGTCCTCCAAGGTTTGCCTGCCGCACATCACGGAAACCATCGAGCCAGCCGAACGGAAAGCCGTGCTGAAAGCCATTGATGAATGGAACACCAGAAGCAGGGCAGCATGATAGCGCAGACAGGTGAACAACCTACCACAGCCTGGCAGTGGCTGAGAATTCAGCTGCTACCGCAGCCCTATTCTGAAAAATCGGGACACTCCTGATACATTCGTGATGCAAGGTCAAACCACCTCTTTCTGACTTCGTCTTCGGCATAATCAAGCTCGCGTAGGATCTCTTTAGCTGCCTCCACCTCGCCCTCAGCATCTTTCAGAAGCTCTGGACTACCGGGGTAGAATTCCAGCCCATGCTTGACTGTTGTGCGTAACTTGTCGATCTGGTCCACGTACTCCTTGTCCGTTAGTCTAGCCGCAACGAAAAGGGCTGCCATGTTTGTGATGGCGTTTCGACGGGCTTCAGCCAGCGCTAGATGTTGAGTTCTCCTAATTTCGCTGGTGACGCCGAGTATAGCGACAGCCACGATTACCGCAGCAAGCAGTACTTCCCAGTTCATTATTAACCTCCGAGGTTGCCGGGAGCCCCACTCATCGCCTACTTTGCAATGAATGGGATTCCACTGCGGCGTCATTCTAGCGCAATGCTGCCGTGCGCCCTGCTTCCACGAAGATCGGTGTCACCTTTTTGCGGCGGCGCTGGGATGCTTGCCACAGATCGTACTGAGTCTGCATGCCGGTCCATAGTTCGGGGCTAGTGCCGAGGGCATCTGCCAGCTTCAGCGCCATATCCGCCGAAATTCCCGCGCTGCCATTCAAGATGCGCGACAGCGCCACCCGAGTCACTCCAAGGTGCTTAGCGGTGTCTGTAACCGATCTTGTGCCCAAATACTCTCGTAGAACTTTTCCCGGATGTGGCGGATTGTGCATGCGCATAAAAACCTCTCAGTGGTAATCCCGATAGTCCACTAACACGGCATCTTCTCCTTCGAAGGTAAACGTCAGACGCCAGTTGCCGCTGACATCCACCGACCAGTGGCCTTCGAGATCGCCGCGCAAGGGATGCAGCCTCCAGCCGGGCGCGTTCATGTCCTTCGGGGATTTGGCGTTATCCAGCGCGGCCAATTGCAGTCTCAATTTCTCCGCATGATGCGGCTGGATTTTCGCTCTCGATCCGGTTTTGAAGAACTGCTCAACTCCCTTATGCTGGAAGCTCCTGATCATTGTGTATAGTGTATAGTTATACTATACAATTGTCCACCGTGATTTTCAGATCAGGGAGACCTTAACCATGGCGAATCTCGATTGGTCGCAATGTCCGGCGGTGGAGACCGTTCCCGGCAAGGTGAGTGGCGCATGGGTGTTGAAAAGCACGCGGATGCCGGTGTCCGCCATCTTCGAAAACCTCGATGCGCGCGCCAGCCTTGACGACATCAAGGAGTGTTATGACGGCCTCGATCGCGAACAGGTCAAAGCTGTCATCGAGTTTGCCGCATTGTCGAAGGGCGACCATCCCAAACACGGAAGTTAAGCCGCGCTTGCGCGAGATCACACGGAACTCTGCGATTAAAGTCATTGACTTTAAAACCCACCGCGCGAGAAAATTAAGGTTTGGCTGGCGCAGATTCGACGCCCGTCCCTAAAGTAGGACGTCCATCGAATCTGCCCCAAACCCTATTCGGAGACTTTAATAGAGCTAAGCCATTATTCCTGAATATTTTGCAAGAAACACTCCGGGCAACTCATTGATTCTAATAGGTCGCGAATTGTTAAGCCCTTATTATTGAATACTTTGCATATAAGTCGTTATTATCGAATACTTTGCGAGGACAATGCGCTAAGTCTTTGATTCTAATAGACTGAAAGAATGGCGGGGTGGGGGGGGGTACTAGCCCAAGAACCATCAAAACCCATTTCGCGGAGAACCGACGGTAGTCTTTAAACAGCAGTCCATAAAAATGACAAGCGCCTCCCCACTCGCATTTCTCTTCCCCGGCCAGGGATCCCAGGCCGTCGGCATGGGCAAAGAACTAGCCGACAACTACGATATCGCGCGGCAAACTTTCGAGGAAGCCGACGACGCGCTTGGCTACAAGCTGTCCCAGCTCTGCTTTGAAGGCCCGGAAGACAAGCTGAAATTGACCGAGATCACGCAGCCGGCAATTCTGACGGCGTCTGTTGCGGCCTGCCGTGTTCTCGAAGAAAAAGGTTTGAGGCCCGATTATGTCGCCGGCCACAGCCTGGGTGAGTATTCGGCGCACGTGGCGGCGGGCACGCTGTCGTTTGCCGACGCGGTCCGCACCGTTCGCAATCGCGGCCAGTATATGCAGGAGGCAGTCCCCATAGGTGTCGGTGCGATGGCAGCAATCCTCGGCATGTCACTTGATCGCGTTAGGGAGATTGCGCAGGAAACGGCGCAAGGAGAAATTTGCCAGGCAGCGAACATCAACTCGCCAGAGCAAATCGTAATCTCGGGACACGCGGGAGCGGTTGCCCGCGCAGTTCAACTCGCGACCGAGCGTGGAGCGAAAAAAGCTGTGAGCCTTCCTGTTAGCGCACCTTTCCATTGCGCGCTGATGCAGCCCGCGCAGGATCGTTTGGCTGCGGACTTGAAAGCCTTGACGTTTCAAGACCCGAATTGCCCAGCGATCTGCAATGTGGACGCAGCCCCAATGACTTCAGCCGAGCCCGCGCGCGACGCACTGATCCGGCAGGTGACGGGCACGGTGCGTTGGGATGAATCCGTGCGGCGGCTCATCGAAGCCGGGACAAATCTACTTATAGAGGTCGGTCCCGGCAAAGTTCTTTGGGGTCTGATGCGACAGATCCACCGGTCGCAGACGTGCCTGGTAGTCGGAGACGAGGCGTCGCTGCAAAAGACATTGTCGCGCCTTTCGGCGCTCGCAGCCTAGGGGCTTGCCAAACATTAATATGGATACACCGTAATTGTCTTATCCGACCGTTGCACGAATATCCGAGCATGTTCGGCGCGTTCGTTGACGACGACCTCGACGATCACGCCGCCGCTCGCGAGTCCTTCCGTGTTGGCCGAGCCGTAAATCCGGTAGGATCGCACCAGTCCCCATTCGCCCCCGGGCCCCCAGTCGCGATAAAAATCAGAATAGGAGTATTGGGAATATTTCTGGGGATGCTGTCTCCAGCCGGGATCGTTGAAGTAAAGAGCGTAGGCGGATTCATAGTCCTGTTTTTCCAGCGCCGCGAAAAAATGGCCGACCACACGCTCTTCCGGCCAATTGCGGTACATCCAGGCCAGAGCGGCAAGAACGAGTACGACCACGATGGCGGCAGCGATCCTGATCTTGCGCCGCCGGGCACGGGCAGCATCGTAGGGCTGAGCATCGAGCAGAGTCATAGATAACCCCAAGAATAACGCAAGATCAGCCTCCGCTCCCTGGGGTGAAAGTGCAGCCGCATCATGGCGGTACCACGAAGACGCGCAGCGCGCCGGGTTTCTCCTCGGATGGCCGAGCCCCCAACCGCTCTGCCGATGTACAGCTTAAGCCAGTAGCAGTTGGCGGCAGCGACTTCCTGAGTTCTAAAGTCGCGCATTTTGGGGAGATCATGGATAAGCTCCGGACTCTGATTGTTGACGACTCATCGGTCATGCGCAAAATCGTGGAACGCTCGCTCCGCCAGGCAGGCCTGGAACTGGAAAAGGTTCTGGAAGCTGGCAACGGCGCTGAGGCCCTTGCCGTGCTCGCCAAGGACAGTGTTGACCTCATTTTGTGCGATATCAATATGCCGGTCATGGATGGGCTGGAATTTGTGAAGGCCGTCTCCACTCTGGAGAATGTCAAAGGCGTGCCCGTCGTCATGATCACCACTGAGGGCAGCGAAAGCCACGTTGTGCAGGCGCTGACGGCAGGAGCTCGAGGCTATATCCGCAAACCGTTTACACCCGAACAAGTCCGAGAGCACGTTCTGCCCGTGGTGGGGAAAAAGTCATGAGCATTGAAACCTCGTTAGCGACCCGTTCCCAAGAAGAAAACTGGCTGCCAATTCTCGAACTGGCGGTGGAAGAAGTGTTCGAAATTATGCTGGGATCTCGGATAAAGCCGGTCCCGAAGGATCAGCACACGCTCTCGACGGAATTCACCGCCATGGTCGGGCTGGCCGGGGCCCTTTGCGGAATTCTGACATTCTGTTGTGACCGGAAAACCGCGCGCGATCTGGCCAAGTGCATGTTGGGGCCAGAAATCGCCGATTCTGAAGATCAAATATCGGATGCGCTGGGCGAAATTTGTAACATGATTGCCGGAAATTTCAAGAACAAACTGGCCGGCGCCGATGGCCAATGCATGTTGAGCGTGCCCACCGTCATCAAAGGCGAGGAGTATACCTTCTACTCGCTGGCCGACGGCGATCACCTCGATACCTTCATGCTCTTTGAGGGCGCCCCGATCGGAATCAGCCTGCAATTGCATACTTAAATTGCACGGCCGGAATGCATACTTGAATCCGATTGGTCCGATCGGCCAAAATCCACCCTCAGGCAGTAGTTGCCGCACACACGCTTGTTCCCGGCAAGGCATGCCGCTTCCGCTCCGACGATAAGTCCTCCAATCTTGGCCTCAACTCCGCATCCTTCATAACGCTTGACAACAAGCCACTTGTGAAATCGCTAATGGAACGCACTTGGCGATTCGTTTGCACCTGCACAGGCACAGGAGAGCTTGAACGTGGATAGCGGATTCTATGCAAGCTGTGCGGGCCTGCGGGCGCAGAGCCAAGCGCTCGAAGTGGCAGCGCACAATCTTGCTAATGTAAACACACTTGGATTTCGCGGAGAGCAAACCACCTTTCAATCCCTGCTGGCGATTGCGAGGCCGCCGGCAGCCAATCCGTTCAATCTGGCGACAAACAACTATGGAGTGCTCGAAGGGACGCATCTCGATTTGAGCGAAGGCAATCTGGCGAGCACGGGGAATCCGCTGGACGTGGGGATTCAGGGCAGCGGATTCTTCGCGATGAAAACGGCGAGCGGAACGCGCTACACGCGCAACGGCAGCTTTCAGGTTTCGAATGCGGGCGAGTTAGTCACAGCGGCTGGCGACCCGGTGCTGGGGATACGGGGGTGATTCGTATACCGCCGGGCCGGTCGCGATCAGCCGCGGATGGAACGGTTTCAGTGGGCGGGACGGTTGCGGGCATTCCGGCTGGTCGATTTTCCCTCGGGAACGAACCTTGCGACCGAAGGCGGAACGTTGTTGTCGGCTCCGGCGGGCAGCGAACGCCCGGCGGCGCAAGCGTCGTCGCTGCGGCAGGGGACGCTCGAATCGTCGAACGTGAGCGCGCATCGGATCGTTGTTGGGCTGATCGCAGTGCAGCGTCAAGCAGAAATGTTAAGCCGCGGCCATGAACATGTTCGATACCGAGTTCAATCACATTGCGGCGAGCCACCTGGCAAAGGTTTGAGACGGGAAAATCTTGGAGAAAATACATGTTTCGAGCGCTATACACGGCGGCCACCGGGATGCAGGCGCAGCAGATCAATCTCGACACGATCGCGAATAATCTTGCGAACTCCAGTACCACTGGATTTCGCAGCAGCCGGATGCAGTTCCAGGATCTGATTTATCAGAATTATCGTGATGCCGGGGGCGGCGGCGTCGCAGCAGACGACGGTCGCCAACCGGCCTGCAGGTGGGCCTGGGCACGCGGCCGGCGGCCTCGGAAGTTTGCAGTTGCAGGGTGATGTGACCTCGACGGGAAATCCGCTCGACATGGCGATCGAAGGGCAGGGATTTTTTCAGGTGCTGTTGCCGAGCGGCGAGACCGCCTACACGCGCGACGGGAGCTTTCCATACCGATTCGCAGGGGAACGTGGTCACGGCGAGCGGCAACCCGATCCAACCAGCGCTGACGATTCCGCAGGGCGCAACCTCGGTCACGGTCGCCGCCGATGGAACGGTTTCGGTGACGCTGGCCGGGCAAGTGGCGGCGCAGACAGTGGGTAGCCTGCAGCTGGCGCTGTTTCAGAACGCAGGAGGATTGACGCATGGGCCAGAACCTGTTTCTTGCAGACGACGGCTTCGGGGACCCGATCGTGGGAACTCCGGGTGGGACGCGACGGGCTGGGGCAAATCGAACAAGGCTATCTCGAGCAATCGAATGTGAGCGTGGTCGACGAATTCATCAACATGATCGTGGCGCAGCGTTCCTATGAGGCGGGTTCGCAGGTGGTGCAGGCGGCGAATCAGATGTGGCAGTACATCAACAATCTTGGCCGTAGATGCCGGACGGGATCGTAGACAAGAGATGAGATCGCCCAATAAAGGATGGGATCGACGAGTGAAAGATGAGAAGCAGGCACAGACCATGAAAGAAGCATTTCTATTCCGGCATCGGGACGCAATCGGCGGCATCGTCTTCGTCTGTCTCCTAGCCGGCGCGGTTCAGGTGGTGGAGGCAGAAGGAACAGACGAAACTCTCCGCCGCGTAACCGCTGAAGAAGCCCGGCAAGCGATAACTGTCGAGCTTCGCACGCGCGGCATCGCCGAAAACGATCTGCCGCGCGTTTCAGACATTGAACTGCCGCTCGCCGTGCCGGCTCGCGCCGGCGCAAGTCTGAAGGTCTCATCGATGTGCTGGGACGGGAATTCCGAAGAAGTTCGCTAGTTTGGCTCGAATGCCGCGAAGCGGGCGCGTGCCTGCCGTTTCTCGCCTATCTGCGCATGGCGTCTCACGAGCAAGCCTTTTCGTGCCAACTGCCTCCTCGGGAGCATCATCGTCATGTCCCGCCGCGGGCTTCGGAACCCGTGGTCCGGGTTGGCGCGCCGGTGACCGCCGTCATGGTTGCCGCCGGGATGCGCATGACCGCGGCGGTGACCTGTCTGGATCGCGGCGCTCGTGGGGAGATCGTTCGCGTGCGCGGAGCCGAAGGGCGCATCTTCCGGGCGCGGGTCGCCGGGCCGGCACTGGTCCAGGTCCTTGAATGAAACGAGAAGTCGGACAATCTTGCTCGAAACGAATAAGGAGGCGCGCGTGAGACTTCTCCTGGTGGTACTCTTCCTGGCCGGAACGGCGGGCACGCTGCATGCTTCGAAGCGCGACGCGCGCAGCGGCGTCAGTCTGGCTAGTTATATTGCCCGCGTCCAGACCGAGGCACAGACGGCTACTCCCACGCCCGGCAGTTGCTGGGTCGATAGCGGACGCCTGGGCCTCCCTTGCCACCGATTACAAGGCCGCGATGGTTGGGGATCTGATCACGATTGTGGTTGCGCATAGCCTGACGTCGTCGAATGCGGGAGACGTTTCGACCGCTCGCTCCTACAACGCCAGTTCCGGCATCAACTCCCTTCCTGGAAATCCGGGCCTGAGCAGCATCTCCAACCTGCTCGGCCTGCAATCGGCGGAAACGCTGTCGGGGAAAGGCTCGGCGGATTCTTCTTCCAGCCTGACGACGACGCTTGCCGGCCGCGTGGTCGCGGTGCTTGGCAGTGGCAACCTGGTGATTGAGGCTGAACGCATCATCAACATGAACAACGAGAAGCAGACCATTACACTGCGCGGACTGATACGGCGCGGCGACATCGGGCCGAACAACACGGTGGCCTCGAATGCCATCGGCGATCTCGAACTGGAAGTCAAGGGCAAGGGCGTGATTTCGAATGGCGTGCGCCCGCCGCATCCCGTGCTGCGCGCGATCATGCGGATTGTGAATTTTTGATAGCGGACAGCAAGAGTCGAGACACACTGGGAGGCGAGACACCACGCACATTATGAAAAATGCATTCATCGCCGTTCTCCTGCTCCTGAGCTGGCCCGCCCTTCTGTTCGCGCGCGATCCCGTGCCCGTGAAGATCGGCGACCTGACCACGGTCGAAGGAGTGCGTGAAAATTCGCTCATTGGATACGGCATGGTCGTCGGCCTCACGCTCACCGGCGACAGCCAGCAGACGGTCTTTACCACGCAAACGCTTGCCAACATCATGCAGCGCATGGGTGCGCAGATTCCTCCGGCGACGGCGCAAACCAAGAACGTGGCAGCCGTGTTCGTCACCGCCAATCTCCCTCCATTCGCGCATCCGGGCACGGTCGTCGATGTTACGGTCGCTTCCATCGGCGACGCCAAGAGCCTTGAAGGAGGAATGCTTTTGCTCACCCCTCTCTACGGAGCCGACGGACAGGTTTATGCGGCCGCGCAAGGGCCAGTCGCTGTGGGAGGTTTTGCCGCTGGACGTCCCGGCGCGACCAAGCAGATGAATCATCCAACCATCGGGCGCATTCCGTCCGGCGGCCGCGTCGAGCGCAGCTTGGCCTTCGACTTCAACCATCTGGCCCCGGTTTCATTCCTGCTGCGCGAAGCTGATTTTACGACCGCGGGCGCGATCTCCGACGTCATTAACCGCGAATTCGGCCATGAAGTGGCCACGGCACGCGATGGTGGCCGCGTCGAGGTCTCGCCCGACGCCACCGGTATCAAGAACATGACCGCGCTGGTAGCGAAAATCGAAAACCTCGTCGTTGCTGTCCATCACCGCGCGCGCGTAGTCGTGAACGAGAGAACCGGCACCATCGTGATCGGCAAGGATGTGCGCCTGGGAGCGGTCTCCGTTTTGCATGGCGGCTTTTCGGTTCAGATTTCGACTGCATATGCGGTTTCGCAGCCTAATACCGATTCGCAGGGCAAGACCGAAGTGACGCCCCAGACCGAAGTGCAGGCAAAGGACAGCCCGGCCAAGCGGCTGGAGATAGGCGAAGGTGCCAGCATCGATGAATTGGTGAGCGGACTGCAAACCATGGGCGCGAGCGCCCGCGACGTCATTTCGATTTTGCAGGCGATCAAGGCTGCCGGAGCGCTCGATGCCGATCTGGAGGTGATCTGATGAACGTGGATCTTTCGGCAGCGCTCGGCCAAATCGCAACCGCGACGCCGCCCGCGACAAGGACGGACAAAGCGGGAAAGGCCGCGCGCGATTTCGAGTCGGTGCTGCTGAGTTCGCTTTTCGACTCGCTGCAAAAAACCTTTGCCTGGGATTCGGAAGATTCGACGCCCGGAGCCAGCAACTACCGCATGATGGGAACGCACGCGCTCGCGGAATCCGTCTCCGCCCAGGGCGGCATCGGAATCGCGCGGATGATCTTGCGCCATTTGCCTCTGACCAAGGTATCGGGAGGAAGTTGAACGCCGGTGTGCGTGGGGAGGCTAAAGTTTCTCTCCATTCCGCCGATCTAAACATTGAGCCCTATTCGCGTTCCCGAAAGCAGCCGGGACGGTTAAGGCTTTCTAAGAATCTGCCGATGTACCGAGCAGGTGGGATCGGAGCGGTTTATGAGAGTCGATTTGACGAATTACGGGTCGGAGCCTCCGGAGAAAAGCAAACTGGGGCGCGCTGGCCAGAGTGGAACGGCGGCAGCGGCGGCAACTGCCAGCGAAGCGTCCGCAAGCGGCAGCAGTTCCGCTCTTGATCGGGCGAGCTTTTCGTTCGATCAGGCGCGCGTGCAATCGTTAGCCAGCCAGGCGCTGGCGGCGCCGGAAGTGCGGCGGCAAACCGTCGCGTCCTTGCAGCAGGCGGTGGCGGGCGGCAGCTACACGGTGGACTCCGCGAAAGTCGCCGACGCCATTGCGTCGGACGCAAGCGCGGGAATTCTCCGCTAAGCGGTGGTGACGGGTGGACCCGCTGATTACGAACGGAGTCGATCCCGCCCTCCTGCGCGTGCTTGAGAAGCATGGGCGCGAGCGGGACCCGGAGGTGCCGCGCAGGCGCGCACCTTCGCCTCCGGCAGCGAAAGAAAACGAAGAGAACGAAAGCGGGTCCGATGCGGACTCGCCGAAACACGAATTCGACGATCTGGCCTGATCCCCCGCTCAGGCTGACCACAAACTGCCAGGCCCCTGGCCCGCATCGGGCTGACCTCCCAACTTCATACGACAAGCTGTAGCCATGAACGATTTTGACAACTCGCTTCCCCATCTCGGGAAGCTCCTGGCCGAACGGCTGGCGGTCGTCGGCACGCTGGCCGATAGTCTCGAAGCGAGCCGTCTAGCGTTCAGGCGCAACGACGCCGAAGCGATTGCCCGAGGGGCGGCGCATCAGGCTGAACTCTGCCGGCAGTGGAGCCGGCTCGAAGACCGCTTGCGCGCCCAAGCCGCGCAGCGCCTGAAATCGAGTCCGATCCCGGCCCAGTCCATTGCCGGCTACAATTCCGACGCTGCTCGCTCGACCGAACTGGCAGTGGAATGGGACGCTCTTTCGGCGCGCATTCGTTATCTCACGCGCGTGCACCGCTCTTTGTTGCGCCACATGCAGCGCAGTCTGGCCGTCTGGAACCACATCGTCGCTTCCGGTGCGCTAACCTATTCGCCGCCCTGCGGCCTCAGCCGGGAAATGCCTGTGCGCGCGGGAGGATAAGCATGGCTGGATTGTTTGGAACACTTTCGGTGGCGTTGAGTGGACTCGCGGCGAGCCAGCAGGAACTGGAAACCAGCTCGAACAATGTAGCCAACGCCAATACTCCCGGATACTCGCGTGAAGTCTCCGACCTCGAAGCGGGTGCGCCCATTGTGCTGAACTCGCTCAGCATTGGTACCGGCGTCGTGCTCAGCCAGGTCCAGAGCCTGCGCGATCCAATTCTTGAAATCCAGCTCAATCAGGAAACGCAGCAGAACAGCTACCTCAACAGCCAGCTGACCCAGTTGCAACAGATTCAAACCGGCTTCAGCAGCGCGACAACCGGCATCGGCGCCGACATCACCAATTTCTTCAACAGCCTGCAACAGCTCTCGCCCGATCCCACAAGCCTCGCGTTGCGGCAATCGGTTCTGACCGCGGCCGGAAACCTCGCCACCGACTTCAATACCGCCTCCACCAATCTCGCAACCCAGCGTGGCGATCTCGATCAAACCGTTACCGAGGACGTAAGCCAGATCAACGGCCTGACCTCGCAGATCGCGAGCGTCAACCAGCAGATCGCCGAACTGCAGGATACAGGTGAGCCCGCCAACACCCTTGTCGATCAGCAGACCAACCTGGTCCGCCAGCTCTCCACCCTCGTCGGCGTGCAGGTGATCTCGACCGGCCAGGGTGGCATTGAAGTGTCCACTTCGAACGGGACGGCGTTGGTTTCCGGCATACAGAGCTTTGCGCTCTCGACGGCCAGCGTCAATGGCACGCAACATGTATTGTCCTCCAGCGGCCAGGACATCACCGGCACTCTGAATGGCGGCAGCCTGGCGGGCACCATCCAGATTCGCGACCAGGAAATTCCCGGTGTTCTCAGCCAGCTCGACCAGCTGACGGCGGGCCTTTCCAGTGCGGCCAACGCGGCGAACGCCAGGGGCTTCGATCTGTCCGGCGCACAGGGTGGCAACATTTTCTCGACACCTCCCGAAGGTGTGACCGGCGCGGCCGGTGCCATGCAGGTTGTAATGACGGATCCCTCTGGAATTGCCGCCAGTTCCGACGGCACACAAGGAAGCAACGGCAACCTGGCCAACCTTGCAGCAGTCGCGAACCAGCAGGTTTCCGGCGGCGATACTCCCATCGATGCCTACTCCAATCTGGTCTTTCAAATCGGCAGCGCAACCTCGAACACCTCCGCCGACGCTGATGCCTCCAGCCAAATCCTGCAGCAGCTCCAGGACCAGCGCGGGAGCGTCTCCGGCGTATCACTCAACGAGGAAGCGGCCAACATGGTCCAGTATCAGTCGGCCTATCAAGCCGCGTCGCGCGTGGTATCGACCATCGGCGACCTGCTGCTGGATGCCGTCAACCTCGGTACGGGTGCGGCCGAGTCATAGGGAGCGACTGAAACGAAAAAGGAGGAACGAAACGATGCGCATTAATCCCAATTCCATGCCCGATCTGCTGGCTGCGCTCGACCAGGCGCAACTGGCGGAGCAGCAGGCTTCCCTCGAGATCGCTTCGGGAAGCAGCGTGAACGAGCCCTCTGACAATCCAACCGCCGCAGCCCTGCTGATCGAAAACAACGACCAGACGAGATTCAATGCCGGCTATCTTCAAAATCTAAGCACGATCAATAGCCAGCTATCGGCAGCCAACTCTACGCTGAGCTCCGTCCAAACCGCGCTTCAACAAGCCGTCAGCCTGGGGGTGGAAGGCGCCAACGGCACGCTTTCCGCGAGCGACCGTGCCGCCATCGTCAGCCAATTGCAGGGCATTCAGAGCCAGGTCATTTCGCTCGCCAACACTTCGTATCAGGGAACCTATCTGTTTGGAGGCACGGTCACCAGCGAGGCTCCTTACACGGTCAACCCCGTCGATCCTTCAGGTTCGGGCGTGACTTACAATGGCAACGGCGATGTAAACAAGGTTTCGGTCGGCGATGGATACCAGATCGAAATCAACCAGCCCGGGTCGCAGCTTTTTTCCGCCTCTGGCAACAGCGTGTTTCTAGCCCTCAATCAGCTGATTCAGGCTCTCCAATCGAACAGCGGCATCGAGACCGCGGTCACCTCCCTGACCTCGGCCGCAAACTACCTTTCGGCCCAAAGCGTCTTTTACGGCAACGCAATGGACCAGGCGCAATCGCAAACCACGTACCTGAATGCCGTTAAGCTGCAACTTGCGCAGCAGCAAAATACGATTGGCGGTGTCGACCTCGCCGACGCCGCCAACCAGCTCGCGCAGGACCAGACCGATACCCAGGCCGCCCTTGAGGCGATCAGCAAGATTTCGAGTCAGGGCACTCTCTTCAATTACCTGACTCAAGGATAGGCAGCAGATTCGGAGCAGGCCGCATGCTCATGCGGGGCCGGGGCAATCTCCCAATCTAACTTTCACCCCGGAGTCAGGAAAACGCAGAGAATACCAAGTGCTTGGCAAAGCCTCCCCCTTCCTGCGAGTTTTTGCGGTTTGAGTGTTTTTCTGGCTCCCATGGTAAAGGAAGGAAGGTTAGGACACTACTTGGCCGCGAGCGAGTTCCCCGCTCAAAGCGTCTTCTTGCTCGCGCACGCCCAGGCATCGGCGGCTGCGACTTGGGTTCGCGCCGCTTCCAGCTGGGACTTCTCCGCTAGCAGGCGCAAGTGCAAGCCAGGGAGAATCTGCCTCAGCCGGTCGAGATTGCGGCGGTATTCGAGCGCTGCAGTTGCTTCCGACTGCGCCTGCGGAGTCCGCACACATTCCGCGGCGCGGCGAAGCTCGGCCACCAGAGCGGATAATTCCTCAGGCTTGATCAACGAACATTGCGTTTGCTCGGGGCGCAGACGAACCAGCGCCGAGCGTAGATTCTCATTCACCGCGCGCAACGTCCCCAGCGCGTCCAGCGGACCAGAAGGCGGCATCGCACTCGGCGTCATCCTCGCCAGTCCAAGTGTGCCTGATCGGCATTGGCTGCGCCATACACCGCTGCAGCCGCGCCGTTTTCTCGCTGGGAGGGTGCCGCCGCCGGGGTTTCGGAACGCTGAACTTCGACCCATGCTTGGCGCACGGCGAGCAAATCGGTGACCAGCTGCGCAGCGCCTTGCGTGGAGGGATGGAACTGCAAGTGCAGCAGGCGGCAGCGCAACGTCTGGTATAAAAGCTCCAGGTTCCGGGCGACCTTGCCACCCCTGTCGAAGTCGAGCGAGGACTCGAGATGGCCGACGATCAGAATGGCGTGCTTGATGCGGTCCGTGCGCCGCCGGACTTCCTTTTTTTCGATTGCATCCGAGACCTGCCGCAGATCGTCAATCATTTTCTCGTAGAGCCGGATGGTCAGTTCCACCGGGCTTGCGCCCAAGACTCCGGCTTCGCGATAAGACTGTTGCGCATTCATCCAGTTAGCCTTTCGATTAAGTGCTTGTACCGCTAGTACCGCTCGCGCCGCTGGTTCCGATCGTTGGCGTGCCCGAAGTAGGCGTGGTGTTGGTGCTTGGCAGCGTGCCGGTGGTCGAGCCGCCGGAGTTCAGCGATCCCAGTTCAGCGGTCACTTGCTGCAGGAGAAAAGGGTACTCTTCGAGACTGGCGTTTACCTGATCGAGTTCCTGGGTCAAGGCCGTCGCCTGGGATGCCAATTGCGTCTGAAAAGCGCTGATATCGGTGTTCAGGTCGCTTTGCTGCTGCTGGTTCGACGCCAGATCCGCGTTGAGCACACCGGTTGCCGGAGCAGTCAGGTTATTGAGGTCGTTCGCGAAATTGTCGGCGAACCCAGTCGAGTTCGAATTGCTGAAGAAATTCGCGACCGCCGCCGGATTCGAAGTCACGGCGTTGTTGAGCGTGTCGGTGTCGACGGTCAGGGTGCCGTCGTTGTTCACGGTAATGCCGAGCGCGGCCAGGTTCGAAAAGCCGCTGCTTTGCGAAGTCGAGTCCGTGGTCGCGTAGGCAGCGTCGTTGGCCAAGCTGGATTGCAGCGTGCGCAAGTTGACGTCGGCCCCCAGCGGGCCTTCCGTGTTAGTCGAGGAATTGACCGTAAATTGCGTGTTGATGTCGCCGACCACCGTGTTGTATTCGGTAACAAAATTGTCGATCGCGTTGTCGATCGTGTTCGTGTCCGGCGCAACCGAGATCTCGACTGGTGTGGCCGGGTCGGCGCTCGTCAAGCTGAGAGTCACATCCGGTATGGCTCCGGTTACAGTATTGCTCGTGCTCGCGTAGGGGATGCCGTTCACAGTGATCTCGGCGTCGGTGCCCCCCACCGGCGGCTCAAAACTCAGGCTGGTGGTGTTATTCGAGACCGAAAGTGCTCCTGTACCGCCGGTCGCCTGACTGTAGATGGCGAGCCGCTCCCCGGTCGCGTCCGTTACCACGCTTGCCGTGATGCCCCAGTTGTTTTTCGCGCTCTGCGAATTGATGGACTGGGCGAGCGTGGTCAGCGTGTCGTTGCTACCGGCTGTGATGGCGATGTTGGCCGTCGTTCCACCCGAACCTCCAATTTGGAACGTGAGGTTTCCGCTGGTCTGGCCGGAGGGCAGAATCGAACTGCTCGCGCTCGGCACGGCGGCCGTGTAGGAGTGCCGGCCGATGCTAACGAACTTACCACCACGCTGTAGTTACCGGCGGCAGCGCCTGGTTGTACGGCGCCAGTCACGATCGCCGACTCCGACGAGTTGGCGGTCAGCTGCTTGAACACCGAACTCGATCCGGAAAACTCCTGCAACGCGCTTTGCAGATTCGACAAATCGGTATTGATGCCGGTGATCGCGGTCGCCTGCGTT
The DNA here is from genome assembly GCA_963804075.1 of uncultured Acidobacteriaceae bacterium. GTDB lineage: Bacteria > Acidobacteriota > Terriglobia > Terriglobales > Acidobacteriaceae > Acidiflorens. The sequence goes on along the minus strand of CAWDPB010000124.1, from coordinate 9,698 downwards.
TGCAGCGTGGTCAGATCGCCCTGCCAGGCGGTCGCCTGCCCGCTTTCGGCCGCCTGCATCTCCTGCACAATAGAGCTGACATTGATCCCATTGCCGCTCAACAGACTCGACGCATTAAAACTAATCCCCATGACTTTTTCCTCCTTCGCTGGCCGCTGCCGTGGTCGCCTGGGTGGCGCGCACTTTCGCCGCCTGCTCTAACTCCTGGGCGATGCCATGTTCCACGTTGAGCTCTTCGTCACTGGGAATTTGCAAGATCACGTTTTTGGCTCTGTCCAGATACTCGACGATTATCTGGTTCTTAACCTCGGAATCCTGATGCACTTCGACGACATCTTGGGGCAGTTCGTCGGTTGGGGACGAATTTTCTTCGACCGGAGGTTGTTGCCCTGGCAAATTTCCAGAAACGGTCTGGCCCGGTTCTTGTGCCACGCCCGACTGGGGACGCGCCTGGGCACGGTTCGAACCAGTACTTGCGTTCGCAGCCTGTGCACCACTCGCTGGCGAAAAGCCGTCTAACGCTCCAATACTCATGGCCCGTTACTCCGGAATAGCACAAGGAGGCGGCTGGTTGGCCGCCTCCTACGGTGCCGAAACCCCGTGTTATTGCAGCAGTTTCAGCACAAGCTGGTCCTGCTGGTTTGCCTGGGCCAGAGCGGAAATGCCGGTCTGCTCCAGAATTGAATATTGCGAGAGATTAGCCACCGTGGTGGGGATGTCCGCCGCGGTGACGTCGTTCTCCGCCGAAGTCAGGTTCTGCGTTTGGTTGTTGATGATGCTCGAAGCTGCCTGTAACCGGTTTACCGTCGCGCCGATGTTGCCGCGCAAGCTGGCGACCGTGGCGACTGCTGCGTTGATCAGCGTCAACGCCGCCTGCGCGTCGGCGCTACTGAGCAGATCGTTGGTGGTCGTTCCTCCGCCGGTTAAGTCGGTGGCGGCAAACGTGTTGTCGCCGCCGGTGGTCGTGGTCGCGATCGAGTTGCCCCCCGTGCCGCCAGTGATCGCCGTCAGGGTGACGGTCGGGGTTGCACTCGGCGTCGAGTACGCGGCCGTGACCTGGCTGTTGACTTGGGTGGCTGTGCTGTACTGATAGCCGGCCCCCGTCTGAGTCCCGGAGTTGGCGTTGACGCCATTGATGGCTGCCACTAGGTTCTGCAAGCTGTCGCCGTTGTTGGCTCCCACCAGCACTTGGTTGGCCGTGGTGTTGGTTAGGGCGGCCACAAAGGTATAGGTCTTGTTCCCAACGGTCACTGTGTCGCCGGGCGCGGCTGGACCGCCGGCGTTAATCGAGTTGGCGCCTCCTGTAAAGGTAGCGGTGGCCACGCCGCCGGTTCCCGTGAACGATCCCACCGTAACGCCGGCGGAGTCAGCTCCCAGCGTGGCGGCAATCGTGTTGCCGCCGGTTCCCGTGCTGCTGGCGGTAAAGGTGGCCGTCGTGGCGCCGGCGGCGCCCGTAGCCGAGGCGTTGGCCGAAGCCTCGGTGTAGGTCGTGCCGCTGCCTGCGCCGTGGTTCACGGCCGCCACCAGGTTAGCCAAGCTGGCGGTCTCGTTCGCTCCGGCCAGCACTTCTCCTTGCGTAGCAGTGTGGCTGAGCGCGTTCACGTAAGTGTAAGTTGTGCTACCGATCGTTACCGTGTTGCCGTTGCTCCCGTTCTCGAAGGTGGTGGCGGCAAAGCCGCCGCCGTTGGCGATCGACGAAGTCGTGGCAATGGAGTTACCCGTTGTCAACGAGGCGTTCCCGTTGGTTGCGCCAGCGCCATCCACTTCGGCGGTAAAGGTCAGCGCTCCGTTGGCTGGTGTGCCCGCGGTCGCCTGTGTATTGGCCGCGGTACCGGAGGCGTAATCCGTGCCTGAACCCGTCCCTGCGGGCCCGTTGTTGACCGCTTCCTCCAGGTGCGTCAGGCTCGCGGCGAGGTTCGCGCCGACGACGACGGTGTTCGCCGTCGCACTGTAGTTCGCGACGAACGTGTACGTGCTGCCCCCGACGGTGACCGTGTCGGCCGCGGCTCCGCCGGCGAACGTCGTACCGTTGAAGCTGCCGACGCCGCCGCCCACTGAAGTCGCGACGGCGTTGCCGCCTGTGCCCGCCGTCACGGCGGTGAAAGTGGCGGTGTTTCCGCCGGTCACGCTTCCCGCTTTGGCCTGCGTGTTGGCCACAGTCCCGGTGCTGAAGTTGGTCCCGGCGCCGTTGCCATCGGCTCGCGTCCCGTCGGCGGAGTTGTTGACCGCGTATTCCAGGTTCTGAAGCGCAGTCGCCTCGACCGCCGCAGTGGCGCCCGTGCCGCCCCCGCCGATCACCTCGACGGCGGTCGTACCGTTCGGTGGGGTCGTGCTGAGAGCACTGACGAAAGAGTAAGTCGTGCCGCCAATGGTCACAGTGGACCCATTGGTCCCGGAAGTATTGGCAAGCGTGGCAGTTTCCGATCCTGAGTTCGCGCCGGTCTTGGCGACCGTCGTGCTGGCTCCACCAGTACCGTTCACGTTCGCCGTCACCGTCAGGACATCGCCGTTGACCGAGGCGGTCACGCCAGTCACTGCGGTCGTTCCAGCACCTTCTGTAGTGTGAGCTGTGCCGGTGCCGTTGATGGCCGCCTCGAGGTTGGAGATCGCTGCGCCTTCGTTGGCGCCTACGGAAATGTCGTTCGGAGTATTATCGGCGCCGATGCCGGCCGCCGCCACAAAGGTGTACGTGGTGCCGCCGATGGTGTACGCGTCGCCGGCCACGGGCCCCCCGCCCGTGAACGTGATCGTCGAGGTGTTTTGCGTCGATTCAGTGAAAGCGCCGCCATTCAAAGTAGCCGTGGCGGTTTGAATTCCCTGGAAGTTATTGGCAGGCCCTGTCAGGGTGGCGTTCGCTGCGGTTGATCCCACGAAAAGCACCGCCGTTCAAGGTCACGGTGGAGGCGGTGGCTGCGGCGGCCTGCTGCTGTGTGAGCGTGCCGGCAGCCTGCGTCCCGCCTAACCCGAGGCCGGTCGAGGATAGCGAATTGGTGGCCACGCCGATCGTGCTGCTGCCCGAAGTGCTGCCATCGCTCAAGAAAACGTTGAGAGTTTGGTTTGTGAATACCTGGCCGCCGTTGAAGTTGGTCGTCGAACCAATGCTGTCGATTTCCGCCTTGATCGACTCATACTCGGCGTCCAGAGCGGTGCGCTGCGAATTCGATACGGTGCCGGTGGCGGATTCGGTCGCCAGCGTGACTGCGCGGTCGAGCAGCGTCGTGACCTGCGACAAGGCCCCGTCTGCCACTTGCAATTCGCCGACGCCATCCGTGGCGTTACTGGCCGATTGCGTCAGCGCGCTGATGTTGGCCTCCAGTCCGTTCGCGATCGCCAGTCCCGCGGGATCGTCCGCGCCGCTGTTGATGCGTGACCCCGACGACAGCTGTTCCAAGGTCGTGTTGAGACTGTTATTCGTGATGTTCAGCTGGTTCTCCGCCGCCAGCGCCGCGATGTTGTTCAAAATAGTGAGTGCCATGGTTGTGCTCCTTCTTTGGGTATGGATGGTTCCGTTCTGGAATCCGTCCCCGAAACGTTCCCGGAGCTCGTTCCGTTTGTCCTGCGGAACCCAACTGCCTTCAACCACCATCATCGGCGGCGCAGTTTCCGGCTTTATTTCCGCAAGTAGCGAACGGTCATGTGCGCCGGTAACCGGGCCTGTCCACTCTCTTTCGTTGTGCTCTGCCCGGCAAGCCGATCACTCATAAAGAAGCCTTGTTGGCTGCCGGAATCCTCATTCCCCGCAGCCCATAGCAGGAGCCAAGCATGATTCAACTCACCCGCCTCAACAATCATCCGCTCGCTGTGAACTCGGATTTGGTGAAATTCGTCGAGCAATCTCCGGACACCGTCATCACCCTGGTGAATGGCGAGAAGATCGTGGTTCGCGAGAGTGCGCACGAGGTTCTGGAACGCATTGTCCAGTTCCGCCGCTCCGTTCTCCAGGGAATCATGCGCTGGTGGGACAATCGCGCCGCCACTCCGCTCATGCCAGACGCGAACCACAGCAACCGTGCATAAACGGCAGAGAAGTAGGAACCTTCATGGATAAGGCAACACTCGCCGGTTTGATGCTTGCCCTCGGTGGCATCCTGCTCGGCTTGCTGCTGGAAGGGCGGCAATCTGGGCCAGGTGCTGCAGCCGACCGCAGCCATGATCGTGTTCGGAGGGACAATGGGCGCGATCCTGATCCAATACCCGCTGTCCGGTCGTCCTCGGCGGGTTCAGGCGGCTGGCGCATAGTATTTGTCGAGCCCGCCCAGAACGCACAGGCGACGGTCACCGCGCTCGTCAAGTATGCCAATCAGGCCCGCCGCGAAGGTCTGGTCTCGCTCGACAGCGAAACCGGCAAAGTCCAGGATCCCTTTCTCCGCCGCGCGCTGATGCTGGCAGTCGACGGCACCGAATCGCAGGAACTCCGCAAGATTATGGAACTCGAACTCGACAACAAAGAAGAAGAGGAAGAGAAAATTCCTCAGCTCTTTGAGTCGGCTGGTGGCTTCTCGCCGACCATTGGCATTATCGGAGCTGTGCTCGGGCCTGATCCAGGTGATGCAGCACCTCGACAAAATCGATGAAGTCGGCCGGGGAATTGCCGTCGCTTTTGTGGCCACGATTTATGGCGTCGGCGCCGCCAATCTTTTCTTCCTGCCGGCAGCCGGCAAACTCCGAATTCGAATCCGCGAAGAACAGATCCTCCGCGAGATGACACTCGAAGGCGTGCTCTCCATTCTCGATGGCATGCATCCGCACATCCTCGAGACCAAGCTGCAAGGCTTTCTCAGCGAAGCCCGCAAGCCCCCGCCAGAGGCTCCGGAGCTGGACGCATGAGCCGCCGCAAGAAACGCATCCGCCACGTCAACCACGAGCGTTGGCTGGTTTCCTATGCCGATTTCATTACTCTGCTCTTCGCTTTTTTCGTCGTGCTCTACGCGTCTTCCCAGGTCGACAAGCGAAAGGTCGGAAAACTGGCGCTGGCCATTCAGGTTGCCTTTCAGGAAATGGGCGTCTTCCAGGCTTCCACTACACAGGTGCCTGTCGACCTCAGCCAGCCCATGCCCTTCAGCAATGTGCAAGCCATCGAAAACATGGAACTCAACGCCGGCGTCGGCCGCGTCACTTCACATCCAGACGGCGCACTCGCTGGCAGCAAGGAGGATGGAGATTTGGCGCAACTCCAGGCGGAGTTGGCTGCAACTCTCGCCGCTGAAATCGAGCGTAAGGAGATCGCTATGCGCCGCGATCCCGATGGCCTGGTGATCAGCCTGCGTGAAGTCGGGTTTTTTGAAAGCGGTTCCGCCCTGATGAAAGCCGCGTCGCAGCAGGCTCTTGACCGCATCGCCACCATGCTTCGCCAGCACAACTGCGGACTGCGCGTAGAAGGTCACACCGACAACGTGCCCGTGCACAATTCCCAGTTCTCCTCGAACTGGGAGCTTTCCACTTCCCGCGCCACGGAAATCGTGCGGCTTATGCTGGTCCGCGAAGGCTACGATCCCGCCCGCCTCAGCGCCGCTGGCTATGCTGAGTTTCATCCCATCGCATCGAATCGAACCGCCGAGGGCCGTGGCCTGAACCGGCGTGTCGATATCGTTGTCCTGCGGCAGGAATCATCTCCGGCTCTTCCAACTTCCCCGGTCTCAGCTGCCGCCAAACCTGCGGAACAGCCGGTCCCCCGCTAGCGGTCTGCGTCACCGGTCCGCTTCGTATCTTTCGTTACGACATTGACCCTTTGGAATCTTTCCGAGGCGAACCGGGTCGATTAGTCTCAAATGTTGCAGGGGGATCCGTGGCGGGTAAGTCGAACAAGAATTCCGCAATTGCAGCCAAGCTGGAAACCGCGATTTCCGATTTGCGCGCCTTCGAAAACCTTCTTCTTTCCGATGAGGTGGACGCCCGCCTGCTCGGCGATTTTCGCACCGCGCTTAACCGCGTGCGCAACGTAGCCTGGGTCGCCCAGCAATCGGCTGCGGCCCGTTTTGCCCAAATGACAAATCCGGATTTTGGCCCGCTTCTTGGCTTCCGAACGCGTTCGCGCCGCCTACCAGCTCTGCCGCGCCGTGCAAGAAGACTTGGACCGCCAGGGAATCGAATTTCAGAAAGGCCAGCTCTCGGAACTTCACTCGATTGCAACCGCTCTAGCCAGGCAGCTGAGCGAGCGCATTTAATTCTTTCGCTGCGTTTAACCACGCTTCCCGCTGCATTCCGCGCAAGGGCAAACTTCCCGCAGGAAAGCCCAGGAATAGATCCCGAGATCGTGATTGTCGTTCCAGGAAAATTTGAGCGCGTATTTTCCCACCGCTTCCGCGGCCAACGCCTTCGTGGCCGCCTTGAACATGGGAAGCGTTCCGGGCGCAGGCTTCTCCGCTTCTCCCGGCTTGCGTCCCGTCTTCCCGCGCTCGTCTTCGCATAGAGCGCACGGGCACGCATCCCGCAGGAACTTGAACGTATAAGCGGAACGGTGGCCGTCTTTCCATTCGATCTCGACGCCGTCGCCAGTGGTCAAATGCACTTTTACCGACTTGGGATCGATCGCCAGCCGCGGCGTTGCATCCACCATAACCATGCAGTAAGTATCGCATGGGCAGCGCGGATGGGGGTCCTCAGTGAGTCCCTGTGTACGCCGTCGTTCATGCTCTTCGCCAATTTAATTGGAGATCCCTTAGACTTCTTGTTTTTCCAATCGGCCTGTCGCAAGAGTGCGCTAAAGTATAATCTTGGCGCCGAGATAAACCGCATGACTGACGCCCTACAAACTACGCCCGAAGCGCCGTCCGCGCCGAAAACGACTATGGATATTGGCGACATCCTCAAGATCCTCCCGCATCGCTATCCTTTTCTGCTGATCGACCGCGTGCTTGAGCTCGAGCGCATGAAGCGAATCGTCGCGCTCAAGAACGTCACCATCACCGAGCCATTTTTCACGGGGCATTTCCCCGACAAGCCCATCATGCCGGGCGTGCTGATCGTCGAAGCCATCGCCCAGGCCGGTGGATTGCTGCTGCTCACCGAAGTTCCCAATCGCGACGACATGCTGATGGTGTTCACCGGAATCGAGCGAGCGCGCTTTCGCCGTCCCGTAGTTCCCGGCGATCAAATGCGCATCGAGGTAGAGGTGCGAGCCTGGCGCAGGACGGCTGCGCGCCTGGAAGGCAAGGCCTACGTGGAGGGCAAAGTGGCCGCCGAATCCACCGTCACCTGCCGTCTGGTGCCGAGATCAATGACCGTCGCGAACGCGGAGGGATAGTGCGCAGTAATCAGTGGCTAGTGGTCAGAAAGACCGCCCGTCCGATCCCTCACCATGCTCAAGACGTCTGGTTTTTACTGACCACTAACCACTGACCACGGCTTAGCCATGTCAATCCATCCCACCGCGATCATCGACCCGAAAGCCAAGGTCCACTCCTCCTGTGAGATCGGTCCCTATTGCGTGGTCGGCGCCGACGTCGAACTCGGCGAGCGCTGTCACCTGCTTTCTCATGTGGCCATCGAAGGCCCAACCAAAATTGGCGCCGACAACCGCTTCTATCCTTTTTGCTCCATCGGCCTCGCTCCCCAGGATATTTCCTACAAGGGCGAGCCCACGCGCCTGGAGATTGGCGACCACAACGAGATTCGCGAGTATGTAACCATCAACCGCGCCACCACCAAGGGCCATGGAGTGACGCGCGTGGGCAGCCACAACCTCATCATGGCTTATACGCACATTGCGCACGATTGCCAGATTGGCGACCACATCATCATGGCCAACGCTGCCACGCTCGGCGGACATGTCACCGTCGAAGATTGGGCGACGGTAGGAGCGCTCTGCCCGGTGCATCACTTTGTGCGGATAGGAAAGTATGCCTTCATCGGCGGAGGCACCACTATCACGCGCGACGTGCTGCCGTTTTCCAAAACTTCCGCCGAACGTGGCACGCACGCTTACGGCCTGAATTCCGTTGGTCTGGAGCGCCGCGGATTCACCAAGGAACGAATTCGCAAGATTCACCACGCCTACCGAGTGCTCCTCGCCTCGAAGCTAAACACATCGCAAGCGCTAGAAAAGCTAAAAGCCGAAGCGGACCACGGCGAAGACGTCGAAATGCTGATTCGCTTCATCGAAGAATCGGAGCGCGGAGTGATTAAGTAGTTTTCGTTGAAGGGTCGCGCGGTGCTTATTCCAGAGTCATATCGCCAGATCGAAAAGGCAAGAGGGCGTTCGCTAGAAGAAATACACTGTAACGGAGTTGCGTTCACACGCCTCGATATTTTGGAAGCGCTGGAGTGTTTGAGGGGTACGCACGCAGGCGTTCTGGGAGGCGATGTGCTGGCAGTCGTAAATGGAAAGCTCCGCCATACCTATGACAGCTGGCATGCGGACAAAAGGCACGGCGAAGACATTTTGAAGTATTTAGCTAGGTCTATCGCGGAAGCCGAAAAATATATTCGGAACTATCCGGATCCGGAAGATGGAACAGTATCGTACTCTCCGGTTGTTTCCGAGTTGGGGGTTCCATGAAGTTGCCCAGTAGGGAGAAGCTGGGCCTCATCGTCGGCAGCGAAGAGTTCTCATGATTATGTTCCTCGACAAGGCGGAGCGGCTCCCGAACGAGCGGTTGGAAGCACTCAATCGCGAAATCGGTAAGCGGCTCGAATTGCTCGACCGGAGCGGCGGTATAGACGCCGAGGAAGTTCGCGCCCGGCTTAAAAGAAAATCCGATGCGCGCAGGAAGCAAGCTCGGTGAGCGGTTACGTCCTCGGCAGGGACACACCACCTCTTCCCACTGCCTTTTTCAATATCGATGTTCCTCGAAACCTCACAAATCTTCTGTGACCACCCCCACAGACAGCCCTCTGACGTTCGCGCGACAATACCCACGCTCGATTACGCACAGGCGTCGATCCGCTCCAGAGCGCGGATGTTTCTATCCGGAGGCTTGTTAACTCTTTGATAAACTTGCTGGCGTCGAATAAATGCGCGGATATTTCTCGAATTTTTTCCCAAAAATGCCTACTAAAGTAGGTAAAGACAAGCCTCAGAAACGCGGCTTCCGAAGCTAACTCTTTATTACGGAATACCTTGCGGGCAGGCGACTGCTGCCAAAAGTTTTACGGGAATTTGGGTTTCGGGGAGGGGGGGGTGCCCCTGGTTATTTTTCTGGTTATCAAATCGGCTCTCTGAGACCCCCGCCGTTCTACACTGGGTCGATGTCCCAGACGTACCATCCCGAGACCAGCAAGCCCGAGACGAACCAGCCTCAGACAAAGAAGATCGGCTTGATTGCAGGCAATGGAAAATTTCCCTTCCTCGTCCTAGAAGCCGCCCGCGCTCAGGGATACGACGTCGTGGTCGCGGCCATCAAGGAAGAAGTATTCCCCGAGATCGAATCCAAAGGCGCGGCTTCTGTTCATTGGCTATCGCTCGGCGAGCTTAGTTCGGCTGGCGGTTGACCTGCATTACCACCATGGGAACGCCGTTGGCGAGGCCGAGATTCCGCACGTCTTCGTTGGCATCGGTCACGTGTCCCAGATCGGACAGGCGGACCGGCGCGCCATTGCGGACCACGACCACCAGATCCTTGTATTCTTTCGCGAGGAAAAGTGGTCGGTGGCATAGATGGGCAGAGTCGACTTGCTTCCGCCATTGCGCCCTTGGGACTATGAGCATTCGCCTGTTGCAGGAGATGGTTCCGATCTGATCGAGCCCTACGTTGTATTTG